>NZ_JAFCWO010000004.1:0-299270 GCF_049897605.1 Sphingomonas sp. DC1600-2
ACGGTGACCGACGCCGTGCTCGACGAGGTGGCGACGTGGCAGCAGCGGCCGCTCGATCCGATCTACCCGCTGGTTTTCTTCGACGCGATCCGGGTCAAGATCCGCGACGAGGGCATAGTTCGCAACAAAGCCATTCACATCGCGCTGGGCGTTCGCGCCGACGGCGCGAAGGAGGTCCTCGGCCTGTGGCTCGAGCAGAATGAGGGTGCGAAGTTCTGGCTGCGGGTAATGAACGAGCTGCGCAACCGCGGCACCGAGGATATCCTGCTCGCCGTCGTCGATGGCCTCAAGGGCTTCCCCGAGGCGATCACCGCCGTCTTCCCCGACGCGATCGTCCAAACGTGCATCGTGCATCTGCTCAGGAACTCGATGGACTTCGTGTCCTGGAAAGACCGCAAGAACCTCGCCAGCGCGCTCAAGGAGATTTACCGCGCGCCCAGCGCAGAGGCGGCCGAACAGGCGCTGAGCGCGTTTGAGGCCGGCCCCTGGGGCCAACGCTATCCTGCCATCGGCCAAAGCTGGCGGCGCGCCTGGGGCGAAGTGATCCCGTTCTTTGCGTTCCCCGACGAGGTCCGCCGGATCGTCTACACCACAAATGCGATCGAGGCTTTGAACTCGAAGCTCAGACGCGCCGTCCGCGCCAGGGGCCATTTTCCCAGCGACGAGGCTGCCACCAAGCTGCTCTATCTGATCTTGAACCGATCGGAGAAAGAGTGGAAAATGCCGCCACGGGAGTGGTCCATGGCCAAGGCCCAGTTCGCCGTCATCTTCGGCGAGCGCTTCATCAGGGCCATGGCGGCGTAATGTTCAACCGCCCGCCCACACACGGAAATCCTGACAGTGCCCGATGGACGGCGCGGTGATAGCGCGAGGTCGGCTCCATCAGCACGAGCGCCACCGCGTGCTGGGTGAGCAGCGCCACGAGGTGGCGGTGGCCGTGCGCATCGTTGGTCACGCGCAACCGCTCGCCCAGCGGGTGCAGATGCACATCGAGATGCGCCTTGCTCACATCGATGCCGACATGGATCGTCGGCGTTGCCTCGGCCTTTTCTTGCATTCGGGTCTTGCTCCCCATCATCTGTTCAGGCCAGACAAAGAGGACGGACGGACCACGCTCGACTGCGGCGCATCGCCCAGAAACCTACGGTCCCGCCCGTCCGACCTGCAGGGGCGGCCACCCCTGCAGGTCAACCTTTCTGGATCACCAGATCAGGCCAGCCGCAACATGCAAGAAACCGCAAAACGCGCTGTGCCAGGTTTCTCGACTACGCTCGAAACGAACGGGCAGAGTGGCGGCGCGGAGCCCAATGCCCCCCGTTACGCCGGCACTTGCTGTGAAATGCAGTGGAAGCTCCCGCCCCCGGTCAGGATTGCGTCCGCCCGCAAGCCCACCGCCGCGCGATCCGGAAACAGCGCCTGCACCGCCGCCACCGCAGCATCGTCGTTGGGCGCACCGTAGAGCGGCACCACGACGGCGGCATTGCCAATGTAGAAGTTCATATAGCTGGCAGGCACGATTTCGTCGTCGCGAAGCACGCGACCGGGCGACGGGATTCGCACCAGCTCGATGCCGTCCTTGGCGGATGCGGCTTGCGCGGCGCGCTGATAGACCAGCCAATTGGGGTCATTCTCCGCCGCCTCCGGGATCACCAACACCCCCGGCGCAACGAAACGCGCCAGATTGTCGACATGCCCGTCGGTATGGTCGTGCATCAACCCGTCGCCCAGCCATAGCACGTCGACCAGCCCGAGATCGTCGCGCAGGCGCTGCTCGATCTCGCTCCTGGTCAAGGACGGGTTGCGATTGGGGTTGAGCAGGCATTGCTCGGTCGTCACCACCAGCCCGGTGCCATCGCCGTCGATCGCGCCGCCCTCCAGCACCCAGTCGCAGCTTTCGACCGGCAGTTTCTTGCGCGCGGCCAGCCGCCGCCCGATATCGTCGTCGCCCGGCAAATCATATTTGCCGCCCCAGCCGTTGAAGCCAAAGTCACGTGCGCTGCCGTCGGACAGCACGATCGGCCCGGTGTCGCGCAACCAGATGTCGCCGAACGGCTCGACCACGACGCTCGCGACATCGCCCGCCAGCCGCTCGGCGGCCGCTGCCGCCGCATCGTTGGCGGCGACGAGCAGCACGCGCTCGCCGCGTCCCCCGGCATGCACCGCGCGCGCGAACGCCGCGACTTCTTCCTGCGCGGGTTCGAGATCGGCTTCCCACAATTCGGGATGGCTCGGAAAACCGATCCAGACGGCGGCGTGGGGGGCCCATTCGGCGGGCGGCAAGGGACGAGTCATGCGTTACTTTCCTGCAGCCGCCCGGCTTTGATCGCGAATCGAGCGGAATTCGGCGGTCTTGTACCAATTCGGCCAATCGGCACCATCCGCCAGCGACCGGCCGAGCGCATAATAAAGCTGCACATCCTCGACCGCGCCCGACCAGTCCCACGCCGGATTATATTCGTCCTGCGGCTTGTGATAGCGATGCTCGATATAATCGAGCGTTGCGGCGTGCCCCGCCGCCTCGCCGCCAACGCGCAGATCCTCGCCCGATTCGCCGTAGAACATTGGCACGCCGAGCTTGGCGAAGCTGAAATGGTCCGAGCGGAAATAGCTGCCGCGCTCGGGATTGGGTTCGGGCTTCACCACGCGGCCCTGCGCTTCGACCAGCAGCTTCATGCGGTCTTCCAGCTCGGATTTGCCAGCCCCCGTCACCACAAAATCCTTGGCGCGGCCAACGGTGTTAAGCCCGTCCATGTTCACGCCGCCGACGGTCTGCGCGATCGGGTAGATCGGGTGCTGCGCATAATAACGCGACCCCAGCAGCCCGCATTCCTCGCAGGTGACCGACAGGAATACGAGCGTGCGCCGCGCCGGGCCCGCCTTCACATTCGCCTCGGCGAGTGCCACCAGCCCGGCGACCCCGCTCGCATTGTCAAGCGCGCCATTGCAGATGTCGTCGCCCTTCACCGCATCGCAATGCCCGAGATGGTCCCAATGCGCGGTGTAATAGACATAGTCGTTCGGCGCCGTCGTACCCGGAAGGATGCCGATCACATTCTTCGACGCCTGCCGCTTGATCGTGTTGTCGAACGATACCGACGCGGTGACGCCCAGCGGAACCGCCTTGAAGCCCTTCACCTTTGCCGCCGCGTTCAGCGCATCGAAATCCTGCCCGGCGCTCGCGAACAGTTCGCGCGCCTTGGCCAATTGCATCCAGCCGACCGCCTGGCTCTGGTCGGCATGGTCGCCCGCTTCGTCCAGCTCCAATTGCGGGCCGGTCCAGCTCGATTGCACCACGCCCCAGCCATAAGCGGCGGGCGCGGTTTCGTGCACGATGATCGCGGCCGCCGCCCCGTGGCGCGCGGCTTCCTCGAACTTGTAGGTCCAGCGGCCATAATAGGTCATCGCGCGCCCCTCGAAGAGGCCTTGGTTGGTCGGCGTCTGCCAATCGGGATCGTTGACCAGGATGACGACGGTCTTGCCCTTCACATCGACGCCCGCATAATCGTCCCAGCCGCGCTCGGGCGCGGTGATGCCATAGCCGACGAACACCACCGGGCTGTTCCGAATGTCGATCCTGGGCGTAACGCGATAGGTGGCGATCACGACATCGCTGCGATAGGCGAGGCTCACCGGGGCCTTGCCGCCGGTGAAGCTGAGCGGCGTCACGTTCTTCGCGGTCAGTTCGACCAGCGGCACGTCCTGAAACCATTTGCCGTCATTCCCCGGCTTCAACCCGGCGGCCTTGAAGCGCTCGACGATATAGTCTGTCGCCTTGGTCTCGCCCGCCGTGGTCGGCTTGCGCCCCTCGAACGCATCGGAGGAGAGCGTCTTGGTGACGTCCTTCAGCGTCTCGACGCTGATCGTGGGCAGCGGCCCATTCTGGGCCAGCACGGGGTTTGCCGCTGTCAGCAAACCGAGAGTGAGGGCAAGGGTCGGTATCGCGCGCATCGGCCATCATCCTGTCGCTAGGGTGGCCACCTTTTGGCAGGCGCAGTGCGCGTGCGCAACCAAGCGCGGTGCCACGTTGCGTCGCCTGCGAAAGTGCGTATCACTCTGCAAAAAGGGGAAAAGCATGAACCGATATCTGCTGGGGACCGCGCTGGCCGTTTGCCTCGCCACACCGTTGCTGCCCGCCGTCGCCGCCGCCTCCCCCGTCAGCGATGCGGCGACGCGCTTCGGCGCGCGCGAAGACATTCAGCAGGTCAGCCTTTCGCCCAGCGGCACGGCAATCGCCTATATCGCGGCCATTGAAGGGCACGGTGCCGGCTTGTTCGTGGTGTCGGTCGCCGACGGAGTGCCAAAGCCCATACTCGCGTCCAGCGGCAACCCCGACCGGCTGACCGCGTGCAAATGGTCAACCGACACGCGGCTGATCTGCGGAATCTACATGATCCTCGACACCGGGCTGACCCATGGCGGCTTCAATGGCTATACCCGCCTCGTCGCGGTCGACAGCGACGGCAAGAATTTGAAGGTGCTCAGCGCGCGGACCAACGAACGGTCGCTCGGGGCCTCCTTTGGCGGGGGCGACGTGATCGACTGGAATGGCGGTGCGCCCGGCACGGTGCTGGTCACGCGTAGCTATGTGCCGGAGGCAACCACCGGATCGCTGATCGCAGAGAGTCGCGAAGGTGTGGGCGTCGACCGGATCGACACCGTTTCGCTGCGCCGCGCAAACGTCGAGCCGCCCAATAACGATGCTGTCGATTATATTAGCGACGGTTACGGTAGCGTCCGCATCATGGGCAAGCGCCCCAAGCTCAACACAGGCTATAACAGCGATACGATCCTCTATTCGTATCGCAAGTCCGGCGACCGCACCTGGCTGCCGCTCGGCACGCTCAAGACGACGGGCGGCGTGCTGTCGGGCTTCAATCCCTATGCAGTCGATCGCGACCACAACCTTGTCTACGGTTTCGACACCAAGGATGGGCGCAGGGCGCTGTACACGATCGCGCTTGACGGCAGCCTGACGCGCTCGTTGGTGCTCGACCGCCCCGATGTCGATATCGATGACGTGATCCGCATCGGACGCCAGAACCGCGTGGTCGGCGCAAGCTTTGTCACCGACAAGCGGCAAAGCATTTTCTTCGACCCCGATCTGAAAAAGCTCGCCGCCTCGCTGTCGCGCGCCTTGCCCGGCCTGCCACTGGTCACGTTCGTCGATGCCAGCGCCGACGAGAGCAAGCTGCTGCTGTTCGCGGGCAGCGATGTCGATCCGGGCCATTATTATCTCTACGACAAGACGACGCGCCACCTCGCCGAAGCCTTTCCGGCGCGCGCTGCGCTCGCCAAGACGACCCTTGCAGCTCGCACGCCGATCACCTTCACTGCCGCCGATGGCACGCAGATTCCGGCCTATCTCACGCTGCCGCCCGGCAGCACGGGCAAAAACCTGCCGACAATCGTGATGCCGCATGGTGGCCCCGAAGCGCGCGACGAATGGAACTTCGACTGGCTGTCGCAATTCTTCGCCAATCGCGGCTATGCCGTGCTCCAGCCCAATTATCGCGGATCAACCGGCTACGGCATCGCCTGGTTCAAGGAAAATGGCTTCAAATCGTGGCGCACCGCGATCGGCGACGTCAACGATAGCGGTCGCTGGCTGATCAAGCAGGGAATCGCCGATCCTGCCAAGCTGGCGATCGTCGGCTGGTCCTATGGCGGCTATGCCGCGCTACAATCGGCGGTGCTCGATCCAAGCCTGTTCAAGGCGATCGTCGCGGTCGCGCCCGTTACCGATCTGGAGACGCTGCGGCAGGAACGGCATGACTTCACCGACTTTACGGAACAGGATGCGCGGATCGGCAAGGGCCCGCATGTTCGCGAAGGCTCCCCGGCGCAGAATGCCGCGCGGATCACCGCACCCGTGCTGCTGTTCCACGGGGACCGCGACCAGAATGTCGGCATCGGCGAATCACGGCTGATGGCGGGTCGCCTGAAAGCAGCGGGCAAGTCGGTCGAGCTGGTCGAGTTCCACGCGCTCGACCACCAGCTCGACGACAGCAACGTGCGCGCCACGATGCTCGACAAGGCCGATGGCTTTCTGCGCACCGCGCTGGCGTTGCCGCCCGCCAAATAAAAAGGGCGGCCCGTTGCCGGGCCGCCCTCTTGCAGTCTCGATCGGGATCGAACGATCAGCGCGAATAGAATTCGACGACCAGGTTCGGTTCCATCTTCACCGGATAGGGCACTTCGTCGAGCGTCGGAACGCGCGTGAAGGTGACCTTGGCCGCGCCATCGGGGGCGACATAATCGGGGATTTCGCGCTCGGCGAGCTGCTGCGCTTCGAGCACCAGTGCCATTTCCTTGGCCTTGGAGCCGAGCGTGATCTCGTCACCGACGAAGCAGCGGCGCGATGCGATGTTGCACTTCACGCCGTTGACGCGGACGTGGCCGTGCGAAACCAGCTGACGCGCAGCCCACACGGTCGGCGCGAACTTGGCGCGATACACGATCATGTCGAGACGCTGCTCGAGCAGGCCGATCAGGTTCTGGCCGGTGTCGCCCTTCATGCGCGCGGCTTCGGTGTAGCAAGCGCGGAACTGCTTTTCCGTCACGTCGCCATAATAGCCCTTGAGCTTCTGCTTGGCGCGCAGCTGGATGCCGAAGTCCGAGACCTTGCCCTTGCGGCGCTGGCCGTGCTGGCCGGGGCCATATTCACGCTTGTTGACGGGCGATTTGGGGCGGCCCCAAATATTCTCGCCCATACGGCGATCGAGCTTGTACTTTGCGGATGAACGCTTCGACATGAGATATTCCTTGGCAAATGCTTCGTGACAAGACCGCCTGCCTGCGCAAACGATCGATACCCGGTATCGCTCTATCCGAACCTGTAAGGGATACGGGCAGGGCCACCACTTCACCGGGGTGTGGGGCCAAATGCGAAGGCGGGCGGTTAGCGGGACCGGTCGCATGAGTCAAGCTGGACAGGCGCGCCGCGGCTCGCCAAGGGGGAGCGCATGACGAACGCGATCCTCACCGGCCCCGATTGCACCAATATGGCGGAGGTCCGCGCTGGCGTCGACCATGTCGACCGCGCGCTGATCGCGCTGCTCGCCCAGCGCTTTGCCTATATGGACGCAGCGGCGCGGATCAAACCCGAACGCGGCGCGGTGCGCGACGAGGGGCGCAAGGCGCAAGTGATCGCCAATGCCTGCGCGGAAGCGCGCGCCGTCGGCATTCCCGAAAGCGTCATCGCCGATTTGTGGGAACGGCTGGTCGAAGCATCGATCGCCTATGAGCTCGTGGCGTTCGACCGGCGCTGACCGCGCATCCCTTTCGGTTAGCGGGGAATATCCGAGCCGTTCCCGTCGCGCCGATTGCGCAGCGCCGCGGCACCACGCTCCCGTTCGGCTTCAAGCGCGACCCATTCGGCCTTGGTGTGGCAGACGCGCTTGGTAAACATCGAGCCGGTCACTTCCTCGGAGCGACAAATCTTCTTTTCTTTAGCCGCGTCCGCTGTGGAACCGGCTGTGTCCATGGCCTGCGCGGCCATTGGAAGGCATAATAGAGTCGCAGCGAGTAACGTCTTCATATACCCTCCCGATCGAGATCCAGTGCGCCGACAGTGAACGGTCTGCGCGATATAATGGGCAATCGCCGCCATCAAGGCACCGCGACGCTTCGTAGGGCCGGAGAACCCGTGAGCGGAACGCCAACCGGCCTCCATTCCCGAGCCTTAACGGCCGAGAACCCCAGCCATATGCTCGCTGCCCGCTGCCTCGCGCTCCCATTCCTCCGCAGTTTTGCAGACGCTGGCCCGCACCCGCGAGCTGGTCGTCGCTTCCGAACGGCAGATTTTGCGCGGCTTGGCGGGTTTGCTGGGCTTTGCCGTCGGGGTCGGACCCGACGACGTTCCCTCAGCGGATGTTTGCGCAATCACCGGCGATGCCGCAAGCGCGATGGCAGCCATCATCGAGGCAGAACGGACCAGCATGAAGATCTCCGACTTATGCGATGCGCCGGTGTAACCAGCCCGCAAGATGCCGTCAAAGCAGAATAATCTGTGCCGCGCGCTTAGCGGTCCCGCGGCCGCTTTCCTGCCAGCGCGCTCAGCACGCCGCGCACGGTGCGAACCTCCTGCGCCGACCAGCCAGGCTTGGTCAGCAAGGTCCGCAAGGTCCGTCGCGTCACCGGCGTGCGTTCGGGCGGGAAGAAGAAATCGGTCTCGCCCAGCATCGCGTCAAGCTGTGCGATCATCCCGTCCAGCTCTTCCTGCGGTGCCGGCGGCGGCAGATCGACCTGGGGTGGGCTCGCCAGGCGCTCCGCCTTCGACCATTCATAGGCGATGAGGATGACCGCTTGCGCCAGATTGAGCGATCCGAATTCCGGGTTGATCGGCACGGTGATGATGGTCCGCGCCAGCGCGATATCGTCGGTTTCGAGCCCCGAGCGTTCCGGCCCGAACAAAATCGCCGATCGCCCCGGCCCGGCATGGATCGCGCGCGCCGCCCCCTCGGGCGTCACCACCGGCTTGGTCACGCCGCGTTTGCGCACGGTGGTCGCATAGACATTCGCGCAATCGGCCACGGCGTCGGACACGGTTTCGAACACCCGCGCCTCTTCCAACACGACATCGGCACCGCTCGCGGCGGGGCCTGCGCTGGGGTTGGGCCAGCCGTCGCGCGGGCTGACGAGGCGCATCTCGACCAGCCCGAAATTGAGCATTGCGCGCGCGGCCTTGCCGATATTTTCACCAAGCTGCGGACGAACGAGAACGAGCACGGGCGGTGGGATGATCGAAGGTGTGCTCACCCCTTGCCGACCTCGCTCACCGTGCCGGCAAATTCCTCGAAATCGCGCGCTTCGCGGAAATCCTTATAAACGCTGGCAAAACGGATATAGGCGACCGAATCGAGGCCCTTCAGCCCCTCCATCACCATCTCGCCGATCTTGCCCGAGCGCACTTCGTTCTCGCCCAGCGTCTCGAGCTGGCGTTGAATGCCCGACACCAGCTTCTCAAGCTGCGCCGCCTCGATCGGGCGCTTGCGGGCCGCGATCGAGACCGAGCGCAACAGCTTCTCGCGATCGAACGGCTCGCGCTTGAAGCCGCCGCCCGCGCCTTCGCTCTTGACCACGGTCAACTCGCGGAGCTGAATCCGCTCGAAGGTGGTGAAGCGCGCACCGCACCCCTCGCATTGCCGCCGCCGCCGGATCGCGCCTGCATCCTCGGTCGGGCGCGAGTCCTTTACCTGACTGTCTTCATGGCCGCAGAACGGACAGCGCAAATCACACCCCTTCCGGATAGATCGGGAAGCGCGCGCACAGCGCCAGAACGCGCTCGCGGACATTGGCCTCGACCTGCGCGTCGCCGTGCTCGCCATTCTTGCGCAAGCCATCGAGCACATCGGCGACCATGTTGCCGATCTCGCGGAATTCGGCCGGGCCAAAGCCGCGCGTCGTGCCCGCTGGCGAGCCAACGCGGATGCCGCTGGTCTTGGTCGGGGGGAGCGGATCGTTGGGAATGCCGTTCTTGTTGCACGTGATGCCGGCGCGTTCGAGCGCTTCATCGGCATCCTT
The DNA here is from genome assembly GCF_049897605.1 of Sphingomonas sp. DC1600-2. Classification (NCBI taxonomy): domain Bacteria; kingdom Pseudomonadati; phylum Pseudomonadota; class Alphaproteobacteria; order Sphingomonadales; family Sphingomonadaceae; genus Sphingomonas; species Sphingomonas sp. DC1600-2. Next base: position 9,523 of record NZ_JAFCWO010000004.1, read on the forward strand.
GCCGGTCACGCCGAGCGGGGTAAGGTCGATCAAGGCGAGATGCGTGTCGGTGCCGCCCGAAACGACTTCCGCGCCGCGCTCCTTGAGCGTGGCGGCGAGCACCTTGGCATTCTCGATCACGGCGGCGATGTAGCTCTTATAGCCCGGCTGCAGCGCCTCGCCGAAAGCGACCGCCTTCGCCGCGATCACGTGCATCAGCGGACCACCCTGCAACCCCGGGAACACCGCCGAATTGAGCTTCTTGCCCAGCGCTTCGTCATTGGCGAGGATCATGCCCCCGCGCGGCCCGCGCAGCGTCTTGTGCGTGGTGGTGGTGGCGATGTGCGCGTGCGGGAAGGGCGACGGATGCAGGCCCGCCGCAACCAGCCCGGCGAAATGCGCCATGTCGACCATGAAATAGGCCCCGACTTCATCGGCAATCGCACGGAATTTGGCGAAATCGATTGTACGCGGATAGGCCGAGCCGCCCGCGATGATCAGCTTGGGGCTATGCTCGCGTGCCAGCTTTGCCACTTCATCGAAATCGATCAGATGCGTGACCGGATCCACGCCATACTGGACCGCGTTGAACCACTTGCCCGACATCGCCGCCTTGGCACCGTGTGTCAGGTGACCACCGGCATCGAGGCTCATGCCGAGGATCGTCTCGCCCGGCTTGACCAGCGCCAGCAGCACGGCACCATTGGCCTGCGCGCCCGAGTGCGGCTGGACATTGGCATAGGAACAGCCGAACAATTGCTTGGCGCGCTCGATCGCCAGCGTCTCGACTTCGTCCGACGGGTGGCAGCCCTGATAATAACGCTTGCCGGGATAGCCTTCGGCATATTTGTTGGTGAAGACGCTACCCTGCGCCTGCAGCACCGCCTTCGACACGATATTTTCGCTCGCGATCAGCTCGATCTGCGTCTGTTCGCGCGTCAGCTCATGGGCAATCCCGCCGAACACCGCCGGATCGGCCTCGGCCAGGCCGCGCGTGAAGAAGCCGTCGGGCTGGACGTCGTGAAGCTCTGATGGATTGGTGCTCATGCCGGGTTCCCACTCGTAACTGGCGCAAAGGACGGTGCGCCGAGCTTTTCGACGCGCGATTGATGGCGGCCACCGGCGAAATCGGTGGTCAGGAAAGCGGTGATACAGGCCTTGGCCATGTCCTCGCCGGTCAGCCGCGCGCCGAGCGCCACGACATTGGCATCGTTATGCTCGCGCGCAAGGGCGGCGGAAAGCGGTTCGGAGACGAGCGCACAGCGCATCGCGAGATGGCGATTGACCGCGATCGAAATGCCGATGCCCGATCCGCACAGGGCAACGCCGCGCTCGGCCGCGCCAGAGGCCACGGCCTCGGCCAGTTTGAAGCCGAAATCGGGATAATCGACGCGCGCATCGCTGTCCGGGCCGAGATCGAGCACGTCATGCCCTTCGGCGGCGAGCCATGCGGCAAGCGTGGCCTTTAACGCAAAGGCGGCGTGATCGGAGGCGATGGCGATGCGCAAAGCGGGCGCGCTCCCAAAAGGTGAAGCGGAATGGCGTGCCCTTAGCCAAGCCCGCGCGCGATTGCCACACCCAAGCGCACGCACCGACACCGCAATCGCACGCCGATATTGCCGTGGCCCCCGCGCCAAGCTAGGCACTGCCCCCGTGACCGATCACCCGCTCGACGCTCCGGCTCCATCCGGCACGCCCTCGCCAGAGGCGGCGGCGCGTGCGCGGCTGGTGGACGCGCTGGTGCGCACCGGCGAGGAGGACCGCGCGGCCTTTCGCGATCTCTATGCGCTCACTTCGGCGAAACTATTTGGCGTCTGCTACCGTATCTGCGGCGAAAGGCAGGCAGCGGAAGACGTGTTGCACGATGTGTATCTGACGATTTGGCGGCGCGCCGGTGCCTATGACCCGCTGCGCGCCAGCCCGATCACGTGGCTCGCCACGATCGCGCGCAACCGCGCGATCGACTGGCAGCGCGCGCAGAAAATCCGCCGCGCCACCCCGATCGAGGATGCGCCGCCGGTGATCGACACGGCCCCGCTCGCCAGCGAGTCGATGCTGCAGGACGAAGCCAGCGACCTGTTGCACGGCTGCCTGCAAGGCCTTGAGGCACGCCAGCGCGATGCGATCCGCACTGCCTTTTTCGACGGCGTAACCTATGCCGAACTGGCCGAACGCCAGTCGATCCCGCTTGGCACGATGAAGAGCTGGGTGCGGCGCGGCCTCGCCAAATTGAAGGAGTGCCTTGAGGGATGAGCGACATGCCCCCTCCTGCAGGCGTCGGCCCCGAAGGCCTCGAGGACGCGCCCGACATGACCGCGGCCGAACTCGCGCTCGGCGTGCTGGATGGCGAGGAAAGGGCCGTCGCGCTCCGCCGCGTCCTCGCTGACCCCGATTTCGCGCGCGAGGTCGAGCGGTGGCGCGGGCATTTGGCACCGTGGTTCGACCAATGGCCCGCGATCGCGGCCCCCGATATTCTCGCGCGCGTCGAGCGCTCGCTCGATCAGGCACCGGCAGCACCGGTTGCAAGTCTGGTGACGCGACCCCGGCCACGCAGCGCGATCTGGCCCGGCGTGGCCGCGCTGTCGAGCATTGCGGCAGCGGCGCTGCTGGTCGTGCTGGTCACGCGCCCGCTCGCGCCCATGTCGCCGCCGCAGCCCGCACCGTCAGTCGCCGCGCCGCTCGCCCCGACGCTGGTCGCTTCGATCACGCCGGAGGGCAAAGGCACCCCGGTCACGGCAATCTATGACAAGAATGCCGGGACGATCCGCTTGACCGAGGCGAGCCTGACCAGTGCCGACCATAGCGCGGAATTGTGGGTGATCCCGGCCGACGGCACGCCGCATTCGCTGGGGGTCTTGCGCACCCAAGGGGCGACCGCGCTGACGCTGCGGCCGGAGAACCGGCAGCGTATTGCGGCGGGCGCGGTGCTTGCCGTTACGGTCGAACCGGTCGGCGGGTCACCCAGCGGGCTGCCAACCGGCCCCGTGGTCGCCAAAGGCGTTCTTTCGCCGGTCTGAGTGCATCCACGGCGGGGGCTGCCCCGTATCTCCGCCGCGTCCACCCCGGGCGCACCCGCAGGAGAACCCCCTATGACCCGCATTTTTCGCACCGCAATCGCCGCCGCCGCCGTCGCGATGAGCGCAGGATCGCTCGCATCCGCCCAGACCAACCCAATGGTCGGCGGTGCCGCCATGTATCCCACCAAGAATATCGTCGAAAACGCCGTCAATTCGAAGGACCACACCACGCTGGTCGCCGCAGTCAAGGCCGCTGACCTGGTCGAGACGCTGTCCGGCCCGGGGCCGTTCACGGTGTTCGCGCCGACCAACGCCGCCTTCGCCAAACTGCCCAAGGGCACCGTGACGACGCTGCTGAAGCCCGAAAACAAGGCGACGCTCGCCGCCGTGCTGACCTACCATGTCGTTCCCGGTCGTGTCACCGCCGCCGACATCGCCGCCGCCGCGCAAGCGCATGGCGGCAAGGCCACCTACACCACCGTCCAGGGCGGCACGCTGACCTTCGCCAAGGCAGGTCGCGGCTGGAGCGTCACCGATGCCAAGGGCCATACCGGGCGGATCACCATCGCCAATGTGATGCAGTCCAACGGCGTGATCCATGTCATCGACACCGTGATGCTGCCGTAAAAATACCGCGCCGCCGCATCCGGGCGGGGCATTCGCGCGTATAATGAACTGTCCCCGTTCCGCAGGGGACAAACTGACCGTTCGCCGGGTCCCCTCCTTTGCGGCGAGCGGTTGTAAAAACGGACCTGTCGGCGTCCCCCGCGTCGGCAGGTCCTTTTCATTTCGCCACAAGCGCGTCATGGAAGCGTCACCGGATCGTCGTAACGCACGGCTGCCGCCTGCGTCTTTTCCTCAACGCGATGTCCGGCCGGAGAAGCTTGCCATGGCCCTTGCCATTCGACCGCCTCAGGATCGCCCCCGCAAGACCGCCGCAAAGAATCGCGCGGTTCGCAGTGCAGTGCATCAGCACAAACATCTCTCGAAGCAGGGGCTGCTCGAACGCGCCTTTACCTTCGCCTTTCGCGGCCTCGTCTATGCCCAGATCTGGGAGGATCCGGCGGTCGACATGGAAGCGCTGGCGATCGCGCCGGATTCGCATGTCGTCACGATCGCCTCGGGCGGGTGCAATGTGCTGAGCTACCTAACCGCCAACCCGCGCGCGATCACCGCGGTCGACCTCAACACCGCGCACATCGCGCTCAACAAGCTGAAGGTCGTCGCCGCGCGGCATCTGCCGGATTACGACGCCTTCCACCGCTTCTTCGCCCAGGCCAACAGCCGCGACAACGTGCGCGCCTATCGCACCTATATCCGCCCGCATCTCGACGAGACGACGCTGGCCTATTGGGAAGGCCGTGACATCATCGGCCGGCGGCGGATCGGCGGTTTCGCCAAGAACGTCTACAAGCGCGGCCTGCTCGGCAATTTCATCGGCGTGGCGCATCTGCTCGCGCGGCTGAACGGCGTGAACCCGAAGATCCTGCTCAAGGCGCAATCGATCGAGGAACAGCGCGAAATCTTCGACCGCGAATTCGCGCCCTTTTTCGACAAGGGCTTCGTCAAATGGATCACCGATCAGCCTGCCTCGCTGTTCGGCCTCGGCATTCCGCCAGCGCAATATGAGGCGCTGGCTGGCGACGAGAAGATGGCGGTGGTGCTGCGCGAACGGCTCGAAAAGCTCGCGTGCGATTTCGACATCAAGGACAATTATTTCGCATGGCAGGCCTTTGGCCGCGGCTATGGCCAGGGACCATCGGCACCGCTGCCGCCCTATCTCCAGCGCGACCATTATGACGAGATTGTCGAGCGCGCGAGCCGGATCGAGGTGCGCCACACCAACTTTACCGATTATCTGCGCACCCACGGCGATGCCTCGCTCGATCGTTACATCCTGCTCGACGCGCAGGATTGGATGACCGACGAACAGCTCACCGATCTGTGGAGCGAAATCACCCGCACCGCCAAGCCCGGCGCACGCGTGCTGTTCCGCACCGCTGGCGAACCCAGCATCCTGCCCGGCCGCGTGCCCGATGCGATCCTCGGCAAATGGACGTACCGCGCCGAGGAGTCGCTCGATTACACCAAGCGCGACCGCTCCTCGATTTACGGCGGCGTCCATCTCTACGTGCTCGGATGAACGCAGCCTCGATCGACACCGGCCATGCCGGGCATATGGATGCGATCTATCGGTCGCAGCGCCATATCTATGATCTGACACGCAAATATTATCTGCTCGGGCGCGATGCGCTGATCGACGGAATCGCGCCGCCGCCCGGCGGCAGCGTGCTGGAAATCGGCTGCGGCACCGGGCGCAACCTGATCGCGGCGGCTAGGCGTTGGCCCGATGCGCGCTTCTACGGCATCGATATTTCGGAAGCGATGCTGCAGACGGCGCGTGCGAAGGTCGCCAAGGCAGGCCTTTCCGATCGGATCGTGCTGGCGCAAGGCGACGCCACCGCTTTCGATGCCGAGGCGCTGTTCGGCATCGCGACCTTCGATCGTATCTTCCAAAGCTATACGCTGTCGATGATTCCCGGCTGGCACGATGCCATCCGGGAGGCCGCCACCAAGCTCGCGCCGGGTGGGCGGCTCGACATTGTCGACTTCGGTCAGCAGGAAGGGTTGCCCAAAGCCTTTCGTGCGTTGTTGTTCGCCTGGCTCGCCAAATTCGACGTGGCACCGCGCGCAGCATTGCAGCCTGCCCTGATCGAAATTGCCAGCGAGGTGGGCGGCATGCCGCGCTTCGCCCCGCTCTATCGCGGTTATGCCTGGTCGGGCCGCATCGAGCGCAACGCCAATCGCTGACGGGGTCAATTAGTGGTGGAAAACCAGCCACAACAGCAGAATGACCGGGATCGGAACCCCCAGCAGCCACAAAATACAACCCTTGCCCATGATAACCTCTCGCTGATGTGAGAGGCGTAACGGGTTACAGGCGTCGCGGTTCCCGCTCGGTTCAGGCCGCCTTGCGCAATTCCAGCCGACCCCAGATTTCGACCAGCGCCCCGGTCAGTTCGCGCATCATCGCTTCGTCATGCGCGGGACCCGGGGTGAAGCGCAGCCGTTCGGTGCCGCGCGGTACGGTCGGATAATTGATCGGCTGCACGTACACGCCATATTCGGCGAGCAGGATGTCGCTGATCTTCTTGGCCTTGACCGGATCGCCGACCATCAGCGGCACGATGTGCGTGGTCGAGTTCATCACCGGCAGACCGGCTTCTGCGAACAGCGTCTTCAACAATGCGGCGGCGGCCTGTTGCCCCTCACGCTCGACACTCGACGCCTTCAGGTGTCGCACACTGGCCAGCGCACCCGCCACCAGCACCGGCGACAGCGAGGTAGTGAAGATGAAACCCGGCGCATAGGAACGGATCACGTCGATGATCGTCTGATCGGCGCTGATATAGCCGCCCATCACCCCGATCGCCTTGCCCAGCGTCCCCTCGATGATGGTCAGCCGATCGGCGACGCCATCGCGGTCCGAAATGCCGCCGCCGCGCGGGCCGTACATGCCGACCGCATGGACTTCGTCGAGATAGGTCAGCGCATGATATTTGTCGGCCAGGTCGCAGATCGCGGCGATCGGCGCGACGTCGCCATCCATCGAATAGACGCTTTCGAAGGCGATCAGCTTCGGAACCGCCGGATCGGCCGCCGCGAGCAGTTCCTCGAGATGCGCCAGGTCATTGTGACGGAACACATGCTTTTCGCAGCCCGAATTGCGGATGCCCGCGATCATCGAGGCATGGTTGAGCTCGTCGGAGAAGATGATGCAGCCCGGCAGCACCTTGGCCAGCGTCGCCAGCGTCGCCTCGTTCGAGACATAGCCGCTGGTAAACAGCAACGCGCCTTCCTTGCCGTGCAGATCGGCGAGTTCGCCTTCCAGATCGACATGATAATGCGTGTTGCCACCGATATTGCGCGTGCCGCCCGAACCCGCGCCGACATCGTGCAGCGCATGTTCCATCGCCGCAATCACTTGCGGGTGCTGGCCCATCGCCAGATAATCGTTCGAACACCACACCGTGATCGGCTTGGGGCCGTTATGTCCGGCGAAGCACCGCGCATTGGGGAAGGCCCCCTTGTTGCGCAGGATGTCGATAAAGACGCGATAACGCCCTTCGACATGCAGGCGATCGATCGCCTGCGCGAAAATCCGGGAGTAATCGACCCCGGGATGCGGTGAGTCTACGTCCATGTCCGCCCACTACCCCCGCCAAGCGCCGATTTCCAGCGGCTTTCCCCGATCTACGTGATCATACCTATCGGTTATAGAATATCCAGCCGCGTGAGTCCAAACCGGGCGAGTGCTGGTACCAGCCGATCCGTATCGGCACTGTGCGCGGTAAACACCGCACGCCCCTCGCGCGGCGTATCCGGCCAGCCCTGCCCCTCGGTCAAATGCGCGATCCGCCGGGCGATCCCCGCGCTGCCATCGACGAAGCGCACCGGGTGCGGGGCCGCCGCCGCCAATTCGTCCGCCACCAGCGGGAAATGCGTGCAGGCATTGACGATCGTATCGATCCGATCGCCACCAGCTTGCCCGAACAGGCCATGCAGGATGGCGGCATAGCGCGCCGGATCGGTCGGCTCCCCGTGCAATTTGGCTTCGGCGAGCGCGACCAGCTCGGCCGATCCGTGGCGCAACACCGTACAATCCCCGGCAAAGCGCGCCGCCAGATCATCGACATAAGGCTGGCGCACCGTGGCTTCGGTGCCGAGCACGCCGATCACGCGCGTCGCGCTGGCGATCGCGGCGGGCTTGATCGCGGGGACGGTGCCGACCACGGGCAGATCGAGCGCCTCGCGGACCGTTGCCAGCGCAATCGTCGATGCCGTGTTGCACGCGATCACGATCAGGCGCGGTTGATAGCGTTCGGCGAGCCGACCCAGCAAGGCGGGCACGCGCGCGGCGATCTCGCGCTCGGTCTTGGTGCCGTATGGGAAACCCGCCGAGTCCGCGACATAGACCACCGGCATGTTGGGCAGCAGCACCCGCGCCGCACCGAGCACCGACAATCCGCCGACCCCGGAATCAAAAAACAACACGGGGCGCTGATCCATGGCGCTCCATAACGCGATCGGCGCATTTGACAAAACCGGCTTGATGGAGATTGTGGCACCGGGCCGTGTGCACGCTATGTTCACACCGACCATAGGGGGATCTTACGTGCCGACCGACTATCTCTGGCAGGCCCCGGCGGCGGCGCTGGTGCTCGGCTATCTGCTCGGGTCGATTCCATTCGGCGTCCTGCTCACCCGCCTGGCGGGCGCGGGGGATTTGCGCCAGATCGGGTCGGGCAATATCGGTGCCACCAACGTGCTGCGCACCGGGCGCAAGGGGCTGGCGGCGGCAACGTTGCTGCTCGACGCGGCGAAGGGGTTTGTCGCGGTGTGGATTGCCGAGCGCTATCTTGGCGGCACCGGCGTGGTCGCGGCGGCGGCGGTGTTCCTTGGCCATCTCTATCCGGTCTGGCTGCGCTTCCGCGGCGGCAAGGGCGTGGCGACGCTGCTCGGCGTGGTGCTGGCTTTGCATTGGCCGATTGCACTCGTTTACGCGGTGGTGTGGATCGCCATGCTGGCGCTGCTGCGCATTTCCTCGCTTGCGGGCATGACGGCTGCGGTAACCGCCCCGCTCAGCGCCGCTTTTTTCGGTCGGTTCGACCTTGTCCTGCTGCTGCTTGCGCTCGCTTTGCTGGTGCTGTGGAAGCATCGCGCCAATGTCGATCGCCTCATCAGCGGCACCGAACCGCGCGTCGGCCGCAAGCGTGGCTGAGGCGATGGATCAAGCGCAACGGGCGATCCCCCGATTGCGCCTGATCCGTTCGGCGCAGATCGGGCCCGTCACCTACGCCCAATTGATCGCGCGCTTCGGCAGCGCGCACGCCGCGCTCGATGCCGTGCCGCACCTCGCCGCGCGTGGCGGTGGCAAGCCGCCCGCGCTGGCCCCGGTCGCGCTGGCCGAGCGCGAGCTGGCAACGGTGGCCCGGCTGGGCGCGCGCCACCTGTTCCTTGACGACCCCGACTATCCCCCGCTGCTCGCCGAACTCGACGATGCCCCACCCGCCTTGATCGTGCGCGGGCGGATCGATCTGCTCGCGCAGCTCTCCATCGCGATGGTTGGCGCGCGCAATGCGTCAGCCGCAGCGTGCCGCTTCGCACGTCAACTCGCCGCCGAACTCGGGCGCGAGGAAGTGAGCATCGTCTCGGGCCTGGCGCGCGGCATCGACACCGCCGCGCATGTCGGATCGATCGAGACGGGGACGATCGCCGTGATCGCCGGGGGCATCGACGTGGTCTATCCGCCGGAAAACGCGGCGCTGCAGGAGCGCATCGCGCAGGACGGCCTGCTGATCGCCGAACAACCGCCCGGCACCGAGCCGCGCGCGCGCCACTTTCCCTATCGCAACCGCATCATCGCCGGGCTGTCGCTCGGCACCGTCGTGGTCGAGGCCGCGCCCAAATCGGGCTCGCTCATCACCGCGCGCCTTGCCGCCGAACTGGGCCGCGAGGTGATGGCGGTGCCCGGCAGCCCGCTCGATCCGCGCGCGCAGGGGTGCAACGGGCTGATCCGCGACGGCGCGACGCTGGTGCAATCCGCCGCCGACGTGCTGGAAACGGTGCGCCCGATCGACCAGCGTATGGTCCGCACCAGCCGCGACGGCTTCCGCGCGCCCCCGCCCGAAGATGCGAGCGACGCCGAACGCCGCGACGTTTGCGACCTGCTCGGCCCCGTACCCGTCGCGATCGACGAACTGATCCGCCAATCCGGCCATAGCCCCGCGATTGTGCAGACGGTGCTGCTCGAACTGGAACTGGCCGGGCGGTTGGAACGTCATGCCGGAGGTCGGGTGGCGCTGGTCTGAACTCAGGACGCCGCGCAGGCCTTCGCGCTACCGGGGCAGAGAGCGATCGAATCGAGATAGGCCTCCGCCACCGCCGCATCCTTGGCCGTCGGCACCGACCGGAATGCATATTGGACGGAATGGATGTCCGCCGCACCGGTGAATACTTTGACGAAAAAGACCTCAGCTTTGCCCGTCGCGCTGTTGAGCGGACAGTCCGCGCGCATCGACGCAACCGCGCGTCCGTCGGCGACGCTATCGACGATCGGCGTCGTCGATGCGCCCTGACAGCTGCGTTTCACGCCATTGGCCAGCCTGTCCAGAAAGCCGTGCCCGCCCACTCGGGCAATCCCGGTAAAACGCTGCACCGTGATCATCCGGGACCATTGCTCGACGGTTTCGCCGCGCGGGATTCGCTCGGTTATCGCGATCTGCGTATTGTGCGCGTCATAGCCGGTCACGAACCCCGGCGGGGTCGGCGCTTCCAATCGCTCGGGCAGCACCACTGTCGCCGCCTGCACCGCCATCATCGCCGCAATTGCCCGAATCATGCTGCTCTCCCCTGCTCCCGACCGCTATGCCAGCCCAGTCGCGCGCTCGCCACCGTGCAGACCTTTTGACGCAAACGGGAACTTGCCGGGAGGTTTAAACGTCCCGCAGACGGTCGCTCCGTTTGGCGGAGACTGCCGCCTCAATCCGGAGCCTCCCCATGACCGACCGTATGCTCTCTATCCTCGGCTGGGTGGCCACCTGCACCGCGATCGCGATGTACGCGTCTTACGTCGACCAGATCCGCCTCAATTTGGACGGGCACAAAGGCTCGATCGTTCAACCGATCGCAACGGTGGTGAATTGCGCCTTATGGGCACTGTACGGTCTTGCGAAGCCCAAGCGCGACTGGCCGATCGTCTGCGCCAACAGCCCCGGCATAGTGCTGGGCGCGCTGACGCTGGCGACTGCATTGTGATGTCGATGGTTGACGTGATGCCCCGCTTGACGCAGCGCCCGCCACATCTCCATCCTCGCGCGTACACGTAAGGACCTCGATCACCCCATGCAGCTTGTCATCGTCGAATCGCCCGCCAAGGCGAAGACCATCGAGAAATATCTCGGTTCGGATTACCGCGTCCTCGCTTCCTACGGCCATGTCCGCGACTTGCCGCCCAAGGATGGCTCGGTCGATCCCGAGGACGGGTTTTCGATGGAATGGGAAAATTACGCCGACAAGGCCAAGCAGTTGAAGGCGATCACCGATCTCGCCAAGACCGCCGACCGCCTGATCCTCGCGACCGACCCTGACCGCGAGGGCGAAGCGATCAGCTGGCACGTGCAGGAGGTGCTGCGCGGCCGCAAGGCACTGCCCAAGGACGTGCAGCGCGTTACCTTCAACGCCATCACCAAGGCGACGGTGACCGAGGCGATGCAGCATCCGCGCGAGCTCGATACCGATTTGATCGACGCCTATCGGGCGCGCCGTGCGCTCGATTATCTCGTCGGCTTCACGCTCTCCCCAGTGCTGTGGCGCAAGCTGCCCGGCGCCAAGTCGGCAGGGCGCGTGCAATCGGTCGCGCTGCGCCTGATCGTCAGCCGCGAGCGCGAGATCGAGGCCTTCCGCCCGCAGGAATATTGGTCGGTCATCGCCGACATGGAGCATGACGGCACGCCGTTCCAGGCGCGGCTCGTGCAGTTCGAGGGCAAGAAGCTCGATCGCCTGTCGATCGGCGAGGAAGGCACCGCCAAGCGCGCCAAGGCCGCGGTCGAAAGCGGACTGTTCACGGTGCAATCGGTCGAGGTGAAGCCTGCGACGCGCAACCCGCCGCCGCCCTTCACCACCTCGACGTTGCAGCAGGAAGCTTCGCGCAAGCTCGGCTTCTCCGCCGACCATACGATGCGGATCGCGCAAGGCCTCTACGAGGACGGCGCGATCACCTATATGCGTACCGACGGCGTGCAGATGGATTCGAGCGCGATCTCTGCCGCGCGCCATGCCGTCGCCGATCGCTATGACGCGAGCTACGTCCCCGACAAGCCGCGCGTCTACCAGACCAAGGCCAAGAACGCGCAGGAAGCGCATGAGGCGATCCGCCCGACCGACTTCAGCAAGGACAAGGCTGGCGGCGGCGATCATGCGCGGTTGTACGATTTGATCTGGAAGCGCGCTCTGGCGAGCCAGATGGCCTCGGCCCGGCTGGAGCGCACCACGGTCGAACTGGCTGACGGCACGGGCGACACGGCCCTCCGCGCAACCGGTCAGGTGATGCTCTTCCCCGGCTATCTCGCTTTGTACGAAGAAGGCTCGGACGACACGCAGGATGAAGACGCCAAGCGCCTGCCGCGCCTGCGCGAGGGCGATGCCCCGGCCAAATTGGGCGTCACCGCCGAACAGCATTTCACCCAGCCGCCGCCGCGCTTCTCGGAAGCGTCGCTGGTCAAGCGCCTCGAAGAACTCGGCATCGGTCGCCCTTCGACCTATGCCTCGATCATCAAGACGCTGAAGGACCGCGCCTACGTCCGCGTCGAGAAGAACCGCTTCTTCGCCGAGGAATCGGGCCGGTTGGTGACGGCGTTCCTCGAACGCTTTTTCGAGAAATATGTCGGCTATGATTTCACCGCCGGGCTCGAGGACGAGCTTGACGAAGTGTCGGGCGGCCGCGCGCAGTGGCAAGCCGTGCTCGAAGCCTTTTGGAAGGACTTCAAGCCGCGCACGACCGAGGTGATGGAGCAAAAGCCGTCCGAAGTGACCGCCGCGCTCGACAAATTCCTCGAACCCTATCTCTTCCCGGCCAAGGCCGATGGCAGCGATCCGCGGCTGTGCCCGCTGTGCCACAAGGGCCAGCTCGCCTTGCGCGGCGGCAAGTTCGGCGCGTTCGTCGCCTGCTCCAATTACCCTGAGTGCAAATATACCCGCCGCTTCGGCCAGCCCGGCGGTGAAGGCGAGGCCGATGCCACGCCCGAGACGCTCGGCAAGGACCCGGAAAGCGGCTTGCCGGTCGAGCGCAAGTCGGGGCGGTTCGGCCCTTATATCCAAATCGGCGAGGGCGAGACGCGCAAGATGGCGTCGATCCCGAAAGATATTGGCGAACTCGATCTCGAATGGGCGCTGAAACTGCTGTCGCTGCCGCGCACCATCGGCACGCACCCCGAAACCGGCGAACCCATCACGGCGGCCATCGGTCGCTATGGCCCGTATCTGAAGCATGCCGGCAAATATGCGCGGCTTAGCTCGACGGCGGATGTGTTCGAAACGGGCATGAACGCGGCGGTGGTCAAGCTCGCCGAAGCCGCCGCAGGCGGCGGGCGGCCGCAACGGGGGGCCCAGGCCCCGCTCAAGGTGCTGGGCCTGCATCCGCGCAGCGAGGCCGAGATCAAGCTGATGGAGGGGCGCTACGGGGCCTATGTCACCGATGGCACGACCAATGCGACCTTGCCCAAATCGATCGAGAAAGACGCGCTGACGCTCGAAGAGGCGGCGCAGTTGATCGACGCGCGCGCAGCCGCAGCACCACCCGCCAAGGGCAAGAAGAAGGCAGCGGCCAAAAAGCCCGCCGCAAAGACGGCTGCAAAGAAGCCTGCGGCCAAGAAACCGGCCGCGAAAAAGGCGGCACCCAAAAAGGCGGTCGCCGCAGAGTAAAGGATCAGGCGGCGCGGCGCTGGGTGGCGACCAGGAACGCCCGCGCCGCCGCCTGGGCGGTGGCGATTTCGCGCGCGGTCATGTCCTCGGCAATGTCGCGGCGGCAATCCTTGGCGATCTCGCTGCCCGCAACGGCGGCCAGGTTGAACCATTTGTGTGCCTCGATCAGGTCTACGCCGATACCAGCGGAGCCACTCGAATAGACCATGCCAAGGTCGAAACACGCATCGGCGTCGCCGCGCGCCGCGTCGGCGATTCGGCTGTCGATCAGGAACTGCGCATTCTTCAGGCTGCTGCCCATGCTCTTAACCCCCGTTAACCATCCCTACCGGCAACACCTTGCCGGATTGGGGTCAACAAAAGGTTAACGGCCGTTAGGCATGATCGGCGGGCGGAATCGCGAGGTTGTCGATCAACCGCGTCGTGCCGATCCGCGCCGCTGCGAGCAAACGCCGCTCGCGGCTGGGGTCGGTCGCTGTGGCCAGCGTCGCGGCATCGACCAGCTCGACATAATCGACCTCGAAACCGGCGGTATTCAGCGCTTCGCGCGCCGTGGCCAGCCCGCCTTCTGGATCGTCGCCGCGCGCAATCGCTTTGGCCGCCACGCCTAATGCGCGCGGCAAGGCCACCGCTGCGACACGCTGCGCCTCATCCAAATAGATGTTGCGCGACGACAGCGCGAGCCCGTCATCGTCGCGCTGCGTCGGCACGCCCTGGATCTCGATCCCGAAATCGAGATCGGCAACCATCCGGCGAATCACCGCGAGCTGCTGGAAATCCTTTTCGCCGAACAGGGCGATGTCGGGCCGGACCTGGTTGAACAATTTCGCGACGACGGTCGCTACGCCATCGAAATGGCCGGGCCGCGATGCGCCATCGAGCCCCTCGCTCACCCCCGCCACCGAAATCGTGGTGGCGAACTCGTCGGGATACATCACCTCGACCGGCGGCATCCACAACAGGTCACAGCCCGCCTCGGTCAACAGCCGTGCGTCCGCCGTCTCCCGCCTTGGATAGCGCGACAGGTCCTCATTCGGGCCGAATTGCCGTGGGTTGACGAAGATCGACGCCACCACCTTGCGGCCCGGCCGCTTCGCCGCCTCGATCAACGCGAGGTGCCCGGAATGCAGCGCCCCCATCGTCGGCACGAGCGCAATGCTCGCGCCTCCGCTGCGGAAATCGGCGATCCCAGAACGGAGCGCTTCGAGGGAACGGATGGTTTGCACGGATGTGTGGCCTTCGGTAAGGACGGGCGCGCCTTCTATGAGGCGTGATCCAACCGGACAAGACGGGAAGCAAACACGTTGGCGACTGCTGCGCGAAAGCCACACATTATTGTCTTCGCCAATGAAAAGGGCGGCACGGGCAAGTCGACCACGGCGGTGCATGTCGCGATCGCGCTGGCGGCGCGCGGCGCGCAGGTGTCGGCGCTGGATCTCGACCATCGCCAGCGCACGATGGGGCGCTATTTCGACAATCGTACCGCGACGATCAAACGCACCGGCCGCGACTTGCCGACCCCGCGCCACACCACCCATGACGGCGAAAGCCTGGCGCGCTTCACCGAAAGCTTCGATGCGCTGGCCGAGGGTGCGGACTTTCTGGTGATCGATACGCCGGGTCGCGACGACCGGTTCGCGCGCATGGCCTCCGCCCGCGCCGATACGCTGGTAACGCCGATGAACGACAGTTTCGTCGATTTCGATCTGATCGGCCAGGTCGATCCCGAAAGCTACAAGGTCACGCGCCCGAGCTTTTATGCCGAAATGATCTGGGAAGCGCGCAAGGCCCGCGCCAAGGCCGATGGCTCGACGATCGACTGGGTGGTGCTGCGCAACCGCGTCCAGCATATTGAGGCGCGCAACATGCGCCGTGTGTCCGAAGCGCTCGACCAGCTCGCCAAGCGCGTTGGCTTCCGCATCGTGCCGGGCCTGGGCGAACGCGTCATCTACCGCGAACTGTTCCCCAACGGCCTGACCATGCTCGATTCGGGTGAATTCGGTGCCATGGGGCTGGCGCACGTCGCCGCGCGCCAGGAATTGCGCGAGATGATGGGCGCGCTTGCGCTGCCGGAACCGGTCCCGCCGCTGTTCGCATAATGGGCAAGATTCTTTTCTTTGCGGCGGTCCTGCTCGGTGGCTGGTGGCTGCTGCGCGCGCGACCGAAACCGACGCTGCGGCTCGACGAAGCCGAAGCGCGCGCCGTGCTCGGGGTGTCGGCCGATGCCGATGCGGCGGCGATTCGCGCCGCGCACCGGCGCTTGGTCGGCGCGGTCCATCCCGATCGAGGGGGCTCGGCCGATCTCACCCGGCGGATCAACGCCGCGCGCGATCTGCTGCTCCGACACTAGCCATTGAACTTTCGCGGGTTTCACCGATTAGGCACGCATCCAACCAACAGGAGCTACCATGACGCACCGTTTCGACCCGACGTCCTTGCGCGAATATGACATCCGCGGGATCGTGGGAAAGACGCTCGGCACCGCAGACGCCGACGCGATCGGTCGCGGTTTCGGCACGCGCGTGCGCCGCGCGGGCGGCACGCGCGTTGCCGTCGGCTATGATGGTCGCTTGTCCTCGCCCGAGCTTGAAGCGGCTTTGGTCGGCGGCCTCACCGCCGTCGGTGTCGATGTCGTGCGGATCGGCATGGGGCCGACGCCGATGCTCTATTATGCCGAGGCCACGCTAGAAGTGGATGGCGGCATCGAGATAACCGGCAGCCATAATCCCGCCGAGTATAACGGCTTCAAGATGGTCTTGCAGCACAAGCCGTTTTTCGGCGCGGACATTCAGGACCTTGGCCGCATGGCGACGGAAGGCGACTGGGATGTCGTCGCCGATGAGGCCGACCGCGGCACCGTCTCCACCGCCGACATTGAGGACGATTATGTCGGTCGCCTCGTCGCAGGCTATGCCGGGGGCAGCTACAAGATCGGCTGGGACGCCGGCAATGGCGTGTCGGGCCCGATCATCGAGAAGCTCGTCAAGCTCCTGCCGGGTGAGCATCACTTGCTGTTCACCGATGTCGACGGCAATTTTCCCAACCATCACCCAGATCCCACTGATGAAAAGAACCTGACCGACCTGAAGCGCCTCGTCGCCGAGAAGCAGCTCGATTTCGGACTGGCTTTCGATGGCGATGGCGACCGCATCGGCGCGATCGACGGGCAGGGCCGCGTCATCTGGGGCGACCAGATTCTGTCCATTTTGGCGGAGCCTGTGCTGAAGGAACTGCCCGGCGCGACGATCATCGCCGATGTTAAGGCCTCGCAAATGCTGTTCGACCGCGTCAGCGAGCTCGGCGGCACGCCGCTGATGTGGAAGACCGGCCACAGCCTGATCAAGATGAAGATGAAGGAAACCAACAGCCCGCTGGCGGGCGAAATGAGCGGGCACATCTTCTTCGCGCACGAATTTTACGGTTTCGACGACGCGCATTATGCCGCCGTCCGCCTGATCCGCGCAGCCCACATGATCGGCAAGTCGATCACCGATTTGCGCGGCGCGATGCCGGCCTTGGTCAACACCCCCGAAATGCGCTTCCAGGTCGATGAAAGCCGCAAGTTCGCGGTGGTCGAGGAAGTGCTCGACCGGCTCGAGGCGGCAGGGGCCGACGTCAACCGCACCGATGGTGCGCGAGTCAACACCGCCGACGGCTGGTGGCTGCTGCGTGCCTCCAACACCCAAGACGTGCTCGTCGCGCGCGCCGAGGCGAAGGATCAGGCCGGGCTGGATCGCTTGCTCGGCATGATCGACGACCAGCTCGCACTCAGCGGCCTCGTCCGGGGTGAGCAAGCGGCGCACTGAGGAGATTGGTTCGCGCAGAGGCGCGGAGGACGCAGAAGGGTTTTCACGCGAAGGCGCGAAGCCACTAAGATGGATTTTCCGCGAGGCGGTTTATCCACTCACTTGTCCGGCGGACCGCCGGACAAGGACTCCTTCGCGCCTCCGCGCCTTCGCGTGAAAAATCCTTCTCCTTCTCCGCGTCCTCCGCGCGAACAAACCCTTCTTCTCCGCTCGCAATCCGCAGCAGAACACGCCACCTAGTCCCAATGCCCCCGCCCCCACCCCAGATCATCCGCGTCATCGACCTTGAAACCACCGGGGAAGCCCCGCCCGTCCACGGCGTGTGCGAAATCGGCTGGCAGGACGTGGCATTAGGCACCGATGGTCGGTGGGAAATCCATGGCGAAGGCGGCGCGCGGCTGGTCAATCCCGGTCGCCCGATCCCGCCGCTGACGCAGACGATCCACCATATTCTCGACGAACAGGTCGCCGATGCGCCGTTCTGGCACGATGTCGCGCGCGCCGTGCTCGATCCCTATCCGAAGCGCGTGGCGCTCGCCGCGCATCGCTCCATCTATGAAGAGAAATTTTGCAGCCCCGCGCTCACCCGCAATGCGCCGTGGATCTGCACCTGGAAATGCGCGCTGCGGCTGTGGCCGGACAGCCCGACCTTCTCCAACCAGATGCTGCGCTATTGGCGCAAGCCCGAGGGGCTGATCCACGAACGCGGCCTGCCGGCGCACCGCGCCTTTCCCGACGCCTATGTCACTGCCTTCCACTTGCGTGACATGCTGAACGCGGTCGGCATCGACCAATTGCTCGCCTGGTCGAGCGTGCCCGGCTTGCTGCCGCGCGTGCGCCAGGGGCCGGATCGCGGCAAGGAGTGGAGCGAGGCAAGCGACGAGACCATCGCCACCATGCTGGAGGATCGCGACGAGGACGTCCGCTTCACCGCCGAGACCGAGCGCGCGCGCCGCCGCGCTGCCTAACCACTTGATCCAGGTCAACAACCGCTGGCTGGCGTTTCGCGCAAGGCCTGCGTAAGGGCGGCGCATATGTTCGAACGCATCGTTCAGGGATTTGGCATTGGCGAAGGGCGCATGCAGCGCTTCCTGCTTACCTGCATGGGGCTGGGCTTTGCCGCGCTGATCGCGGTGGGCGTGGCGGCCGGCTGGTCGACCGCGCGCAACGAAGGCCATACGCGCGACGTCAACCACACCTATGAGGTCGAACTCGCGATCGACCGCGCGCGTATCCTGGTGGAACAAAGCGAAACGTCGCGTCGCGGCTTCGTCTTGACTGGCGAGCAAGTCTATCTCGACACCTACCGCGCCGGGATGGCGACATTGCCAATGACGCTGGCGCGGATCGCCGCTCTGACGCGCGACAATCCCCGCCAGCAACGCAATATCGCCAACCTGCGCGTGCTCATCGCCGATCTGACCGCACAGCGCGAACGCACGATTGCGGCGATCGTGCGCGGGGACCGGCTCGGTGCGCTAACGCTGTTTCGCGATGAAACCAGCGCACGCCGGATGCGCGCCGTCCGCCGTGTGGCCGATGCGATGGTCGCCGAGGAGCAACGCCTGCTCGCCATCCGCGACGCCGAACAACAGGCGAGCGTCCGCATCTTTTATGCCACGCTCGCGCTTGCCGGGCTGTTGCTCGTTCTGGTTGCCCTGATCTCGTTGCTGACCGTGCAGCGTTACACCCGCGACCTCGCCGCCTCGCACGATGCACTGCGCGATTTCGCCGATACATTGGAGGATCTGGTCAAGGAGCGCACCGCCGACCTGACCCGTGCCAATGACGAGATCCAGCGTTTCGCCTACATCGTGAGCCACGACCTGCGCAGCCCGCTGGTCAATGTGATGGGCTTCACCGCCGAGCTGGAAAGCGCGACCGCCACGATTGGCGACCTGATCGATCGGGCCGAGCAGCGCGCGCCCGACATCGTCACCGAGGACGCCCGGCTGGCGGCGCGCGAGGATTTGCCCGAGGCGATCAAATTCATCCGTACCTCGACGCAGAAGATGGACCGGCTGATCAACGCCATCCTGAAGCTGTCGCGCGAGGGGCGGCGCGTCATCGTCCCCGAGCCGCTCGACCTCGGCTCGATGGTCGATACGATCGGCGCAAGCCTGACGCAGCAACTCGACCATCGCGGCGCGACGCTCGCGATCGAGCACCCGCTCCCGGCGATCGTCAGCGACCGGCTTGCGATCGAGCAGATCCTGTCCAACCTCATCGAAAACGCCGTGAAATACCTCAGCCCCGATCGTGCGGGGCAGATCGTGGTCCGCGGCCAGCGCGACGGGCAGCGGGTTATGATCGAGGTTGAGGACAATGGTCGCGGCATCGCCGCCAGCGACCATCAACGCGTGTTCGACCTGTTCCGCCGCTCGGGCAACCAGGATCAGCCGGGCGAAGGAATCGGTCTGGCCCATGTCCGTGCCTTGGCGTATCGCTTGGGCGGCGTGATCGAAATGGCGTCGGAACTGGGTCGGGGTACCACCTTCCGGCTGAACCTGCCGGCCAAGCTCGACATGACCAACGGCGATTCTCGGGAAAGCTGAATATGAACGACCACCAAAGCGTCAGCATCATCATGATCGAGGATGATGAAGGCCACGCCCGCCTGATCGAAAAGAACATCCGCCGCGCGGGTATCCTCAATCACATCACCCATTTCACCGACGGTACCACCGCACTCGACTATCTGTTCAACAACGCCGCCGGCCCGCAGCGCAACGGCCCGGCGCTGGTGCTGCTCGATCTCAACCTGCCCGACATGAGCGGGACCGACATTCTTGCCAAGATCAAGGCCGCCGACGGCCCGCTGCGCCGCACCCCCGTGGTGGTGCTGACGACCACCGACGACAAGATCGAGATTCAGCGCTGCTACGATCTCGGCTGCAATGTCTACATCACCAAACCGGTCAATTACGAAAGCTTCGCCCAGGCGATCCGCCAGCTCGGGCTGTTCCTGTCGGTGATCCAGGTCCCCGAGACCGAGGGGTGAACCGAACCGCCCCACCTGCGGTCCTGTATATCGATGACGATGCGGGGTTGCGGCGGCTCGCCGCGCGCACGCTCGCGCGCCATGGCTATGCGGTGACGGTTGCCGAAGGCGGTGCCGAGGGCGTCGCACTCGCGCGCAGCCAACCCTTCGACCTGATCGCGGTCGATCACTATATGCCCGGCATGGACGGGCTGGAAACGCTCGAGCAGCTCCACACGCTGCCGGTGATGCCGCCGGTCGTTTATGTCACCGGCTCCGAGGAAGGCCGCATCGCCGTCGCCGCGTTGAAGGCCGGGGCCGCCGACTATGTCGTGAAGACCGTCGGCGTCGATTTCTTCGATCTGCTCGCCAGCGCCTTCGCGCAGGTGCTCGAACGCGCGGCGCTCGAGCGTGGCAAGGCCGCCGCCGAAGACCAATTGCGCGCCAGCAACGCCCGGCTTGAAGCGCTGCTGCGCGAGGCCAACCACCGCGTCGCCAACAGCCTGCAACTCGTTTCGGCGATGGTGCGCATGCAGGCGACCGCGCTCGATGACGACAATGCCCGGCTCGCGCTGGAAGACACGCAGCGCCGCATTACCGCGATCGCGCAAGTCCACCGGCGCCTCTACACCAGCAACGATGTCGAACAGGTCGACATGCGCGAGTATCTCGGTGCCTTGGTCGATGAACTGGGCGAGACCTGGTCCACCCCGGCGGCACCGCGCACGCTTCGTCTTGCCGCCGAACCGATTCGGCTATCGACCGATCGCGCGGTGTCGCTCGGGGTGATCGTCACCGAGCTGGTCAGCAACGCCTGCAAATATGCCTATCCCACCAATGGCGGCGAAGTGCGCGTCTCGCTGCACGGCGATGGCGACGCACACTTCCGGCTCGCGGTGGAGGACGATGGCATCGGCATGAAGGCAGACGCTGCCCCCACCGGCACGGGCGTGGGCACAAAGCTCATCCGTGCGATGGCGCAAAGTCTGCAAACCATCGTCGAATATGACACCGGCGCGCAGAGCGGCGTCCGCGCGACGCTGCGCGCGGCGCTCGACTAAGTCCGCTCAGCGCGGCTTGCGGAATTTGTAGACGAACTGGTCGGTGTGCCCCCGAATGGAGGGGTCGAAGACGTTGGCACTGTGGTCGTCCGCCGGATTGCGCAGGACATCGCTTTCGCCGACGAACTCGAACCCCGCTTTCACCACCTCCGCCTTGACCGCCGCCGGATCGATCCGGTGCTTGGTCGAGGTGCCGCTAAGGCCGGTGCCCGCGGCGTCGGCATGGTCGATCACGACATAGCTACCACCGGGCTTCAGCGCCCTCAGCACTTCGGCATTCAACTGATCGAGCGCGGCTTCGCCCCCTTTATTGGCGACGTCGTGATAATTCTGGACGGTCCACACCAGATCGACCGGTTCAGATGCCGCCACGATGCCCGAGCCCAGCACCTTGGTGGTCACATTGTACAAATGCAGCGCGTCGAGCGCGGCTTCGCCCTTGGCGGCGGATTGGGCCGAAGCGGCCGGCCAGATCGCATAAACGTGCCCCGCCTTGCCGACCGTGCCCGAGAAGATCCGCGTCCAATAGCCACCGCCCGGGATCCAATCGAGCACCTCGTCACCGGGCCCCACACCAGAAAAGGCCAGCACCTCTGCCGCCTTGCGCCGCGCGTCATCGCCCG
Organism: Sphingomonas sp. DC1600-2; assembly: GCF_049897605.1. Classification (NCBI taxonomy): domain Bacteria; kingdom Pseudomonadati; phylum Pseudomonadota; class Alphaproteobacteria; order Sphingomonadales; family Sphingomonadaceae; genus Sphingomonas; species Sphingomonas sp. DC1600-2. Next base: position 31,471 of record NZ_JAFCWO010000004.1, read on the forward strand.
CTTGATCGGCCCGCGCCGGATTGGCCAGCCCGGCGGCAACGGCACGTTGCGTTTCCTTCGGCGAATGTTTGGAGGCGGGCTCAACCGCTGCCACTGCCGCCGTTGCGACCAGCGCCGTCACCGCCAACCCCGTCAAAACACCGCGCATGCTGTTTCCCCTCACCGTTTGCGCAAATCTACGCCAACAGGCCGCCCCGAGTCACGCGAAAGAGAGGCCACGCGCTTACTCCGGACCGTCCCGGTCGGTGACGACACCGGACCAACCACCCCCCATCGCCTGATACAATTGCACGCGCGCGGCCAACGCATCGCTCCGCGTCTGGATCAGCGCCAATTGTGCGCCGAGCAAGCCGCGCTGCGCATCCAGTTGCTCGAGATAGGGGGAATAGCCTTCGCGATAACGGTTGGTCGCCAATCGCAACCCTTCGGCGAGCGCAGCACGCTGCCGTTCCCCCGAGGCGACTTGCTCGTCCAATCGGTGCACTGCCGCCAGCCCATCCTCGACATCGCGAAAGGCACCCAAAGCGACGCGGCGATAAGCGAACGCCGCCTGGTCGCGTTGTGCGCCCGCGGCATCGGCTTGCGCGGTCAACCGGCCGCCCTGGAACAATGGGGCGAGCACACTCCCACCGAGCGACCATACCGTGATCGGATTGGTGAGCAGCGTCGAAAACGCCGCGCCCCCCGCCGCGCCGAGCCGCAATTGCGGTAGGAAGCGCTTGCGCGCCGCGGCCAGCGAACTGTCGCTCGCAGCCAGTTGATATTCGGCTTGTGCGACATCGGGGCGGCGGCGCAGTAACTCCGAGGGAAGGCCCTCCGGCACCGGTGGGGCGACCAGTCGATCCAGCGTCGTGCCGCGCGCCGTCGCGACCGGAAGCGCGCCGGTCAGCACGCTGAGCGCATCCTCGGCGCGCGCGATCGCAAGCGCGATTTGCGGCACGATCTGCGCGGTCGCTTCATATTCGGCCTGCGCCTGTTCGAGCTCGAGCTTGGGCGAATAGCCGTGCTCCACCCGCGAGCGCGCGATCCGCAGCGATTCAGCGCGCGCCGCCAGCGTCGATCGCGCGACCTCAAGGCGCGCGTCGAGCCCGCGCAGCGTGAGGTATCCGCTGGCCGTTGCGCCCGCGACCGACAACCGCACCGCATCGCGCGCCGCCGCGCTCGCCAGATAGGCGTCGCGCGCCGCCGAGCGCTGATCGGCCAGACGCCCGAACAGATCGACCTCATAGGCGACTTGCAGCTTCGGTTCACCTGCGGTCTGCTTCTCCGGCTGACCGAACGCGTCGACTTCGCGCGAGCGCGCGCCGCTGAGACTGGCGTCAAGCGTCGGCAGCAATTGCGACCGCGCCACTGCAACATTGGCGCGCGCCTCGCGAACCCGCGCGACCGCGACGCCGATATCGGTATTGTTGGCCAGCGCCCGCTCGACCAGCTCGGTGAGGACCGGATCGCCAAAGCCCTGCCACCATGTCCGGTCTAGTGGGGCAACCGGACCGGGATCGGTGCGCCACGCCGGTGCCGGAGCAAGCGGTGCCACCGTCGCCGTCTTCACCGTCGGCCCGGCACAGGCGGAGACCGCCATGGCCAGCAGCACAGTCGCGCGGCGGCTCATCGGCGGGGGTTTCCGTCGGTATCGATGCTGACCACCACCGACATGCCCGGTCGCAGCCGCGCCGCCAGCGCCTGCCCCGGATCGATCGCCACGCGCACCGCAATACGCTGCGCCACCTTGACGAAATTGCCGGTGGCATTGTCGGGCTTCAACACCGAAAATTCCGATCCTGCAGCGGGCGACAGGCTCTGCACATGGCCGGTCAAGCTGGCATTGCCCAGCGCATCGACGCGGAATCGGGCGCTTTGCCCAGGGGCCATGCGATGCGTCTGCGCTTCCTTGAAATTGGCCACCACCCACACGGTGTGGGGTACGAGGAACAGCAATTGCGTGCCCGCCGTCACATAGGCACCCTGTCGGACGCCGATTTCCGACACTTGTCCGTCGGTCGGTGCACGGATGATGGTGTTGTCGAGATCGATCTGCGCGAGGCGCAATTGCGCCTTGGCGGCATCGACCGCTGCTTCCAGCCCGCCGCGCCCGACCGCGACCGTGCGCACGTCCTGCGTACCGATCGCGCGGCTGGCCTGCGCCTGCTGCACCGCCGCACGCGCTGCCAGCAGGGTCGCACGAGTCTGGTCGAATTCGCGCGTCGAGATCGATCCGTCGGCGACCAGCGCCTGCGCGCGCTTCATGTCGGCTTCGGCGCGCGTCAATTGCGCCTTGGCATTCTCGATCCCGGCCTCCTGACTCAGGATCGCGACTTCGCGCGAACGTCGCGCCTGGGCGGAATTGGCCAGCGCCGCCTCCTGCGCCGCGACATTGGCCTGCGCTTGCGCCACCCGCGCGCGATAGATGCGGTCGTCGATCGTGGCCAGTACCTGACCCGTCTTCACCTCGGCGAAATCCTGCACCGGCACGCTGGTGACATAGCCGCTGACTTGCGGGCTGATGATCGTCACGCGGCCGCGCACATACGCGTTGTCGGTTTCCTCGGCCCAGCCCGCGAACGGCGGCAATTGCCATGCATAGAGGATGATGACGATCGCAACGACCGCCAGCGCGACGATGGTGATCGTCGCCGGACGCGATTTGACGGGCGGGGCCCAGCCGCGCGGGGCCGCAACCTGCGGATCGGGGGCGGTGGCCGTCGGTGTCGATGGGGAAGCGTCGCTCATTTCATTATCCCTGGTGACCCTGGGCTGCCTGGGTTTGTTTTTGTTGCAAGAGCAGAATCGGCGATATCTCGCCGCGCCGCCGGATCGACCAGCGGATCGCATAGCCCCACACAGCCGTCAGCGCAGCCAGCACGCCGACCAGCAGGAAGACGTCGTTAAACGCCAGGATATTGGCTTCGCGCGCCACCTGTTGCGCCAGCAGCGCGGCCCCTTCCGCACTGCGCAACGCCGGGTCGCCGACGACCCCGGCAACCCGCCCCGCCCCGGCGCGCAACCGCGCCGCCACCAACGGATCCGTCGCCACGATATGCTGCACCAACATGTTCGAATGAAATTTCTCGCGCACCACCTGAAAGGTCGACAGCAACGCCGTACCGACCAGCCCGCCAACGCTCTGGCTGAGGCTGAACAGCACGACGAAGCTCACGAAATTGCGCCCGCCCGCCAGCAGCGTGCGCGCGATGCCGATCACCATCGCCTGGCCAAGGAACAGCAGCGACGCAAAGCCGATCATCGCCTGGCTCAAATACAGGTTGCTCGGGCGTGTCAGGTTGGTCGCATCTGAATCCATGAACGCGGCGATGGCGACCAGGATGATCGCGATTGTGATCGGCCGCGTTACGTTGTGTGGATCGAACGTGAAGATCGCCACCACCAGCCCCGCAATCGAGGCCGCCACGACGATCAGGTTGAGCGTGACCATTTGGTCGTTGATCAGACCGACCGCATTCAACAGGCCGATCGAGCCAAATGCCTGTTCCGACAGCAAAATGCGCACCGACGCGGCAATCGCCATCAGCCGCAGCATTTCGCGCGTGCCGAGCCAGCGCGTGTTGATCAACGGGCTGGCGCGGTGATGCTCCACGATCAGCGCCGCCGCGACCAGCGCGACGCTGCCCGCCAGTGCCCATCCCATCCAGGCGCGCTCGGTCCACCATTCGATCCGTCCTTCGGACAGCACAGCGATCAGCAGCCACAACCCCGGAGCGAGCAGCGCAAAGGTGAGGAAGTCGAGCGGTTCGAACGCCTTGCTGCGCTCGCTCGGCGGCAAGGGCAGCGCCATCACCGCTGCGAGTGTGGCCAGTGCCAGCGCCAGTTCAAACCAATAGAGATGATGCCAATCACCCGACTCGAGCAACCGCGGCGACAAAGCACGCGCCAGCGGCGTCGCCAGTTGCGGGATGCTGATACCCATCATCACCCCGATCAGCCGCTTCGGCGCAGGCATCGACTGCATCAGATAGAGCAGCGTCAGCGTCGACAGGCCGCTCGCCGCGATTCCGCTCATCGCGCGCACCGCCACCGAGGTCCAGAAACCGTGGACGAAGAGATGCATCAGCGTCGTCGCCGCATAAGCAAGCAACATGTAGCGGATGAACGACTGCAACCCGAATTGTTGACGGTATTTCACCAGCAGCAAATTCGCGGTGACATTCGTCATGTAATAAGCGGCGGTCAGCCACGCGCTCTCATTGGTGTTGAGCCCGAGCGTGCCTTGCGCGAAATTGAGGTTCACCTGCACCAGCGCATTGCCGAGCGCGCCGGTGATCCCCACCAGGCATCCCACCGCGAAATAGCCGATATGCCGCGACAGCGGATGTTCCGGATTGGCGGGCGAGCCGGGCAGCGTCGGGCGCTCATTCGGTTTGAAGACGTATTCCGCCACGTCTCTAACTGCTCCCTGCCCGACCGCTCGCCCAAACACCCCGCCGCATGGGGTGGAATTCGCCTATCAAACGTCCAGATTGGCGACGCTCAGCGCGTTCTCCTGGATGAACTCGCGTCGCGGCTCGACCACATCGCCCATCAACCGCGTGAAGATCTCGTCGGCGACATCGGCCTGTTCGATCTCGACGCGCAGCATCGAGCGGTTTTGCGGGTCGAGCGTGGTTTCCCACAATTGCTCGGCATTCATTTCGCCCAGGCCCTTATAGCGCTGGATCGCGAGACCCTTGCGCCCCGCCGCCAGAATCGCCTCGAGCAATTGCGAGGGCCGCGCGACCATCGTGCTGCCCTTGGACGGGGCGACCGCTGCCGGCGCTGCGGGTTCTTCATCGGCGGCATCGGCCGCCGCATCGGCTTCGGCCTGCACCGCCGCTGCGGCCTTGCTCGACACGATCCGCGCCGTCTGGACATAGGCCTCTTGCTGCTCGACCGCGAGCGCATGGAGCTTGCGCGCCTCGGCCGAGCCCAGGAACGCGCCCTCGATCGTGTGACGATCGGTCACGCCGCGCCACACGCGTTCGACATGGAAACCGCTATCGTCGGCCAGCCGCGCCGACCAGCGCGCCTCGGGATCACCGGCATCGAGCCCGCGCACCACTTGCACCACCACCGCACGCCGCGCCTCGGGGTCGAGCGCCGGATCGAGCGCACCGCCCATGGCCAGCGCCTCGACGATCGTCGGCTCATAGCGCCGCGGCACATAGCGCATCAGCGTGCGCATCCGCCGCGCATGGTCGACGAGCGAACGCAGATCGGCACCCGAGCGCGATCCGCCAGCACCTTCCAGCACCGTGCTCGCCACGCCATTCTCGACCAGATAGTCGTCGAGCGCGTTATCGTCCTTGAGGTAGACCTCGGAGCGCCCGCGCGTCGCCTTATACAGCGGCGGCTGCGCGATATAGAGGTGCCCGTTGGTGATGATGTCGGGCATCTGCCGATAGAAGAACGTCAGCAACAGCGTGCGGATATGCGCGCCGTCGACGTCTGCGTCGGTCATGATGACGATCTTGTGGTAGCGCAATTTCTCGACGTTGAAATCGTCGCGCCCGATGCCGGTGCCCATCGCCTGGATCAGCGTACCGATTTCCTTCGATGACAGCATCCGGTCGAAGCGCGCGCGCTCGACGTTCAGGATCTTGCCGCGCAAGGGGAGGATCGCCTGGAAATGCCGGTCGCGGCCCTGCTTGGCCGATCCCCCTGCCGAGTCACCCTCGACCAGGAACAGTTCGGACTTGGCCGGATCGCGCTCCTGGCAATCCGCCAGCTTGCCGGGGAGGGACGCGATGTCCATCACGCCCTTGCGCCGCGTCAGCTCGCGCGCCTTCTTGGCGGCTTCGCGGGCGGCGGCAGCATCGATGATCTTCGCGACGATCGCCTTGCCATGCGCTGGATTTTCCTCGAGCCATTCGGCGAGCTTGTCCGCCATCAGGCTTTCGAGCGGCTGGCGCACTTCGGACGAGACGAGCTTGTCCTTGGTCTGGCTGCTGAATTTCGGGTCGGGCAGCTTGACCGAAACGATCGCGGTCAGCCCCTCGCGCATGTCGTCGCCGGTCAGCGTGACCTTCTCCTTCTTCAGGAGCCCCGACTTTTCGGCATAATTGTTGAGCGTGCGCGTCATCGCCGCGCGGAACGCCGCCATGTGCGTACCGCCGTCGCGCTGCGGGATGTTGTTGGTGAAGGCGAGGACGTTCTCGTAATAGGAGTCGTTCCACTCCAGCGCGACGTCGATCGTCACGTCATCGCGGGTGCCCGCAATCGCCACCGGCTCGGGCATCAGCGGGATCTTGTTGCGATCGAGATATTTCACGAATGCGGCAATGCCGCCTTCATAATAAAGCTCGACCGACTTCACCTCTTCGTGGCGCGCATCGTTGAGATACAGCCGCACGCCCGAATTGAGGAAGGCGAGCTCGCGATAGCGATGTTCGAGCTTGTCGAAATCGAATTCGGTGATCTTGAAGGTGGCGGGGCTCGGGAAGAAGGTGACGCGCGTGCCCTTGCGCCCCGGCGCGGGGCCGACGACCTTGAGCGGCGCCACCGCATCGCCGAACGCGAAGCGCATGTAATGTTCCTGCCCGTCGCGCCAGATCGTCAGATCGAGCCATTCGGACAGCGCATTGACCACCGACACGCCGACGCCGTGCAGACCACCCGACACCTTATAGGCGTTATCGTCCGACGTGTTCTCGAACTTACCACCGGCGTGGAGCTGGGTCATGATGACCTCGGCCGCCGAAACGCCTTCCTCGGTGTGGATGCCGGTCGGAATGCCGCGGCCATTGTCCTCGACCGACACCGATCCATCGGCGTTCAGCGTAATGTCGATCCGGTCGCAATGCCCGGCCAAAGCCTCGTCGATCGCATTGTCCGACACCTCGAACACCATATGGTGGAGGCCGGAGCCGTCGTCGGTATCGCCGATATACATGCCGGGGCGCTTGCGCACCGCGTCAAGGCCTTTGAGCACCTTGATCGAGTCAGCGCCATAATCGTTGGTATTGGGGTCTTCTGCCATGCCAAGCCTATAGGGTCGTGGCCACGAAAACGGAAGCAAAATGGCGCTTCCCGGCCCGGGACGCTCGGGTCCCGGGCCGAATACGGCTATTTTTCGGTAATGAACGGCAATTGCCCGCTCCCGGCGCTATAGGTCGGCAGCTTGCCGTCCCATTTCTCTATCGCGCGCTGGCGCAGGATCGCGGGGTTCGCGCGCAGCGCATCGCCTTCGATCTGCGACGCCTTGGCCTTGCCCTCGGCATCGGCGATGCGCGCATCGGCATTGGCTTTGACCGTCGCCACGTTCGCCTGTGCCGCAAGCGCCGCCTGTTCATTGGCGATCTTGGTGTTGATCTGGCTCAGCACCTGATCCGGCACGCGGATGTTCGACGCCCAATAGAGCTGCTCGACATGCAGCCCGACCGGCTCGAAATAGCGCGCGACATCGCGCTGCACCGCCGACAGCAACGCCGCCTTTTTGGGGCCGTAAATCTCCTCGATCCCAAGCCCGGCGGCTTCCTCGTTCAGCGCACTGCGCACCGCATTGCGCAGCGGCCCGGCGACGATCCCGGCCATGTCGATCCGGTATTTCTGGAAGAGGATCGGCGCCTTCACCGGGTCGACGCGATACGCGACCGACACGTCGGCCGACAGGTTGAGCCCGTTGCGATCCTGGAACGGAAATTCCTCGTCATTGCCGCTCTGTTCGGTCGAGGATTTGGTCCAGGCATAGGTCGAGGTGTAGATCGGATATTCATAGATGTTGGTGCCGACCGGCGTGAAATACCAGCCCACGCCCAGCGCATGGTCGGACACGCCCGCCGAACTGCCGAAATTGCTCACCTTGATGCCGACATGCCCCGGCTCGACCCGGCTGCACGAACTCATCGGCACGATCGCAATTAGGGGGATCAGCAGCAGCGGCACGAAACGAACGAACTTAGTCATGGTCCTTGTCCAGCAAGAGGAGAGTGAATTCGCGCGTCAGCGCGGTGACCGACAGGAAGCCTGCCACCAACGCGACGAGCGCGATCAGCGCGGCCGCGGCATCCGCCGCGTCGCTATGCAAATTGAACAGCGTCGGGATGACGAACGCGAAACAGGCGAGCTCGCACACGAGCAGCCCTGCGCAGCGCAAGCCGAAGCCGACGAGCCACAGATCCAGCGATTTCATGAAAGAGCTTTGCCCCGGAACGCCCCCGATAGGATGCCGGGGCCGCAGCGCTTCATCGGAAGCGCGAATGGGAATATCGGCCTGTTACGGGTGCGACACAATGGCAATCGGGATGCACGCCGCGCAATCGTGGATGCAGCCGCTGGGCCTCCCGTACCGTTACCCGCCCGCCCCCAGCGTCAGCCGCACCGCCGCTCCATCAAGCTCGGCGAACAGCGCAGGCTCGGTGCCCGTCATCCACACTTGCCCCGTCCCCGCCAGCCGCTCGAACAAGGCCGCGCGGCGCATGGGGTCGAGATGCGCGGCCACTTCGTCGAGCAGCAGGATCGGTGGCGCGCCGGTGCGTTCCGCCACCAGCCCGGCATGGGCGAGGATCAGCCCGAGCAGCAGCGCCTTCTGTTCCCCGGTCGAACACAAGGCCGCCGCTTGCCCCTTGCCGAGATGCGTCACCGCCAGATCGCTGCGGTGCGGCCCGACCAGCGCGCGGCCCGCCGCCGCATCGCGCGCGCGGCTCTGCGCCAGATCGGCCGCCAGCGTCGCCCCACCGCCGGTCCACCCTTCGAGGCGGAGCCCGGCGCGCGCAAACGGCCCCTCGGGCTGGTCGGTCAGCCGTTCGCCAAGTGACACCACCGTTGCGCGCCGTGCAGAGTCGATCGCCGCGCCATGTTCCGCCATTTGCGCTTCCAGCGCGGCCAGCCAGTCGCGGTCGGGCGGGCCGTCCTCCCCCAGCAGACGGTTGCGCGCGCGCATCGCCGCTTCATAGCGATTGGCATGGACGGCATGGCCGGGGCTGAGCGCCAGCGTCAGCCGGTCGAGAAAGCGCCGCCGCTCACCGGCGGGCTCGACGAACAGCCGGTCCATCGCCGGGGTCAGCCACAAGACCGTGAGCCATTCCGCCAGCGCCGTCGCCGCCACCGCCGCGCCTTGCACGCGCACGATCCTGCGTTCGGGGGCGGCTGCCTGCGTGCCGGTCGCGATCGCAACGTCGCCGACCAGCTCCGCCGCTACGCCAAAACCGCCACGCCCGCCTTGCCGCGCCATTTCCCCCAGGCTCGCACGGCGCAAGCCCCGCCCCGGCGCGAGCAGCGATACGGCTTCGAGCACATTGGTCTTGCCCGCGCCATTTTCGCCCGTCAGCACGACAAAGCCCGGCCCCGGCGCGATCGCCAGATCGGCATGGTTGCGGAAATCGGTCAGGACCAGGCGCGTGAGCATCGCGTCCGCTCTACCCTGTCGCGCAGCTTTCGCAATTTCCGCGCAGCTTTCAGGAACCAAGGCGGCGCTGGTGCGCTGCCGCGCCGAAGGAGACCGTCGATGCGCTTGCCCCTGATCACCCCCGCCGACCTGACCGAGCAGCAAAAGCCGCTCTACGAAGACATGAAGGCGGGCATCGCCTCCAATTTCAACGTGTTCAAGACGGTCAATGCCGATGGCGCGCTGATCGGCCCGTGGAATCCGTGGCTGCACGAGCCGGTGATCGGCAAGGCGGTGTGGGAGCTGACCAAGGCGATGACCGCGCAAGCGACGCTCGACGACAAGCCGCGCCAGATCGCCATCCTGGTGTGCGGCGCGCATTTCGATGCGGCCTATGAAATCTACGCGCACATTGCGGTCGCCGAGCATGAGCAGATGTCGCCGCAGCGCCTGTCCGAGCTTTGCGCCAACATCAAGCCGCACGACCTCTCTCCGCAAGAGAGCGTCGCCTATGATGTGGCCTTTGCGCTGGTCAATGGCGGGGTGCTGCCCGAGCCGTGCTACCGGCTCGCGGTGCACACCTTCGGCCAGCACGGCACCAATGAGCTGATCTATCTGGTCGGGCTGTATGCGTTGGTGTCGATGACGCTCAACGGCTTCAACGTGCCGGTGCCTGAGCGGGATTAGAGCCGCTGGGTTTTAGAGGGGGATACCCGAAATTCCGTTCAGGATGAGATTGTCGAGGGGCCCCTCTCCGCAAGCGCAGCGCTCACGGGGTGGAGGGGTGCCCTTCGACAAGCTCAGGGCGAACGGGGGAAGTGGCCGCCACCGCCTCCCCCACACCGTTCGGGCTGAGCCTGTCGAAGCCCCCCCACAAGCGAGGATGTCGCCTGCGGAGGGGCGCTTCGACAGGCTCAGGGCGAACGGGGGCGCAGGGTACGATTCGTTTGAAACGCGATCGTGATCGAATCAGGCAGTAACCGGTGCCGCGTCACCACGCCGCTGGCTGAGATAAGAGGCCATCTCCGGGCCAAGCTCGCGTTGCGCCTTCAGATAGGCCGTCGGCGTGGCGATCCCCAACCGCGCGCGCGCCGTGTCGATCGGCTCCGCCAGCAGCGCCTCATAATCCTCGCCCGACAGCCACTGCGCGCGGCGACCGTGGCGATAGCCTTCCCACACCGCGCGGGCGAACAGGGTGTTGCCGGTTGCCTTCAGGCTCTTCAGCGCCGCCGCCACCGCGATGAACGCCCAGCCGAGCCCGCCGACCTGCGCATAACTGAACGCGACCAGGCACGCCTCGCCGAGCGATTCGTCGGCTTTATAGCCGGTTAGCACATGCCAGATATCATGCGTGTCGCGCACGCGGCGGCCGAACCATGCATAGGGATGCTGGACCTGATCCTCGCTGATTACCTTGCTGACCGCGACCAGCCCGTCGGCGGAATAGCCGGTTGTTTCCAGAAAGTGACGATACGCCGCACCAACCGTGCCAGGCCCAAATTGCGCGACAAAGGCCGGATCGGAAAAGCGCGCCGCCAGCTCGACCTGCTCCGAAGCCAACCGCCCGCCCTGCGTGGTGGCGATCAACCGCGCGTAATTCATCGGCGCATTGCCGACATTCAGCGCGCGCATGATGCGGAACACCTGCGTCGTGTCGTCGCCATTGGCGAGCAGCTTGCGAATGGCATCAAAGGCGGTGCGCCAGTCGCGACGCCCGGTCGTACCCGGAAAAGGCGGAAGCTTGGCCATCGACTCGATCCTTGCTGACATGCATGTCAATAAAGATCGGGTGCCGCTACGTCAATCGGCCTTTAGGCGGAGGCGTCCCTCACACCCGCATCGGCATCAGCACGTACAGCGCGGCAGACTTGTCATTCTCGCGAATGAGCGTCGGCGCGGCGGCGTCGGCCAGATGCACCTCGATCGTGTCGCCCTGGAGCTGCCCCAGAATGTCGAGCAGATAGCGGCTGTTGAAGCCGATCTCGAAGCCCAGCGAGGTATATTCGCCCGGCACTTCTTCCGCCGCCGTGCCGTTTTCGGGGCTGGTCACCGACAGGATAATCTTGTCGCGGTCGAGCGCCATCTTCACCGCGCGCGTCTTCTCGGTCGCGATCGTGCTGACGCGGTCGACGCCTTCTTCAAAGCTGCGCGGATCGATCTTGAGGATCTTGTCATTGCCGGTCGGGATGACGCGCGAATAATCGGGGAAAGTGCCGTCGATCAGCTTGGAGGTGAGCAGCGCCTGGCCGAGATCGAAGCGGATCTTGGTCGCCGACATCGACACGCCGACCGACCCGTCGACTTCGTCGAGCAGCTTGCGCAACTCGGCGACGCACTTCCGCGGGATGATGATGTCGGGCATGCCCTCGGCCCCCTCGGGCCGCGGCATGGTGATGCGGGCGAGCCGGTGGCCGTCAGTGGCAGCGGCCTTCAACACCGGCAGCGGGTCTTCCGACACGTGCCAGAAAATGCCGTTCAGATAATAGCGCGTTTCCTCGGTCGAGATGGCGAAGCGCGTCTTGTCGATTATCTGTTTCAGCGTCTCGGCCGGCAGTTCGAATGACACCGGCAGCTCGCCCTCAGCAATCACCGGAAAATCATCGCGCGGCAGCGTGCCGAGCTGGAATTTGGCGCGCCCGGCCATGATCGTCAGCTTGCCGTCGGCAGCGGCGAGCGAGACCTGGCTGCCTTCGGGCAGCTTGCGGCAAATGTCGAACAGCGTGTGCGCCGACACCGTGGTCGACCCCGGCTGGTCAACTGCGGCTGCGACCGTCTCGTTGATCTGCAAGTCCAGGTCGGTCGCCATCAGCTTGAGCCCGCCTTCGGCAGTCGCCTCGATCAGCACGTTGGAGAGGATCGGAATGGTGTTGCGCCGCTCCACCACCGATTGGACGTGGCTCAAGCCCTTCAACAGAGTCGCCCGTTCGATCGTCGCCTTCATGTCGTTCCCCCGGGCCCATCGCCCACTTCACTCCCGCCGGACGCGTACGCGCCGGGGGCAATTCGCCGTGTCTCTTTCCTTAAACATAAAAGGGGCCGGGGCAAGCGCCCCGACCCCCGTTTTACGCCTGCAAACAGGCAGCTTGCATCAGAAGCGGACACCCAGCCCGGCAACGACCTGATGACGGTCGGTGTCGACGCTGAAATTGTTGGTGTTGCCGCCATTGGCATATTCCAGCCGCGCATCGCCATAGTTGGAATAGCGATATTCGAGCTTGGCGTAGGTGGTGCGACCGATCTTCTGCTCGACACCGGCACCGACGCGATAGCCGTCGAGGTTATAGTGCGCGCCGGTCGTGGTGGTGCCGTTGTTGGCGGTCAAGTCGAGACGGTCGTTGGTGTAACCGCCCTTGGCGTAGATCAACGTCTTCGGTGCGACGACATAGCCGATGCGGGCACCGGCATACAGGTCGCGGCCCTGCTTGACGCGGCCATAGCCGAGCGCGGCAGCGCTGGTCGGCGCGTTGCTGACATCGCCGGTCGAGCCGGTGACTTCGCCTTCGGCACCGATCACGAAACGGTTGAGCGCCACGTCATAGCCGAAATCGCCACCATAGGTCAGGCCATCGGCCTTGCGGTCGCTGCTGATGCTGGAATTGGGACCGCGGCCCGGCTGCAGCTTGTCATAGCCAAGGATCACGCCGACGCGGGGGCCGGTGAAGGTTGCATCGTCGCGCGACGGCGGGGGTCCGTCCTGAGCGAAGGCGGGGGCGGCCAGGCCAATGCCGAAAGCGGCAACGGTGGCGGTGAGGGCTAGCTTGCGCATTAGGGTAACTCCGTTGGTACATCCCACTGGTATTGCGTGGGGAACCCTCAAATAGGCAGCCCGGCGGGGAGTTGCATGAACCTCAGACAACGAGGAAAACCGTTGCTTTTGCGTCACACGGGGTTGAAAGGCAGGCCATGGATTCCAACGCCCAGATGCCGCCACGAAAGGGCCGCGATTTCATCGCGCGCCACGGCGAAACGGTGTTCAATGTGGTCGGGCGGTTGCAGGGCGACCATGTTCACACCCCGCTGACCCGCGCCGGTTTTGCGCAAGCCGATGAGATGGGGCGGGCGCTCCGAAAAAATCTCGGGGCCCGACCGGCGCTGACGCTGTGGGCGTCGCCGACCGGGCGCGCTTTGCAGACGCTGGCGGTGATTGCCGAGCATCTCGAACTCGACTGGCACACGGCGCGGACCGACTCGCGGCTGGTCGAAATCGATATGGGAACGTGGGGCGGGCGTTATTATGCCGATCTCGCGGCCGAGGGTGCGCGCGTGGTCGATCGGGATGCGGGGCTGCTGTTTCCGGCACCCGATGGCGAAACCTATGGCGAAATTGCCGCGCGCGTGGCGGGCTGGCTGGCGGACACTACCGATGACGACAGCGATCGGCTCGTCATCATGCACGGCATTTCCAGCCGGGTGCTGCGCGGGGTGATGACGAACGCGGCGGACGTGCCCGGTTATGGTGCCCCCGCCGCTCCGGGATTGCCACAAGGGTCGGTGGCGATGATCGATCGCGGCATCGAAAGCGTCGTGCATCTCGGCCTGGGGCACGCCCCTGCATGATGCGGCGACTGGCCGTTTTACTGGTCCTGATCGCCGCCCCCGCCGCCGCGCGCGAATCGCTGGGCGTGTTCGATCGCTGGGGGGCCTTTACCGATCCCTCTCCGCTGCGCTGCTACGCGATCGCCGCCCCGGCGCAGTCGGGCGGGGCGTCCGCCTGGCGGCCCTTTGCCAGCATCGCCACCTGGCCGGGGCAAGGCGTGCGCAACCAGCTCCACATCCGCCTCAGCCGCGAACGCAATCCGCAATCGCGCGTCACGCTGTCGGTGGGCGAGCGGCGCTTCGATCTGGTCGCGGGCAATGCCGACGCCTGGGCCCCCGACGCGCGCACCGATGCCGCGATCGTCACCGCGATTCGGTCCAGCCGCAGCATGAGTGTCGAGACGCTCGCCAAAAGCGGTGCGCCCTTTGCCGATGTCTATGCGCTGCGCGGGGCCGCCACCGCGATCGATGCAGCGTCGCTCGGGTGCCTCAGGCGTTGATATAGCCGCGCAGGCCTTCGACCAGATGATCGAAGGTCGCGCGAATCCGGGCAACGCCGCGCAGATCCTCATGCGTCACCACCCAGGTTTCCAGCGCTACCGCCACGGTATCGGGCAACACCCGCACCAACTCGGGGTCGCGCGCGGCCAGCCAGATCTGGCAAAAACCAATTCCCAAGCCTGCGCGAATGGCCGCGAGCTGGGCAAGGTCATGGTCGCTGCGAAAGCCGAAACGCTCGAGGTCGATCGGCCAGCCTTGCGCGCGCATCCCACGCAGGATGGCATTGTCATGCTCGACACCGATGATGCGATGCTGCGCGAGTTCGGCGATGCTTTGCGGCACGCCGTGCTCGGCCAGATAGTCGCGCCGCGCATGCAGGCCGAGCGGCACCTCGCCGACGCGCTGCGCGACCAGCGCTTCCTGCGTCGGGCGCACCATGCGCACCGCAATATCCGCCTCGCGCCGCAGGACGTCTTCGTTGCGATTGGTCGGCGACAAGTCGATCATCAAGCCCGGATGCGCACGTTGTAACCCCGCAAGGATCGGCGGCAGCACTTCGACTGCGATGATCTCGCTCGCCGAGATGCGCACGCGCCCGGCGACTTCGGTGGAAACGCTCGCCGCGCGGACAAAGGCGGCGGCGGCATGGTCCATCGCCTCGGCATGGCCCGCCACCGCGCGGCCTGCCTCGGTTGGCTGCAACCCGCCCGGTGTGCGGGTGAACAGCGCTGCCCCCGTCGCCGCCTCCAGCTCGGCGATCCGCCGCCGCACCGTCGGCTGGGCGATATCCAGCAGCCGCGCCGCGCCCGACAGGCTGCCCGTCCGCAGCACCGCCAGAAAGGCGCGCTGACGCTCCCAGTCGATCGAGTCGATGCTCATCATTTTTGTATAGGCGGCCTGGAAGTTCTTGCCAATTTTCGACAACCCCCTGGGCGCGTATCTCCATGTCGCAGCAACAGGAGGCGCAGATGACCTACAAAACGGCTTTGATCTTGGGTGCCAATGGCGGCGTCGGCGGGGAAACCGCACGGGCGTTGATCGCGCACGGCTGGCAAGTGCGCGCGCTGACACGAACGCCGCGCGCCGCGCAGCCTGGCATCACCTGGCTCGCCGGCGACGCGATGGACGCCGCCGCCGTGCTCGATGCCGCACACGGCGTCGATGCGATCGTCCATGCGGTCAACCCGCCCGGCTATCGCAACTGGAGCAGGCTGGTGCTGCCAATGCTCGACAACAGCATCGCCGCGGCCCAGGCGGTGGGCGCGCGGCTCGCCTTGCCAGGCACGATCTACAATTACGATGTCGGCACCATCGCCGTCGCCATGGTGGACTCTCCGCAGCAGCCGGTGACGCGCAAAGGTGCCATCCGCGTCGCGATGGAACAGCGCATCGAAGCGGCCTGTCGCGGCGGAATGCGCGCTGTCATCCTGCGCGCTGGCGACTTTTTCGGGCCGCGCCCGGGTGGCAGTTGGCTGTCACAGGGCATGGTCACCCCGGGCAAGCCGGTTACCGCCATCACCTATCCCGGCGATCGCGGCATCGGCCATAGCTGGGCCTATCTGCCCGATGTCGGCGAGACCTTCGCGCAATTGCTCGACCGGGACGCCACGCTGCCGGATTTCGCGCGCTATCATTTCGCGGGCTATTACGACCCCGACGGCACGCTGTTCCCAGGTGCCATCCGCCATGCAGTCGGCAATCCTGCGCTGCCCGTGCGGCGGATGCCCTGGGCGCTGCTGCCGCTGATCGCACCGTTCAACGCGACCATGCGCGAATTGATCGAGATGCGCACCTTCTGGCGCAACCCGCTCGCGCTCGACCATCGCGATCTGGTGGCACTATTGGGCGCGGAACCGCACACCCCGCTCGACCAGGCGATGGCCACGACGCTGCGCGCGCTGGGCTGTCTGGGGCAGTAAAATTGCCCATTGCGCGGATTGACGCGGATGCGCCCGCACCGACAAAACGCGGTACATACAAACGAGGGGGCAAGCATGAAGCAGCTAGGATCGACGCTAGAAAGGCTTGGACAGGCACTATCGCTATTGGGTGGAGCAACGTTAGCGCTCGTGATTCTAATTGTGATAATCAACGGACGATGGCCGGTGTTTCTGGAGCCCGTACGGAGCAGGTTTGAACTAATCTCTGGGTTTCTAGGCGACTATGCAATTATCGTCGAAGGGCTTTGCTTCGTCGGACCCGGGCTTTTGATCGCGTGGATAGGCGGCTGGCTTAAAGATTCAAACCGAGATACGACTTAAAACCGGCGGGAGTAGAAAAACCGCGCCTTTTAGCCTATGTGCCCCGGATGCAGACAGCTCCAGCCCTCTCCATGCCCATTCCGGGGCATATCGATCCCGTACCCGTGCCACGCGCGCTGGTGCCGCGCAGCGATGGGCGAATCGATCTGCTCGGCCTGTCCAAGGCCGATTTGCGGATGGCGCTGGAGACCTCGCAGCTCGACCCCAAACAGGCGAAATTGCGCGCCAAGCAATTGTGGCACTGGATCTACAATCGCGGCGTCACCGATTTTGCGCTGATGACCGACATTTCCAAGGCGATGCAGCCGTGGCTGGAACAACGGTTCACCATCAGCCGCCCGCAAGTGGTCGAGGCGCAAGTGTCGACCGACGGCACGCGCAAATGGCTGCTGCGCACCGATGACGGCAATGATTATGAGATGGTGTTCATCCCCGATGCCGATCGCGGGACCTTGTGCGTGTCGAGCCAGGTCGGCTGCACGCTGAACTGCCGCTTCTGCCACACCGGCACGATGCGGCTGGTGCGCAACCTGACGCCGGGCGAGATCGTCGGGCAGGTGATGCTCGCGCGCGATGCGCTGGGCGAATGGCCGAGCCAACCCGAGGGCCGGATGCTCACCAACATCGTGATGATGGGCATGGGCGAGCCGCTCTACAATTTCGACAATGTCCGCGATGGCCTGAAGATCGTGATGGATGGCGACGGCATCGGCCTGTCACGCCGCCGCATCACGCTGTCGACCAGTGGCGTGGTGCCGCTGATGGCGCGCGCGGGCGAGGAAATCTCGGTCAACCTCGCCGTGTCGCTTCACGCCGTCACCAACGAGATCCGCGACGAGATCGTCCCCATCAACCGCAAGTACAAGCTCGAGCAGGTGCTCCAGGCGTGCGCGGATTATCCGGGGGCCAACAATGCGCGGCGCATCACCTTCGAATATGTCATGCTCAAGGACAAGAATGACAGCGACGCCGATGCGCGCGAGCTCGTGCGGCTGCTGAAGAAATATGATCTGCCCGCCAAGGTGAACCTGATCCCGTTCAACCCCTGGCCCGGCGCGCCCTATGAATGTTCGACGCCGGAGCGGATCAAAGCCTTCTCCAACATCGTGTTCGATGCAGGCATCAGCGCGCCCGTGCGCACCCCGCGCGGCCGCGACATCGACGCCGCCTGCGGGCAGTTGAAAACCGCCAGCGAAAAGCGGAGCCGCGCCGAGCTCGACCGGCTGGCCGAGGAAAAGCAGGCGGCGCTGGGCTAACCCCCCGTGTTCCTGCGCAGGCAGGAACCCAGGGTTACGGGCGTGGCGCTTGCAGCCCTGGGCTCCTGCCTGCGCAGGAGCACGGCGGAGGTCAGCGAGCTGCACACCTTGCCTCGCCCGGTCGCGCGCGTCACAAACCGGTCTGGCGGAATGTGCGGCACGCTCGATGCCGGGACAAAGCCCGGCATGACGGAATGACGGTGGATCTGACGACAATCGGCTTATCGGCAGGCGCTGGCATCCTTGGCGGCGCGATGAACGCGCTGGCAGGCGGCGGCACCTTTGCCACGCTGCCCGCGCTGATCGCGCTCGGCCTGCCCGCCAACACCGCCAACGCCACCTCCAACCTCGCTTTGCTGCCGGGGGCCGCGACCAGCGCCTGGGCGTTTCGCGACGAATTGCAGCCGATCGGCGGGGTCCGCATCCGCTTGCTCGCCGCAATCACCTTTGTCGGCGGCCTGGCCGGCAGCGCGCTGCTCTGGGCGACGCCGACGCATGTGTTCGACTTGCTGATCCCGTGGCTGCTGCTGTTCGCCTTCGTCGTCATCACCTTCGGCAAACGCGCCGCCGATGCGCTGCACAGCCGCGTCACCATCACGCCGCACATGCTGGTGGTCGTGCAGGCGGCGCTCGGCATTTATGGTGGCTATTTCGGCGGCGGCGTCGGGTTGATGACCACCGCCGTCTATGGCCTGCTCGCGGGCGTTTCGCCGCGCGCCCTGTTCGCGCCGCGCACCTTGATGCTGGCGATCGCCAATGCCGCCGCCGCGATCGTGTTCATTCTCGCCGGGCTGATCGCCTGGGCCGCGTGCCTGCCGATGCTGGTCGGTGCGATCTTCGGCGGCTGGATCGGCGCGCATATCGGCAAGCGCCTGCCACACGGCGTGGTGCGCGGCTGGACCTTGTTCGTCACCGGCGCGACCACCGTGGTGTTCTTCTGGCGCGCCTATTTCTGAAACGCGAGCAAGGCCGCGACGATCTTGCCGTCATCCTTCTCGTCGATGGTCGCTTTATACGCGCTGCGCATCTTGGTGATTTCCGCCTGCCATTGCTCGGGCTTGAGCCGGGGCTGGCTCAGGATCAAATCGGGCGAATGGCAGGCGGTGCAATTGACCGTCACGATCTCTGCACTGGCGGGCAGCGTCACCGTCTCGTCGGGCAAGGTGACGCTTTGCGAGGTCAGCGCGATCGGCTCGCCCGCGCCGCGCAGCGACTCGGGCGTGGCATAGCGCTCGCACCCCGACAGCAGCGCCACTGCGGCCAGCGCGCCGATCGATCCAAACGGTCGCATCATGCTTGCATCACCTTCGCCGTCTCGATGCTGTTGCGCATATAGCCACCGGGGTTCCAGATCGGATCGAAGCCTTGCGTTTCGCCGCTGGTGTTGGTGGCCCGCACCGCCACCGTCTGCGCACCCGGCGGGACGGAAGCCGCCCAGCGCCGGAAGCCATAGCGCCCCGCATCGGGGCCAAGCTGCGCCGGATGCCAGCTCTTGCCGCCATCGATCGACCAGTCGACCTTGGCCACCCCGCCCGCGCCGCCCAGCGCTACACCGCGCACGCCGCCCGCATCGGCGCGCGTGAAGAAGGCACGCGGCAGCATCCGCCCGATCGGCACGGTCGGAAAATCCTTGGCCCCCGGCACCACGTTTGCGCGCGGGGTCGCCGGGATGCGATAGGCCTTGTCCATCCAATAGCCGGTGTCGGGCGCGGCGAGCACGGTGATGCGGTCAAGCGCCTTGACCCAATAGGTCGAGAACCAGCCCGGCACGATCAGCCGCAGCGGAAAGCCGTTGAGCAGCGGGAGTTGCGCACCGTTCATGCCGTACGCCACGATCACCTCGTCGGCGCGGGCATGGTCGATCGCCAGCGACTTGGCGAACCACGGCGCATCGCCCGGTGGACGATCGAGCCCGGCAAACTGCACCTGCACCGCGCCCGGCGCGACGCCTGCACGTTCCAGCAGATCGCGCAAACGCACCCCGGTCCACAGCGCATTGCCGATCGCGCCATTGCCCCATTGCGCGCCCGCCACGCGCGGACCGAAAGCCCCACGCGAATTGCCCGAACATTGGTTGACCGCCGCGATCTCGACTTGCGGCAGCGACTGTAGCTGCTTGAGGCTCAGCGACAGCGGGTGCTTGACCGCCCCGCCGACCTGCAAGCGGAAGCTGTCGACATCGACCGACAGCGGAATGTCGGCATAATGCCAGCGCACGAAGAAGCGGTCGTTCGGGGTGAAGGTCGATGCGCCCAATTCCCCGTCAAACGCCGCCATCGGCGTTTCGAGCAGCGGCGCGCGCACGCGCTGCAGGATCATGCCGCGCTTGCCCGGAAAAGCATCGGTCAGCGGGCGGCGGCCATCGCCCTGCGAAAAGCCAAGATCGACCAGGGATTGCGCCCACAGCGGACTGCTCGCCAGTGCGCCCGCACCGAGCGTCAGCGCGCTGCGCCGCGCGATGGGTTGGCGGAGCCACTCAGCCATGCTGGATCGCCAGCGGCGCAAAGCGCGCGACTTGCTGCCCGACCAGCGAAAGCTGTTCGATCACGGCGGGGTCGCTCGCGCCGCCCTCGGCATCGAATTTGGTGAGTTGCGTGTTGACCGCCGCCGCGAACGGCGTCGGCCAGCCGCGCAGGGCATGGACGATCGAGCGCAGCGCGGCGATGGTGCTGCCCGTCGCCTGCCAGCCATAGGCCGTCGCGATCAAGCCGACCGGCATATCGGCCAGATATGGACGATGCGGATCGCGCGCGGTTTCCTCGAGCAAGTCGAGCGCATTCTTGACCACGCCCGAAATGCTGCCGTGATAGCCGGGCGAGGCGATGATCAGCGCCGAGGCTTGCCGCACGGTATCGACGAACTCGCGCTCCTGCGGGGTCCGCGTCGTCGCTCTTGGATCATAAAGCGGCAGCTGCGCCATGTCGGCACCGCCGAACATGCGCGTGCGAAAACCTTCGCGTGCCGCCGCGTCCAGCGCGATCGCCAGCGCGCGCTCGGTCGAGGACACCCCTCCGATCGTGCCGCCAATCCCGACGACAAGGGGCAGATCGGGCGCGGAATCGGCCATCGGGGAAATCTTTCGCAGCGGGGCGGCACACGGCCACGGTCCGCGTTCGATAGCGGGCGCGCGCGCCGGGCTCAATCGCCAACTGGGGCCCGATCGGCTCCCCCTCGCGCCTTGCCCCCCGCGCTGCTACACCCGGCATCGATGCGTGACCCTTGCTTGCACGATCTGTTTTATATGAGTAACACACGCTTTCGGTGTAGCGGGATCTAGTCCATGCGTTCCTATCCCTTCGATCCGGCCGATCGGCCGCAGCGCGCGGACGATGCGCTCGAGCTGACCGGCGGTATGCCGCCGCCCGAACGTCATGGGGGGCCGAGCTACCAGGCCGAGGGTGAGCCTTACGCCGATGAGGACGACGGCTATACGACCACCCTGCCGGTGGTGCAGCGGCCCAACCGGCTGCGCTGGGTCATGCGCGGCATCGCCGCGCTGATCGTATTGTTCGTGTTCGCGGTCGGCTGGCTCGCGGTCACCGCGCCCTTGTCGAAATCGTTGCAGCCGCCGACCCCGCCCAGCATCACCCTGCTCGCCGATGACGGCACGCCGATCGCGCGGCGCGGCGCGATTCTGGGCGCGCCGGTCGATGCCGCCAAGCTGCCGAAAAACGTCACCAACGCGTTCCTGGCGATCGAGGACCGCCGTTTCCGCACGCATTGGGGAATCGATCCGCGCGGCATCACCCGCGCCTTCTTCCACAACATCACCTCCAAGGGCCGCGATCAGGGCGGCAGCACGATCACGCAGCAGCTCGCCAAGAACGCCTTTCTCGATTCGGATCGCACCGCCGCGCGCAAAATCCGCGAAGTGATGATCGCCTTCTGGCTGGAGGCGTGGCTGACCAAGGACCAGATCCTGTCGCGCTATCTGTCGAACGTCTATTTCGGCGATAACGTTTATGGCCTGCGCGCCGCCGCGCGGCATTATTTCGGGCGGACGCCGGAAAATCTGTCGATCGGCCAGGCGGCGATGCTGGCCGGGCTGGTCAAGGCCCCGTCCAAGCTCGCCCCCACCATCAACCTGAAGGGCGCGCGTGACCGGGCCGCCTTGGTCGTCGCGGCGATGGTCGATGCGGGTTTCCTCGATAAAGCCGACGCGGCCGAAGTCCGTCCAGCGCGACCGATTGCCGATCATACCCAGGTGCTGCCCAACGGCACCTATTTCGCCGATTGGGTGCTGCCCGAGGCGCGCGACCGCGCGGGCGAGATCGCTACCGAGACGACGGTACAGACCACGCTCGACCGCCGCCTGCAACGCGCCGCCGAACATGCAGTGCGGCGTGCGGGCTTGCGTCAGGCGCAAGTCGCCCTGGTCGCGATGCGCCCCGATGGCCGCGTCGTCGCGATGGTTGGCGGCAAATCCTATGCCGACAGCCCGTTCAACCGCGCGACGCAAGCCCAGCGCCAGCCGGGCTCTGCCTTCAAGCTGTTCGTCTATCTGGCAGCGATGCGCCACGGCATGACGCCCGATTCGGTGATCGACGACAAGCCCGTCACCATCGCCAATTGGTCGCCCAAGAACGCCGATGGCCGCTATCTCGGGCCGATTACGCTGCGCCAGGCGTTCGCGCGCTCGTCCAACGTGGCAGCGGCACGGATCACCCAGCAAGTCGGCGTCGCCAATGTCATCCAGGCGGCGCGCGATCTCGGCGTCACCTCGCCCATTCCCAATGAAGCGACGATCGCGCTCGGCACGTCGAGCATGTCGCTGCTCGAACTGACCTCGGCCTATGCCGCGATCCTGGCCGAACGCTATCCGGTCCACGCGCACGGGCTGGAGGCCGCTCCGGCGGAGCACGGCATCATGGCGGCGCTGACCGATCGCACGCGCGCGCTCGACGGCACGATCCATGACGAGATGCTCGATTTGCTCTCCGCCTCCGCCGAAACCGGCACCGGGCGTGCCGCGGCTCTCTCGGTCAAAACCTATGGCAAGACCGGCACCACGCAGGACAGCCGCGATGCCTTGTTCGTCGGCTTCGCCAATGGCCTGGTCGTCGGCGTTTGGGTCGGCAATGACGACAACACCCCTAATGCCGGTCTGTCAGGCGGCGGCATTCCCGCGCGGGTGTGGCGCGATTTCATGCAGACCGCGCTTGGCGTCGGCCCCGCCGCCGCGCCCGAGCCGGTCGAGGAGGTCGATCCCGATGCGGGCAATTCGCTGGGCGACGCGCTCGAAAACTTCCTCGATCCCAGCGCGATCCCCCCGGTCGAGGGCGAGATTCCGGGCGTCGGACGGATACGGTTGCGCAATGGCGAAATCGACTTCGCGCCCAGCCGCCCCGACCAGCGCGACCGCCGCCGCGATGCCCCCGACGATCGCGCCCCGCGCCGCGACCAGAGTGATCCGAACGACGACCAATAGCGCCGGTTGACGCCGGGCAAGCACGCCCGCATTGCTGTGCCATGCGCTTCTTCTCCGACAACGCCGCCCCCGTCCACGCCACCGTCCTCGCCGCCATGGCCGACGCCAATGTGCTCGACACCGCATATGACGGCGATGGCTGGAGCAAACAGCTCGACGCGCGTTTTTCGGAGCTGTTCGAAACCCCGGTGCGCGCCTTGTGGGTGCCCTCGGGCACGGCGGCCAATTGCCTCGCGCTCGCCGCTCTGTGCCCGCCCCACGGCGCGATCGTGTGCCACCGCGACGCGCATATCCAGAATGACGAAGCCGGCGCGCCCGAATTCTACACGCACGGCGCCAAATTGCTGCTGGCCGAGGGCGATGGCGCCAAGCTGACACCCGAGACGATCGCCGCCGTGCTCGATGCGACGCGCACCGACGTTCATCAGGTGCAGCCGCACGCGATCTCGATCACCAACGCCACCGAATATGGGCTGGTCTATACCCCCAATGACGTCGCCGCGATCGGCCATCTCGCGCGCGAACGCGGGCTCGGCCTGCATATGGATGGCGCGCGCTTCGCCAATGCCGTCGCGCATCTCGGCTGCGCGCCCGCCGACGTGACGTGGCGTGCCGGGGTCGATGCGTTGAGCTTCGGCTTCGTCAAGAATGGCGGGATGAGCGCCGAGGCGCTGATCTTCTTCAAGCCAGAGCTTGCCGCCGCGACGCTCTATCGCCGCAAGCGCGCCGGGCTGCTGCTGTCCAAGGGACGCTATCTCGCCGCGCAATTGCTGGCGATGCTCGACGGCAATCTGTGGCTCGATCTGGCGCGGGGTGCCAATGCCGGGGCGGCCTTGCTGGCGCAGGCGGCGGGCGACCGGCTGGTCAATCCGGTCGAGGCGAATGAAGTGTTCCTGCGCGTTACCGCCGCCGAGGCCGAGAAACTGCGCGCGCTCGGTTTCGATTTCTATGATTGGGGTCCGGGCGAAGCGCGACTGGTCATCTCGTGGAACCAGCGGCCTGAAGACATCCGCCCGCTCGCCGACGCGATCGCTGCGCTTTGAGCGACGCGCCGCCCCCCAATTCCAGCCGCCTCGCGATACTGATTCCGTTCGGCATCGTCACGCTGATCTGGGGATCGACTTGGCTGGTCATTCGCGGGCAATTGGGCGTGGTCCCGCCAAGCTGGTCGGTCACCTATCGCTTCCTCGTCGCGGGCATCGTGATGCTCGGCTATGCCACGCTGCGGGGAGAGCGCATCCGGCTCGATGGGCGCGGCTGGGGCTTTGCCGCCTTGCTGGGGCTGATGCAGTTCTGCCTCAACTTCAACTTCGTCTATCGCGCCGAGGCGCATATCGCCTCCGGGCTGGTGGCGGTGGTGTTCGCGCTGATGCTGCTGCCCAACGCCTTGTTCGGGCGGATTTTCCTCGGCCAGCGGCTCGGGCGGCAATTGCTCGTCGGGGTCGGCGTGGCGATGATCGGGGTCACCTTGCTGTTCCTGCGCGAGATAAGGATCGATCCGCATGGCCCCGGCGAAGTGCTGACCGGGATCGGCTTCACCACGCTGGCGATCTTCTCCGCCTCGACCGCCAATGTCATGCAAGGCACGCGCACCGCGCGCGCCTATCCGATGAATTCGACCCTGGCGGTGGCGATGCTGATCGGTGCCGCCTTCGATGCCACCTTTGCCTGGGTGACCACCGGGCCACCGGTGATCGAGCCGACCTTGCCCTATCTCGCCGCCACGCTGTATCTCGGCGTGTTCGCCTCGGCGATCGCCTTCCCGCTCTATTTCGGCGTGATCCGCGTGATCGGCCCGGCCAAGGCGGCCTATTCGGGGGTGCTCGTCCCGGTCATCGCCATGTGTCTGTCGACGCTGTTCGAGGGCTATCGCTGGTCGCTGCTCGCAGGGGCAGGCGCGGCCTTGGTGATCGGCGGCCTGATCATCGCGCTCAGGGCGCGCAGACCCGCGCGGTAATCGGGGTAACGCGGCGACCAGCCGAGCACGCGCTTCGCCTTGCCGTTCGCCACCCGCCGATTCTCGGCATAGAAACCGCGCGCCATTGGCGACAGCGTCTCCAGCGGCACGAAGGCAGGCGCGGCGAGCCCCAACAGCCGCGCCGCGAACGCCACCACCGCATTCTGGCTGGCGGGGAGATCGTCGGCGAGATTGTATGCCCCCCGTGGCGCATCGAACCCCGCGATCACCCCGCGCGCTATGTCGTCGACATGGCAACGGCTGAACACCTGGTCGGCGACATCGACGCGGTGCGCCATACCGCTGGCGACACGATCCAGCGGCGACCGCCCCGGACCGTAAATGCCCGGCAAGCGAAACACCCGAGCGCCGATCTCCTGCCACGCGGCATCGGCTTCGGCCCGCGCATTGCGGCGACCGCTGCCGATCGCGGCACTCTCATCGACCCACGCCCCGCCAGCATCGCCGTAAACCCCGGTCGAGGACAGGTAGCCGAGCCACGCCCCGCTCGCGCGCAGGGCCGTGCCATAGGTGACCAGCACCGGATCGATCTCGCCCGCAGGCGGCACCGAGGACAGGATATGCGTCGCCGCGCCCAGTTCCAGCGCAACCGCCGCGCCATCATCGAAGCGGATCGTACCGTCGCGCCCGTCGCGCGTGGTGCCGACCACCACCCCGCCTGCGCCGCGCACCCGCGCCGCCAGCACTTGCGCGGTATAGCCAAGCCCGAAGATCAGCAGCCGCACATCACTTCGCCCCATAGCCATTGTACAGCAACCCGAAGAAATCGCCCTTGTTCCAGCGCGGCCGCGCATCGCCATCGGCAATCGCGCGCGCGATCGCATAATTGGCATCGACAAAACGGATGCCCTGCGCCCAGTCGATCGGCTGCGACAGGTCGTCGGCCGGCTGGTGATAGCGGTGCGCGAAGAACTCCGCCGTCGCCGCCTTGCCCGGCCCCTTCTGCCCTGGCCACAGGAACACCGAGGGCACGCCTTGCTGGACGAAGCGATAATGATCGGAGCGCACGAAAATGCCCTGCGCCGGATCGGGATCGGGCGACATCGTCACCCCCAAGGTGCCGACCGCCTGCGCGACGAGCGGCCCCAAGGTTGAGCGATCGGCCCCGAACACCGTCATGTCTTCAAAGGCGTAAGACAGGATCGGCATATCGAGATTGACGTCGGCGACGATGCTGGAGATCGGCACGGTCGGGTGCTTGGCGAAATAGTCGGAGCCGACCAGCCCCTTCTCCTCCGCCGTCACTGCCAGGAACAGGATCGAGCGGCGCGGGCGCTTGCCCGAAGCCTTGAAACGCTTGGCTTCCTCGATCAGCGAGGCGATGCCGACCGCATTGTCCTCCGCGCCGTTATAGATCGTGTCGCCCTTGGCATCGGGCCGCCCGACGCCGAGATGATCGAGATGCGCCGACAACACCACGACCTCCTTGGCGAGCTTGGGGTCGCTGCCCGGCAACATCCCGGCGACATTGCCGCTGCCCATCGCCTCGAACGCCGTCTTCAGCGACACCGTCATGCTGACGCAGAGCGGCTCCGCGCGGAAGACGGCCTCGCGGTCGGCCGCGCTTTTGGCGATCTCGCTCCACGGCGTCGCCCCGCCCGCGAACAGCTTGGCCGCCCCGGTCGCGCTCAGCGTCGCCAGCACCGGCGCGCCGACGGTCTCGCCCGTGCCATTGGCGCGCGCCCAGGTCGTGCGCGGCCGGTCGAAGCCCGCCCCGTTCCCCGGCAACGGACCCCGCGTCAGCACCACCACGCCGACCGCGCCATGCTGCGCCGCGATCACCGCCTTGGTCGCCACGCTTTGGAAATGCGCGCGTTCCTCGCTCTGGAAGCTGTTCGGCGCGCCCGCGAACAGCGCGACGATCTTGCCGCGCACATCCACCCCGGCATAATCGTCGCGGCGATAAGTGGGCGCGACCAGCCCGTAGCCGACGAACACCACCGGCGCATCGAGCGCGGTCTGCGCGGCACTCGCCACCGCGCCCGGCACATAATCCTCGCCAAAGACCAGCGTGCGCGGGCCCGCGCCCGCGCCGGTCAGCACGACATCGCCCTTGTCGGCAGCGCGATAGGTGACCAGCGGCACCTTCTGGATATAGCTGCCCGCATCCCCGGCAGGCTTCAGCCCGGCGGCAAAGAATTGCGCGGCGACATATTCCGCGGCGATCCTATATTCGGGGCTGCCCGCCTCGCGCCCGCGCAGCGCATCGGAGGCAAGAAACAGGACATGCGCCTTCATCGCGGCCTGATCGTCGGGCAAGGGCGCGTCCTGCGCGAGCCCCGCGCTTGCGCTCGCGAGCGCAATCATGCCCGCCATCCAGATCTTCATCGTCATCCCTTTTGCTATCCTGGCCCGCTACCATAGGGATTACCGCACGCAAAACGGGCGATTTCGGTGGCACGGCACGGTTGCGGGCCCTACATCGCAGGGAATGCTCGATATCCAGACCAGCTCCGCCCTGCCGACGGCCACGCCGCATGTTACGCGCCGTGAGGATTACACGCCGCCCGACTGGCAAGTGCCCGAGATCGCGCTCGACTTCGACCTCGACCCGGCCAGCACGCGCGTGAAGGCCATGCTGCACGTGCAGCGCAGCGACACGCATGATCGCCCGCTGCGGCTCGACGGGGCGGGGCAGACGCTATTGTCGGTCAGCGTCGACGGGGTCGCGGTCAATGACTGGACGATCGAGGGCGAAACGCTGGTGCTGCCGCTGGCGGGCTCGGCGCATGTCGTCGAAACCGAGGTCGAGATCGCGCCCGAGCGCAACACGCAGCTGATGGGCCTCTATGCCTCGGGCGGCAACCTCTGCACGCAGTGCGAGGCCGAGGGCTTCCGCCGCATCACCTATTTCCCCGATCGGCCCGACGTGCTCAGCCGCTACCAGGTGCGGATGACTGCGGACAAGGCGCGCTATCCGGTGCTGCTCGCCAATGGCGACCCGATCGCCTCGGGCGATTTGCCCGAGGGCAAGCATTGGGCCGAGTGGCGCGACCCCTTCCCCAAGCCGTGCTACCTGTTCGCGCTGGTGGCAGGCGATCTCGCGGTCAATCGCGGCAGCTTCGTCACCATGTCGGGCCGCGAAGTCGCGCTCGGCATCTGGGTGCGCGCCGCCGACGTGCCGCGCACCGACCATGCGCTCGCCGCGCTCAAAGCCGCGATGGCGTGGGACGAGCGCGTCTATGGCCGCGAATATGATCTCGACGTGTTCAACATCGTCGCGGTCGACGATTTCAACTTCGGCGCGATGGAGAATAAGGGGCTGAACATCTTCAACAGCCGCTACATCCTCGCCGACCCCGACACCGCGACCGATTATGATTATGACGGCATCGCCGCCGTCGTCGCGCACGAATATTTCCATAATTGGTCGGGCAACCGCGTCACGTGCCGCGACTGGTTCCAGCTGTCGCTGAAGGAAGGCTTCACCGTCTATCGCGACCAGTGCTTCTCGGCCGATCAGGGCTCGGCCGCAGTCAAACGGATCGAGGATGTGCGCGGCCTGCGTGCGTCGCAATTCCCCGAGGATGCCGGACCGCTCGCCCACCCGATCCGCCCCGATTCCTATCAGGAAATCTCCAACTTCTACACCGCCACCATCTACAACAAGGGTGCCGAGATCATCCGCATGCTGGCGACGATCCTGGGCGCGCAGGCGTTCCGCGCCGGCACCGACCTGTATTTCGACCGCTTCGACGGCACCGCGGCCACCTGCGAGGATTTCGTCGCATCGCTCGAAGACGCGAGCGGCACCGACCTGACGCAGTTCCGTCGCTGGTATTCGCAGGCCGGAACGCCGCGCATCACCGCTTCCTTGCTGCATCATGAGGGCTCAGGGCGCGCGGAACTGGTGCTGGCACAGAACACGCCCCCGACGCCGGGCCAGACCATCAAGCAACCGGTCGTGCTGCCACTCCGAATAAAATTGTTCGGTGCCGACAGCGGACAGCCCTATGCACCCGAGCAAACCGTGCTGCTGACCGAGGCGGAACACCGCATCGTTTTCGAAGACGTGCGCGAACGCCCGATCCTGTCGATCAACCGCGGTTTCTCCGCCCCGGCGATCCTCGAGACCGATCGCAGCGCCGCCGACCTGGCCTTCCTCGCCGCGCATGATGACGATCCGTTCGCGCGCTACGAAGCGTTGCAGCAACTCATGCTCGATACGCTGGTGGAAAGTGCCGGTGGTGCCCGCGTCGATCACACCGCCGTGATCGCCGCGATCGGCGGCACGCTCGCCAACCCGCAGCTCGACCGCGCTTTCGTCGCGGAAGCCGTGCTGCTGCCCTCGGAAAGCTTCATCGGCGACCAGATGACGGTGGTCGATCCCGAAGCGATCTTCCGCGCCCGGGAAGCCCTGCGCCGCGATATCGGGCGCACGCTGGAGGATGCGTGGCGCACTGCCTATCATGCGGCCCGCGCCACTACCGACGGCTATGTCTATTCGCCGGAGGCCAAGGGCCTGAGGCGGCTGAAATCGGTGGCGCTCGGCTATATTGCGGCGTCGGGGGCGGGTGATGCGGGCGCACTGGCGTTCGCGCAATTCGAAGCCGCCGACAATATGACCGACCGGCAAAGCGCGTTGACCACTTTGGTCGCGGGCGATTCCACCCAGCGCACGCCTGCGCTCGACATCTTCTACAATCGCTACAGCGACAATGCGCTGGTGCTCGACAAATGGTTCTCGGTGCAGGCGATGGCCCCGCGCGACGACACCGGCGCGATCGTGCTGGAACTGTCACAGCATCGCGATTTCACGCTCGCCAACCCCAATCGGGCGCGGGCGCTGATCGGTGCGTTTAGCGTCAACCAGCGCGCCTTCAACGCAGCCGATGGATCGGGCTATCGCTTCCTGGCCGATCAACTGATCGCGCTGGACCGGATCAACCCGCAAACCGCCGCCAAGCTGATTCCCCCGCTCGGCCGCTGGAAGCGCTTCGACCCCAGCCGCGCCGCGCTGATGCGCGCGCAGCTCGAACGGATCGTGGCGGTGCCGGGCTTGTCGAAGGATATGGCGGAACAGGCGTCGCGCAGCCTGGACGGGTGAAGCACGCGCGGGAAGCGGGCGCGGTCCGCTTCCCGTCCCTTCGGCACGCCGCTCACGCGTCGTCGGTGAGGGCCGTTGCCAAAGCGGTGCGCACCGCCAGAATTGCGTCCCGCGCTCTGTTATCGAGCGCGGCGTTGCGGGGCGACGGTGGTTTGCCCTCGAGCAACAGTGCCTTTTGCACGCCGCGAATCGTATAGCCGTCCTGCTCCAGCATCGCCGCAATACGCCGGACCAGCGCCACGTCCTCGGGACGGTAATAACGGCGATTGCCGGCGCGCTGCAGCGGTCGCAGCTGGGGGAAGCGGGTCTCCCAATAGCGCAAGATATGCTGCGGCAGCCCCGTCTCCCGCGACAATTCCCCGATCGTGCGATACGCGCCCGCCGCCTTGCCGCCCGACTCCGCTGCAGCAGGAGCGTCGGCTTTCGCGGGCGGAACCGCCATGGTCAGCGTCAGTCGGCGTCGACGATGCGATCGCGCATCATCTGGCTGGCGCGGAAGGTAAGCACGCGGCGCGGCGCGATCGGGACTTCGATGCCCGTCTTTGGATTTCGACCAACGCGCTCGCCCTTGTCGCGCAGGACGAAGGTGCCGAAGCCCGAAATCTTGACGTTGTCGCCCTTGGCCAGCGCACCACACATATGGCCAAGGATTTGCTCAACCAGCTTGGACGAATCCGCGCGCGACAGGCCAACACTATTATGGAGCGCCTCCGCCAGATCGGCCCGTGTCAACGTTCCTACAGATGCCATTCCGTTTCCCTCCCCGAAGAATGGTAGAGAACCGACCTAACACACAGAAGTGCTTGACTGAAAGTACTAGTTACTTCCTCGTAAGAAGGGATTAGAAGCGAATCACCGCGGCACCCCAGGTGAAGCCGCCGCCCATCGCTTCCAGCACAATCAGATCGCCATGCTTGATCCGCCCGTCCTTGACCGCGGTATCGAGCGCGAGTGGAACCGAGGCGGCCGAAGTGTTGGCATGCTGGTCAACCGTGACGACGACTTTGTCGGGCGACAGGTTGAGCTTGCGCGCCGTTGCATCCAGGATGCGGGCATTGGCCTGATGCGGCACCAGCCAGTCGACATCGCCCGCCGAAAGCCCCGCAACGGCCAGCGTCTCGGTCATCACCGAGGCGAGATTGACGACGGCGTGGCGAAACACCTCGCGCCCCTTCATCCGCACCTTGCCGACAGTGCCGGTGGTCGAGGGACCACCATCGACATAAAGCAGTTCGTTATGGCGGCCATCGGCGTGGAGCCGCACCGCGAGAATGCCGCGTGCGCCCGTGTCCTGCGCCTCCAGCACCACTGCGCCCGCGCCATCGCCGAACAGCACGCAGGTCGCGCGGTCTTCCCAGTCGAGGATACGGCTGAAGGTCTCCGCACCGATCACCAGCGCACGCCTGGCGGCCCCGCTGCGCAACATGCTGTCGGCAACCTGCAGCGCATAGAGAAAGCCCGAACAGACGGCGGCGACATCGAAGGCCACGCAATCATCGATGCCGAGCATCGCCTGCACCTTGGTCGCGCTGGCCGGGAAGGTCTGGTCCGGCGTGGCCGTCGCCAGCACGATCAAATCGATGTCCTGCGCCGCAATACCGGCGGAACCCAGCGCCGCGCGGCACGCGTCTGCGGCCAGCGTGGCGGTGGTCTCGTCAGGGCCGGCGATGTGACGGAAGCGGATGCCGGTGCGCTCGACGATCCATTCGTCCGAGGTGTCGACGGTTTCGGCCAGCTCGGCATTGGACACGCGCCGCGTCGGCAGCGCCGATCCGGTGCCGATAATCACGCTTTGCATCATGCCGCCTTTTTCTCGAAATCACCCAGATCTTCCGCGATTCGCCGCGTCAGATCATCGCGCACCATCTTCGCCGCCGCCGCGATTGCGGTGGCCACGCCCACTTCGTTGGCACCGCCGTGGCTTTTGACGACCAGCCCGTTAAGCCCCAGAAAAACGGCACCATTGTGGTTATTCGGGTCGAGATGATGGCGCAGCAATTCGGTTGCGGGGCGCGAGATGAGGAAGCCGATCTTCGAGCGGACCGAAGACCGGAAAGCCCGCTTGAGCAGATCGGCGACGAACCGCGCGGTGCCTTCGGCGGTTTTCAGCGCGATATTGCCGGAAAAGCCGTCGCACACGATCACATCGACATCGCCACGCGACAATTTGTCGCCTTCGATGAAGCCGGTAAATTCCAGTGGAAGATGCGCGGCGGCGCGCAAGGCGGTGGCGGCGTCGCGAATCGTCTCGGTGCCCTTCTGGTCCTCGCTGCCGATGTTGAGCAGCGCGACTCGCGGGCGCGCGAGATCCAGCGTCGTGCGCGCATAGGCCGCGCCCATCACGGCAAACTGAATGAGATTACGCGAATCGCACTCGGTATTGGCACCGAGATCGAGCACGACCGTGTCATTGTCGCCCAGCGACGGCATCAGCCCCGCCAGTGCCGGGCGGTCGATCCCCGGGATCATGCGCAGCGACAGCTTCGACATCGCCATCAGCGCACCGGTATTGCCCGCCGACACGCAAGCGGCAGCGCGGCCCTGCTTCACCATGTCGATGGCAATACCCATCGATGTGGTCTTGGCGCGGCGAATCGCCTGGCTCGGCTTGTCGCTCGAGCCGACAACCTCCGGCGCATGGACGATTTCGGAATGCGCGGTGAGGTTGGGGTGGTTCAACAGCCCAGCCCGAATCGCTGCCTCGTCGCCGACCAGAATGAAGCGCATGTCCTCGAACCGGCGGCGGGCACGCGCCACCCCGGCGAGCATCACCGCCAGCCCTTCGTCGCCACCCATCGCATCGATCGCGATCCGGGAGCTGTTCGTCACGCTGGCCGCTCCCTGTTCACTGTCCGAGCGTTGCGTCAGGTCAGCCTTCGACCGAAACGATCTCACGACCGTTATAATGGCCGCACGACGGGCACAGATTGTGCGGACGCTTCAGTTCGCCACAGTTCGGGCATTCCTGGAACGACGCGACGGTCAGCGAATCGTGCGAACGACGCATGCCGCGCTTGGACGGCGTGGTTTTTCTTTTGGGGACGGCCATTTCGGCGAAACCTTATGCTTGTCTGACAGGTGCGATACGCCCGGTCCGGGCTCTCCGCAACCAACGCCTGAGGTTGGCCGCGCAAGCGGCACCGATGCCAGACAAATCGCGAAGATGGCGGCCTATAGCGATTCTGCGCGGCGTTGCAAGCTTGAGGAATGGATGCCAAGGCCGCATCACCCGGTTTCCGGGCGTGCCTGGGGGAGAAGAACGATGAGTTCGATCGCGTTGCCAATCACATTGATGACGGCGGGTGCTGCTGCAATCTTGAATTTGTGGCTCGCCATGCGCACCGGATCGGTCCGTACCAAGGCCAAGATCGATATTGGCGACGGCGGCAACGCATTGCTGATTCGCCGGATGCGCGCGCACGCGAATTTCGTCGAATATACGCCCTTTATCCTGATCCTGATCGCCCTGATCGAATTCACCACGGGCACGTCGCTGTGGCTGTGGGTGGCGAGCGCGGTGTTCCTGCTCGGCCGAGTCGGCCATGCGCTCGGGATGGAAGGTTTGTCCGGCGGACGGATGGTCGGCACGATCATTACGTTCGCGCTGCTGCTCGGCCTGGGCGGCTATGCGGTGGTGCTGCCCTATCTGCCGCACGCGGCAACCAGCGTGACCGCCCCGAGCGCGGTGCGCGCGGGCTGACCCTCAGGCGGCGAGCGCTGCGTCGCTGACGAACATGTTGGTGCGGCGCTCATGCGCGAAACTGCTCGCCGGGCCGTGCCCCGGAATGAACGTCGTGTCGTCGCCGAGCGGCCACAGCTTGGTGACGATCGACTCGAGCAATTGCGGATGGTTGCCGCGCGGGAAATCGGTGCGGCCTACCGACCCTGCGAACAGCACGTCACCGACCAGCGCCAGTTTGGAGGGCGCGTGGTGGAAGACGACGTGGCCGGGCGTGTGGCCAGGCGTCTCATAAACATCGAGCACGAGATTGCCGACGGTGACGGTGTCGCCCTCGACCAGCCAGCGGTCGGGCTCGAAATTGACGCCGGTTATGCCGTATTGCGCACCACTTTCGGACAGCGTCGAGGTGAGGAAACGATCCTCCTCATGCGGCCCCTCGATCGCGACGCCGAGCTGTTCGGCGAGCGGCTTGGCCTCGCCGCAATGGTCGATATGGCCGTGGGTAAGGATGATCTTCTCGACCGTCACCTTGTGCTGCGCGGCGGCGGCGAGCAGCTTGGGCAAGTCGCCGCCCGGATCGACGAACGCCCCGCGCATCGTCGCGGTGCACCATAACAGCGTGCAATTCTGTTGCAGCGGCGTCACCGGGATGATCGTGGCGCGAAGCGGCGGCTGGGGGGGCTGAGCGGTCATGCGCCCTGAAATACGGTGAGTGCGGCGGAAAACCAAGCGCGCGAAAACCAAGGGTTGCCGACAGGGGCGTCGCCGGGGCATTTGTTACACGACATTATGCACACGCCATCGCCCAACCCGCTTGTCCTGCGGAGCCCCTTCGTCCTGCTGGACGACGCGCGCGATGGCGGTGCAGCGGCGCGGCTCTATTGCGATCCGGTGCGAATCGTCACGGCGCGATCGGTGTCCGAAGTCCGCCCGGCGCTGGAGGCGCTGCGCGCCGCGCGGGCTGGCGGGCTGCAGGCCGCCGGATTCCTGTCCTACGAAGCCGGTACGGCGTTCGAGTCGGTCGCGGGAGCGGAGCCGGACGAGACCGGGACTCCTTTGCTGTGGTTCGGCTTGTTCGAACGTTATACCGAGATCGCCCCCGACGCGGTGCCGGCCATGCTGCCCGATCCGGCGGGGGCGTGGATCGGTGCGCCCGAACCGGCGATCGACCGCGCGACCTATGATGCGCATTTCGCCGCCGTGCAGGCGCGCATCGTCGCCGGGGACCTGTACCAGGCCAATCTCACCTATCGCGCACACGCCCGTGTCCTCGGCGATCCGCTTTCGCTGTACGCGCGCCTGCGCAATGCAGCGCGCGCCGGGTTTGGTGCGCTGATCGACACCGGGGCCGAACGGATCCTCTCGCTTTCGCCCGAATTGTTCTTTTCGCTGGAAGGCGACACGCTGCTGTGTCGGCCGATGAAGGGCACGGCGCGGCGCGGCGATAGCGCCGATGCCGACCGCGCGATTGCCGCAGCGCTGGTCGAAGACCCCAAGCAGCGCGCCGAAAATTTGATGATCGTGGACTTGATGCGCAACGATCTGGCGCGCGTTGCCCGCGCCGGATCGGTCGCGGTGCCGCATTTGTTCGAGGTGGAAACCTACCCGACGGTGCATCAATTGGTCTCGACCGTCACCGCGTCGATCGCGCCCGACACCGACGCGATCGACGTGCTGGCGGCGCTGTTTCCGTGCGGATCGATCACCGGCGCTCCGAAAATCGCGGCAATGGAGGCAATCGCCGCGATCGAAGGGGGCGCACGCGGACTCTATACCGGAGCGATCGGCCGGTTGGATGCCGATGGCGATGCCATGTTCAACGTCGCGATTCGCACGCTGACGCTGCCGTATGGCGCGGAGTACGCCAGCTTTGGCGCGGGCGGTGGCATCGTCGCCGATTCGGTCGCGGCCGAGGAATGGGACGAAGCACGTGCCAAGACCGACTTCCTGACTCGAGATGCGCGCGCGTTCGACCTGATCGAGACGATGGCGTTCGATCCCGAGCACGGCGTCTTGCGGCTGGATCGCCACCTCCGGCGGCTTGCGGCGAGTGCGCAGGCGTTCGGCTTCGCGTTCGACCGGCACGGCACGCGCAATGAGCTGCAGGCGGCAACCTTCCGCCTGCGGACGCGGCGCAAGGTCCGCCTGGTGCTGGCACCAAGCGGCGCGGTCGCGATCGAAATCGCCGAAATGCCTGCGGCTTCGGATCAGCCCTTGTCGGTGGCGGTGGTTCCCCTGCCGGTCACCCCCGACGATTTTCGCCTACGCCACAAAACCAGCGACCGCGCCTTTTACGACCGCGTGCGTGTGGCTGCGGGCAGCGACGAAGTGGTGTTCGTGCGCCCCGACGGGCGGCTGACCGAGGGGAGTTTCACCTCGCTGTTCGTGCCGCGCGGGGATGTCCTCGTTACGCCGCCACTGGAGGACGGACTGTTACCAGGGGTGTTGCGCGCCGACCTGCTGGCGCAAGGCCGGGCGATCGAGGGTGTACTCACCGAGGCCGATCTGGCGCATGAATTTTTCGTCGGTAACGCCCTGCGCGGACTGATTCGTGCGCGACGCACGGTTGCGGCAACGCCGCTGCCGGGATAAGCGCTCGCGCGAGTTCCCCGCCGCCACGGCTTTTTCCCAAGGCTCTTTCTTATGCATCCATCCGCCGCGCTCGCCCGCATCAAGCCCTCGCCGACGCTGGCGATCACCACGCGCGTGCAGGAATTGAAGCGCGCAGGCGTTGACGTGATTGGTCTCGGCGCAGGCGAGCCCGATTTCGACACGCCCGATTTCGTGAAGGAAGCCGCGATCAAGGCGATTCGCGACGGCCAGACCAAATATACCAATGTCGACGGCACGCCCGAGTTGAAGGCCGCGATCGTCGCAAAGTTCGCGCGCGACAATGGCCTGAGCTATACGCCCGACCAAATCAGCGTGAATGTCGGCGGCAAGCACACTTTGTTCAACGCGATCGTCGCCACGGTCGATGTCGGGGACGAAGTGATCGTGCCCGCGCCCTATTGGGTGAGCTATCCCGATGTCGTGCTGTTCGCGGGCGGAACGCCGGTGTTCGTCGCGGCCGGGCCGGAGCAGGGCTATAAATTGCGTCCCGAGCAGCTTGAGGCCGCGATCACCCCGCGCACAAAATGGGTGATCCTCAATTCGCCGTCCAACCCGACCGGGGCCGCCTATAGCGCCGCCGAGCTGAAGGCGCTGGGCGAAGTGCTCGAGCGCCATCCGCATGTGTGGATCTTCGCCGACGATATGTACGAGCATATCCTCTATGACGGCTTCGAATTCACGACGATCGCGCAAGTATGCCCGTCGCTGTACGAGCGCACGCTGACCGTCAACGGCTGCTCCAAGGCCTATGCCATGACCGGCTGGCGGATCGGTTATGCCGGGGGCGCGTCGTGGCTGATCAAGGCGATGTCCAAGCTGCAGTCGCAATCGACCAGCAACCCCTGCTCGATCGCCCAAGCGGCTGCTGTCGCCGCACTCAATGGCGACCAGAGTTTCCTCAAGGAGCGCGCCGCCGTGTTCCAGGGACGGCGCGATCTGGTCGTGTCGATGCTCAACCAGGCCAACGGCATCACCTGCCCGCGGCCCGAAGGCGCGTTCTACGTCTATCCCGAATTCTCCGCGCTGATCGGCAAGTCGACGCCCTCGGGCAAACTGATCGACAGCGACGAAGCCTTCGTCGCCTATCTGCTCGACGATGCCAAGGTCGCCGCCGTCCAGGGTGCGGCATTCGGCCTGTCACCGGCGATGCGCATTTCCTATGCCACCTCCGACGCGCTGCTGCGCGAAGCCTGCGAACGCATCCAGACGGCCTGCGCAAACGTACGTTGAGCCATTGGTTCAGCTTTTAGCAACGATTGGTTGCTGAAAAGCCTCTTGCGAAACGATCGGACAATGTCGATTTGCTGCGTCGCAGCGATCGGCATTGGGCCGGGCGCGAAAGGGTTTACAATGCGCAGCGTTCTTAAGTCGGGTTTCTTGTGGCAGTTTGCGGGTGGCTTCGCGTTGGGCGCGGTCGCTCTTGTAACGCTGCACCCGACCGAAGGCGCGCGGGCCACCACCCCGACCGAGGCGAAAGCACCGGCTACCCGCTAATCGTCTGCTCGATGACGGGGTCCGCTTCGTGGGCCTCCGCTGCGGCCGCCGAGTCGCCCACGCTCTTCTGCCGATAGCGCCGCGCCATCAGGGCGGCACCGAGCAGAAAGCCCCCCGGCACCAGCACCACTGCTGCCGCCAGCCCAATCCGGTTCCAGTTCGTTTCTTTGCGTTCCATCCGGAGCGCTTAGACGATCATCCCAGATCCGCTGTCACAAAATCGGCACAGCGCTCCCCGATCATGATCGATGGGGCGTTGGTGTTGCCCGAAATGAGCTTGGGCATGACCGAGGCATCGGCCACGTACAGCCCTTCCACGCCGCGCACGCGCAACCGCGGATCGCACACCGCCGCGTCGTCCGATCCCATGCGCGCCGTCCCGACCGGGTGATACACCGTGTCGGCGCGCGCGCGGATCAGGCGCTCCAGCGCGTCATCGTCGCTCAGATCGATCGGGTAGCGATCGCGCCCCTTGTGGTTGCTCAGCGGCGCGGTCTCGAGAATGCGGTACATCGCGCGCACGCCGCGCTTCATCACCTCCATATCGCGCGCATCGCTGAAAAAGGCGGGGTCGATCAACGGTGCTGCGCGCGCATCGACCGAGGCCAAGCGCACCGTGCCGTGACTTTCGGGCCGGAGCACGCAGACGTGGCAGGAAAAGCCATGTCCCGGCACCTTGGTGCGGCCATGATCCTCGAGTGCTGCGATCACGAAATGCAGTTGCACGTCGGGGGCGGGGGCATCGGGCGATACGGTCAGAAAGGCGCCGGCTTCGGCAAAAGGCGTGGTCATCATGCCCTGGCGCTTGCGCAACCATTGGAAGAACGCGCTGCCCATCGCCAGCGTGCCCTTCAGCGATGAACCGACAAACTCGGTCCCCGGTGTCTCGAACGCTGCGACATAATCGATATGGTCCTGCAAATTGGACCCGACCGCAGGCCGGTCCACCCGCACCGCGATACCCTTTTCGCGTAAATGCACGCCGGGTCCGATCCCCGACAGCATCAGCAATTGCGCTGTGCCGAACACGCCGCCCGCCAGGATGACGCCGCGCCGCGCGCGAATCACCTTCGATTGGCCATCCTGCAGATAGGCGACACCCCACACGCGCCCTTCGTCGAACAGCACACGTTCGGCGGTAACGCCGGTCAGGATATGCAGATCGGGATTGGCCGGGCGATCCCCCAGATAGGCGCGCGCCGAGGTCCAGCGCTCGCCATTCTTCTGCGTCACCTGATACAGGCCGATCCCGTCCTGCCGTTCGCCATTGAAATCCATGTTGCGCGGGATTTGCAGGCTCGCGCCTGCCTCAATGAAATCAAGGCTGCCGGGATTGGCGAATTTCTGGTCGCTCACCCACAACGGCCCGTCGCCGCCATGATAGGCATCGCCACGCCGCACATTGTGTTCGCTGCGTTTGAACCAGGGCAGCACCTCGTCATACGACCAGCCCGGACACCCCATCGCCGCCCAATTGTCATAGTCCCAGCGATTGCCGCGAATATAGATCATCGCATTGATCGCGCTCGATCCGCCCAGCCCCTTGCCGCGCGGCTGATGCCCGCGTCGGCCGTTCAACCCGGCTTGCGGCACCGTCTCGTAATTCCAGTTGGTCTTGTCGGTCTGGAAAGCGAGGAAAGCCGGAATGCGCGTGCGCAAACCGGTGTTGCGCCCGCCCGCCTCCAGCAAGGCGACCGAGAATTTCCCGCCTTCGCTCAGCCGCCCGGCCGCCGCCGCTCCGCCAGATCCGCCCCCGACGACGACGATATCGGTTTCTTCCATTCGACCTCTCCCCACCCTGGTACTTTAGCGTACCCCGTCTGTGTTTTTTCCGTCTGCCATGCCGTCCAAGCGCGCGCGCCACTGCGCCTTGATCGTCTCCGACGTGTCGCGGCTGCCATCATGGCTCCACCCCGGCGGCATCACCAGATAGCCGAGCTTGGCACGAAGCCCGGGCGCGCGCCACACATCCTGCGCGATGCCGATCCATTCGTGGAACGCCGCCCATAACAGGTTGAAGCTGCCGAGATTCTTGACGATGCCGTATTGGGGCCGGTCATCGGCGCGCTCGGGCTCGAACGTGCCAAACATCTTGTCCCACACGATGAACACCCCGGCATAATTGGTGTCGAGATAGCGCGGGTTGGTCGCGTGATGCGCACGGTGGTGCGACGGCGTGTTCATCACCGCCTCGAACCAGCGCGGCATCCGGTCGATCACCTCGGTGTGGATCCAGAATTGGTAGATCAGGTTCAGCCCTGCAACGAAGAACACCATCGCCGGCGGAAAGCCGATCAAAAACAGCGGCAGGCGGAAAATGAACCCGATCGAGACAAAGCCCGTCCAGGTCTGCCGCAGCGCGGTCGATAGGTTATAATGCTGGCTCGAATGGTGGATGACATGGCTCGCCCAGAACCAGCGGACGCGGTGTGCCGAGCGATGGAAGACATAATAGGCCAGATCGTCGAGGACGAAGGCGAGCACGAACCAATACCATTGGTAGCCGATGTCGAACAGCCGGAACTGCCACACCCACAGCGCCATCGCATAAACCAGGCCGACCGACAGCGCCCCCGCGACGGTGCTGCCCAGCCCCAGCAAGAGCGAGGTCAACGTATCGCGCGGTTCGTAACGGGTGCGGTCGCGCATCCGGGCGACCACCATCTCGGCCAGCACCAGCACAATGAAGCCGGGCACAGCATATTGGACGGGATCGGGCAGCTCCATGACGCTACTTACACCCTTGTCAGTGCCTCTTTGTCAATGCAGCGTGACCACGACATCGCGCGGTCGGTCGGCCGATGCCTCGATCGCGCGCACTTCGATATCGGTTACGCCGAACAACAGCACGCTGCCGAACAGCCGCTCGCCCGTTTCGATCCGCACGCCCTCGATTCCCTGGCTGAGCTGAAGCGGCGCGATCAGGCGACGCGCGGCGATCCTCGCACCGTGGCGTTTGAGTAGGGCAACGGCACCATTGCCCGCGACCAGCGCCGCGCCACCATCGGTACCGATCACGGCGTCATGCGCGATGAACCCCGCCAGCATCTGCTCGGCGGTTTCGCGCGCTTGCGCCACACTCGCAATCCGGCTCTCGCCCAGCCGCAACCAGCGCGCGATCAGCGCGAGCGCGATCACGCCTGCAAGACTATAGCCGAGTTGCGTCCAGTTCATGCCGCCGTGGACAGCGCATCGAGCAGCGGCCGCAGGCCGGTCAGGTCATACCCCGCCGCCGCAGCCTTCGCCATTGCGGCGTCGGGGTGCGCGCCCGCCTTCACCGCCGCCAGCGCCCACAGATTGCACGACCGTGTGCCCGAGCGGCAATAGGCCAGCACCGGCCCTTTGGCCTCGCCCAGCACCGCTGCCATCGCGTCGATTTGCGGGTGCGAGAAACCGGCATGGGTGACGGGAATGGCGGTATAGCCAAGCCCGGCAGCCGCTGCGGCGGCGGCGATTTCCTCGCCGGTCGGCTGGCCGAAATCCTCGCCGTCGGGGCGGTTGTTGACGATGACGGTAAAGCCGGCCGCAGCGAGCTCCGCCAGATCGTCCAGGGCAATCTGCGGCGCGACGGAGATGGTGGCGTCGATGGTGCGGAGTGTGGTCATGCGGTTAATCTAACCAGCACGGTGGCGTTGCGAAAGCGACAGATTGTGGATGCGCGGAGAAGAAAAGCTAAACGCAAAGGCGCGAAGCGATTGGTCGCACAGCCATCCCCCTTTCTTCTCTTTGCGTCTTCGCGGCTTCGCGCGAGAACCCCTTCTTCTCGCCTAAAACCGCCGCACCACCGCCAGAAACGCCTCGCCATAGGCCTCCAGCTTGCGCGTGCCGACGCCCGTGATTCGCCCCATCGCCGCCAGTGTCGCGGGGCGCAGCGTCGCCATTTCGCGCAGCACCGAATCGTGGAAGATCACATACGGCGGCACACTTGCCTCCAGCGCAAGTTCGCGGCGCTTGGTGCGCAGCGCCTCGAACAGCGGATCGCCGCTCGGATTCAGTTGCGCGCCGGTGCCGCCGCGCGTGCGCCGCGTGCGCTTGGGCGGCACGATCAGATCGACGCGCTCGCCTTCCTTCAGGATGCCGCGCGCGCCCGGCCCGAACTCCAGCCCGCCAAAGTCGTTCGCGCGCAACGCATCGCGCAGCAACAACGCGCGTCCCACCGGCTTGATCAGCGCCGCTTCCTCCGGCGACGAGGCGATGCCGAACACGCCGAGCGACTCATGCCCGTTCATCAGGCTGCGCTCGCTCGACTGCCCCATCAGGACTTGTTCGATATAGCCCGCGCCAAAGCTCTGGCCTGTGCGAAACACCGCGGAGAGGAATTTCCTCGCCACCTCCGTCGCGTCGACCGCCGCCGGAGGGTTGAGGCAATTGTCGCAATTCCCACATGTTTCGGGGCTGTCATCGCCGAAATGCTTCAGCAGGATTTTGCGCCGGCACCCCGCCGTCTCGGCCAGCGCGCCCAGCGCCGCCAGCCGTTGCCGCTCGCCCGGCTGCCGCGCGGGTTCGACCTCGCCGATGCGTTGCCGCGCCCGCGCGAAATCCTCGGCACCCCAGAACAGATGCGCCACCGCCGGATCGCCATCGCGGCCCGCGCGCCCCGTTTCCTGATAATAGGCCTCGATCGACTTGGGCAGCCCGGCATGCGCGACGAAGCGCACATCGGGCTTGTCGATGCCCATGCCAAAGGCGACCGTCGCGCACATCACCATGTCCTCGCTGGCGACGAAATCGGCCTGATTCTTGGCACGCACATGCGGATCGAGCCCGGCATGATAGGCGCGCGTCGGCCGTCCGGTCTTGGCCAACGCCTCCGCCATTTTCTCCGTCCCCGCGCGGCTCTGGACATAGACGATGCCCGCCCCCGGCGTTTCCGCGATCAAATCGGTGATCTGGCGGGTGGCATTGTCCTTGGGGCTGATGCGGTACTGGATATTGGGCCGGTCGAACCCGGCGACGACCATCCCGTCGTGCGGAATGCCGAGCTGGTCGAGAATGTCGGCGCGGGTATGCGCGTCGGCGGTCGCGGTCAGCGCCAGCCGCGGCACCTCTGGAAAGGCATCGAGCAGCGGGCGCAGCAGCCGGTAATCGGGGCGGAAGTCATGCCCCCATTCGGACACGCAATGCGCCTCGTCGATCGCGAACAAAGCGAGCGGCGCCTGCCCCAACAAATCGCGAAAGCTGCCACTCGAAGCGCGTTCGGGCGCGACATAGAGCAAATCGAGCTCGCCGCGCCGGAAGCGCGCGATCGTCTCCATCTGATCGGTATCGACCGAGGTGAGCGTGGCCGCGCTGATCCCGATCGCGGTCGCCGCGCGCAACTGATCGTGCATCAGCGCGATCAGCGGCGACACCACGACGCAGGTGCCGGGAAGGGCGAGTGCCGGAAGCTGATAGCAGAGCGACTTGCCCGCCCCCGTCGGCATCACCGCCAGGGTGTTCTGCCCCGCCAGCACGCGCTCCACCACCGATCCCTGCACCCCGCGAAACGCAGGAAAGCCGAAGGTGGACTGCAATATGGGGAGGGGGTCGAGCGTCATGCCCCGATCTAGCGTGCCCCGCCCCGAAGCGTAAGGGGCACACCCACGCAATTAACCGGGCGCTCACAATCCGGTCCTAAACTCACCGCATCCCGAAACCCGGACCGGCTGGGGGTGCCGTGCACGCGACAATGACGATGGTTTGGGACGGTATCGGCTGGCTTGCCGGCTATTGGGCCAATCAACTCGGCGGAACCTTCTTCGGCACGGGGTCGACGCTGTCGATTTTCGGCCTGATGGTGACGGTGCTGATCGCCGCGTTCCTCGCGGTGCCGCGCGGGCGGCGGGCGATGCCCCGGCTGGCGGTGTGGCGGCGCGCGCTATTCCCCCGCCGGATATTCTCCAGCGCCTCGGGCCGCGCCGATCTGTGGTGGTTCGCATTCAGCCTGTTCGGCTATGGGCTGCTGTTCGGCTGGGCGGTGCTGTCGAGCGTGCAGATCGCCGCGCTGCTGCGCGGCATGATCGGCCCGGTCGCGCCGCTCGGCCTGCCGCCGATCGTGGCGGGCGCGGTGCTGACGCTGCTGCTCTATCTCGCTTATGAATTCGCTTATTGGCTCGACCATTATCTCAGCCACGCAGTCCCGCTGCTGTGGCAGTTCCATGCGGTCCATCACTCGGCCGAAAGCCTGTCGCTGTTGACGACCTTTCGCGTCCATCCGGTCGACACGATCGTCTTCGCCAATATCACCGCCATCATGATCGGGGTAACGCAAGGACTGGCCGGTCCGCTGCTGGGGGAACCGCACGGCGTGACGATCAGCGGCGTCAATGCCCTGACGATGATCGGTGCGATCGCGCTCACCCATCTGCAGCATTCGCATCTGTGGGTGACGTTCGGCCCGCGCTGGGGCCGGTGGCTGCTGAGCCCGGCGCATCACCAGATCCACCATTCGATCGACGCGCGGCACCACAATCGCAATTTTGGCAATACGCTCGCGCTGTTCGACCGGCTGTTCGGCACCTTGCATCTGCCCGCCGCACGCCGCGAGCCACTGCGCTTTGGCGTGGAGGGAGGCGGCACGCGCCCACATGGCTGGCGCACTGCGCTGTTTGCGCCGTTCGGCAAGGCCTGGGCACTGCGGCCGCGCACGCTACGCCCCCTTGCGCAACCCGATCCACCCCGTGCAAACGCGGGACATGGACACCGTTATCGACAACAAGGCTGAGGCCGAATTCGAATTGACCGTCGGCGGCAAGCGCGCCGTCGCGGCCTATCAGATGGAAGGCGGCACGATCGTCTTCACCCACACCATCGTGCCCAAGGCACTGGAAGGCCGCGGCGTCGGCTCGAAACTGATCCGCGCCGCACTCGACTCGGCGCGCGACCGGGGGT
The DNA here is from genome assembly GCF_049897605.1 of Sphingomonas sp. DC1600-2. Taxonomy (NCBI): domain Bacteria; kingdom Pseudomonadati; phylum Pseudomonadota; class Alphaproteobacteria; order Sphingomonadales; family Sphingomonadaceae; genus Sphingomonas; species Sphingomonas sp. DC1600-2. The sequence goes on from NZ_JAFCWO010000004.1 coordinate 76,453, forward strand.
TGAAGGTCATCCCGCAATGCCCGTTCGTCGCGGCCTATATCGAGAAGCACCCTGAGTATCGGGAATTGCTGGGGTAATCTTCGCCATCCGGTAAGGGAGACGCCGCAATCGCCATAGCATCCGTCATCCCCGCGCAGGCGGGGATCCATAGTGGCGGACATTCGGCATCCTTTCCGACGTTGCGGCAATGGATTCCCGCCTGCGCGGGAATGACGGAATGGAACGCCCCTACTCCGCCGCCACCGATTCCTCCGCGCGCTCCTGCGCCTGGCGGTTCCACATTTCCGCATACAGCCCGTTCTTGCGCAGCAGCACGGCATGGCTGCCGCGTTCGACCACGCGCCCGGCTTCCAGCACGACGATCTCGTCGGCATGGACCACGGTCGACAGCCGATGCGCGATGACGATCGTGGTGCGGCCGCGTTCGATTGCCTGCAGCGTGTCGAGAATCTCGCCCTCGGTACGGCTGTCGAGCGCGCTGGTCGCTTCGTCCAGAATCAGCACCGGCGGGTTCTTGAGCAAGGTCCGCGCGATCGCCACGCGCTGCTTTTCACCGCCCGACAGCTTCAGCCCGCGCTCGCCGACACGCGTCGCATAGCCCTCTGGCTGGCGCTCGATGAACCCCGCAATCGCCGCGCCCCGCGCCGCAGCCTCGATCTCGTCCTGCCCGGCTCCTTCGCGGCCATACGCGATGTTGTAGCCGATCGTGTCGTTGAACAGCACGGTATCCTGCGGCACGATGCCGATCGCCGAGCGCAGCGATGCTTGCGTCACCTGCGCAATATCCTGCCCGTCGATCGTGATGCGCCCGCCGGTAAGATCGTAAAAACGGAACATCAGCCGCGCGAGCGTCGATTTGCCCGCGCCCGACGGGCCGACCACCGCCAGCGTCTTGCCCGCCGGAATATCCAGGTCGATGCCCTTCAGGATCGGCATCCCCGCATCATAGCCGAAGCGCACATCCTCGAAACGGACGTGCCCGCGCGCCACCAGCAGCGGCGTAGCGTCGGATGCGTCCACCACCTCGGATTGCGTATCGATCAGGTCGAACATCGCGCCCATGTCGATCACGCCTTGCCGGATCGTGCGATAGACCATGCCGAGCAGATCGAGCGGGCGGAACAGTTGCGACAGCAGCGTGGACACGAACACCACGTCACCCGCCGAGAATTTGCCGCTGCCCCAGCCCCAGGCGATGAACGCCATCCCGCCGCCGAGCATCAGGTTGGTGATCAGTGCTTGCCCGACGTTGAGCCACGCCAGCGAGTTTTCGGAAATGACCGCGGCATTGGCATAAGCCGCCATCGCCGCGTCATAGCGCTTGCCCTCGCGCTCCTCCGCCCCGAAATATTTGACCGTCTCGAAATTGAGCAGCGAATCGACCGCGTGGCTCACCGCCCCGGTGTCGAGATCGTTCATCCGCGTGCGCAGAGCCGCGCGCCAGTCAGTCACCATCCGCGTGAACCAAATATAGGCGACCACCATCGCCATCGTCGCGGCGACCAGCCCCCAGCCGAAGCTCGAACGGAAGATGTTGAGCACCAGCAGCAGTTCCAGCACCGTCGGCGCGATGTTGAACAGCATGAAATACAGCATCGTATCGATGCTCTTGGTGCCGCGCTCGACCACCTTGGTCACCGCACCCGTGCGCCGCTCCAGATGGAAGCGCAGGCTGAGCTGGTGGAGGTGGCGGAACACGCTCGCAGCGAGGCGCCGCGTCGCATCCTGCCCGACGCGCTCGAACACCGCATTGCGCAGATTGTCGAACAGCGTCGTCGCGAAGCGCGCACCGGCATAGCCCAGCACCAACGCGATCACGATCCACATTGCGGAGCGATCGCCCTGCGCCATCCGGTCGACCGCCCATTTCAGCGTATAAGCACTGACATAGACCTGGGTGACCTTGGACACCGCGACCAGCAGCATCGCCCCCACGATCCGCAGCCGCAGCATCGGCGCGTCCGCCGGCCACAGATAGGGCAGGAAACGCTTGAGCGTCGGCAGCATGGGCCGCTCGGACGCGGTCGAGGAGGTGGCGGTATCGGGGGGCATCTTTCCCTCATGTAAGCGCAGTCAAGCGGTATCCCAAGCGCTTCATGGAACAAGCAAGGCGTCTCGTCGGTTTTACAGGCGAACGGAGACGATCATGGAACCGCTGTTCTACGTCATGGCGATCATGGGTTGCGGCGACGGCAGCACCGCCTGCCAGCAGGCCCGCGTCGAGCCCGCGCATTACCAATCGATCCGCGCCTGCCAGATGGCGATGCCCGCCGCCCTGGCGCGCAACAGCGATATTGATTACCCCGTCGTGGCCGCATCGTGCCGTGCGACCGGCGAACGCATGGCACAGGTCGTGCCGCACTCGCCGCGCGGATGATTCCCAGCGCGCGCGGCGCGTGGTAAGCTCGCGCTTCCAAAGCGGGGCTGATGTGAATGCGTAAACTCTTTGCCGTCGCCGCGGGGTGTCTGGTCGCGTTCGCGCTCGTGGCTCTGTTCGATTTTATCGGCAGCGCGCTGTACCCCGTATCGGGCGACATCAATGCCGCCGACACAGCGACGCTGGCCGCGCTGATTGCCAGCATTCCCCTGCCCGCAAAAGTACTGATGGTCGTCGGCTGGCTCGCCTCGCCGCTCGGCGGTGCCTGGCTCGCCTTGCGCATTGCCGATGGCCATTGGGTCGGCTGGGTGGTGACTTTGGTGTTTCTGGTGGCAGGCCTGGTCAATCAGGCAATGCTGCCGCATCCGCTATGGATGCAAATCTGCGCGGTGGTTATGCCGTTGCTCGGCGGCTGGCTAGCGCAAAAGCTGCACCACAAACCTTATCCCGGCGAGCCCTTGCTCGGCTGAATCAGCGCGGCCGCGTCCACAGCGCCGGATCGCGCGGCTGTGGCGGATACAGCGTCGCGCGCTGCCGCGCCTCGCGCCATGCGCGCACGATGAAACCGATCTTGGCGATGCCCGAGGTGCTCACCCGCCGATCCCAGGCGCGTGCGCCAAAGGCTGCCACCTTGCGCCCGATCGCGCCATAAATCCCCGCCGCCGCCAGCACCGCCCAGGCCGAGCGGAACGGGAGCACCGGGGTGCCACGCCGCGCACTCGCCTCATAGCGCGCCGCCAGCGTGCCCAACCGCTCGCCCAATTGCCCAAGCCGATCGCGATGCTGTGGCGCAAGCAGGTCGTCCGCCGGAATCTCCAGCTCGTCGAGCCACGTCTGCGGCAAATAACACCGCCCCGCGCGCGCATCCTCGGCCACGTCGCGCGCGATATTGGCAAGCTGGAACGCCAGTCCCAGATCGCACGCGCGGTCGAGCGTCGCCTCGTCATCGGCGGGCACGCCCATCGCCAGCGCCATCATGCAGCCGACCGCGCCCGCGACATGATAGCAATAAAGATACAGATCCTGCTCGGTCTGCGGCCGCCACCCTTGCGCATCAAGCGCAAAGCCCGCGATCAGGTCACGCGCCAGCGCCGGGGGCAACGCCGTCTCCGCGGCAAAGATCCGTAGCGCATCGAACGCCGGGTCCCCGACCACGATCCCGGCCAGCGCCGCCTCGGTCAGCGCCGAGATTTCGGCCAGCCGCGCCGGGCCATCGCTGACCCCGGTCATGTCATGGCCGTGGTCCTGCCCGTCGGCAATGTCGTCGCACGCGCGGCACCAGGCATAGAGCAACCACGCCCGTTCGCGCGTCTTGGGCGCGAACAGGCGGCTGGCGGCGGCAAAGCTCTTCGATCCGCGTGCGATCGATTCCTGCGCGGTCGCGACGATCGCGTCGCGCGAGGGTGCCGCCGCGCTCAAAGGTCGCGTGCGCCGATCTTGGTGATCGTCTCGATCGGCTCGTGGCTCGCCATTTGCGCCAGCAGCCCGTCAAGCGCGCTGTCGATCAGCAGGATCCCGGCATGTTGCGGGCGCAGGAAACCGACGCTCGCCATATGGTGATAGAAAGCGATTAGATGGTCGTAATAACCCGCGACATTGAGCAGCCCGACCGGCTTGGCGTGATAGCCGATCTGCGCCCAGCTCAGCGCCTCCCACAATTCGTCCATCGTGCCGGTGCCGCCGGGCAGGTTGATGAAACCGTCGGACAGATCGGTAAACGCCTGTTTGCGCTGGTGCATCGTGCCGACGACATGGAGTTCGGTGAGGCCCTGATGCGCGACTTCGGCATCGACCAGCGCCTGCGGGATGATGCCGATCACCTCGCCGCCCGCCGCCATCGCCGCATCGGCGACCGCGCCCATCAGCCCCAGCCGGCCACCGCCATAGACGAGACCGATGCCCCGCTCGGCCAGCGTCCGGCCAACCTCTTTCGCGCAGTCAATATACACAGGGTCAGCCGGCGTCGCCGATCCGCAATACACCGCCAGACGCTTCACCGTTCATTCTCCAACATCAACGCCGCCGTCGCCTTCGCACTGCCGACCACGCCCGGAATCCCGGCACCCGGATGCGTGCCTGCCCCCACGAAATACAGATTGGGGATATGGTCGTCGCGATTGTGCACGCGGAACCACGCGCTCTGCGTCAAAATCGGCTCCAGCGAAAAGGCGCTACCCAGATGCGCGTTCAGATCCTGCGCGAAATCGTTGGGCGCATAATGGAATTTGGTGACGATCCGCTCGTGAATGTCCGGAATCAGCCGCCGCCCGACCTCGTCGAGGATGCGCTTCTCCAGGATCGGGCCGATCTCGTTCCAGTCGACCGGGAATTTGCCGAGATTGGGCACCGGTGCCAGCACATAGAAGGTCGAATGCCCCTCGGGCGCCATCGACGGATCGGTCACGGTCGGGTGGTGCAGATAGAGCGAGAAATCTTCCGGCAGCACGCCATGATCGTAAATGTCGGCGAGCAGCCCCTTATAGCGCGGCCCGAACAGGATCATGTGGTGCGGAATGCCCGGCCAGGTGCCCTTGATCCCGAAATGCACCACGAACAGCGACGGCGAATAGCGCTTGCGCGCCAGCCCGTTCTTGGTCCGCTGCGCACTGCGCGACGATTTGAGCAAGTCGCGATAGCTGTGCATGATGTCGCTGTTGCACGCGACCATATCGGCATCCTGGTGCCAGCCGCTCGCCGTGGTGACGCCCGTCGCACGGTCGCCCAGCGTGGCGATATCGACCGCGGCATCGTTCAGCCGCAACACCCCGCCCAGCCGCTCGAAATGCTTGACCATCCCGGCGATCAACTGGTTGGTGCCGCCCATCGCGAACCACACGCCGCCGTCTTTTTCGAGCTTGTGGATCAGCGCATAGATCGCGCTGGTGTTCATCGGGTTGCCGCCGACCAGCAGCGTGTGGAACGACAGCGCCTGGCGGAGATGCTCGTCCTTCACATAAGACGACACGATCGAATAGACCGAGCGCCACGCCTGATATTTGGCGAGCGCCGGGGCCGCCTTGATCATCGACGCGAAATCGAGAAACGCGACTGAGCCGAGCTTGCGATACCCCTCCTCATAGACCCCGGCCGAGTATTCAAGGAACTTGGCATAGCCCGCAACGTCGGCCGGGTTGAGCTTGGCGATTTCGGCGCGCAGCGCAGGTTCGTCGTTGGAATAATCGAAATTGACGCCATCGGGCCAATTGAGCCGATAGAATGGCGACACCGGTGCCAGCGTCACGTCCTCGGCCATGTCGCGCCCGGTCAGCGCCCAGAGTTCCTGCAGGCATGGCGGATCGGTGATGACGGTCGGCCCGGCATCGAACACGAAGCCGTCTTTCTCCCACACATAAGCGCGGCCACCCGGCTTGTCGCGCGCCTCGACGATGGTCGTCTCGACCCCGGCCGATTGCAGCCGGATCGCCAGCGCAAGCCCGCCAAACCCGGCGCCGATGACGATCGCGGTGCGTGGCGTACCGCGCGGTGCCGCCGAACTCATGCCGGCTTTCCCCCAACGACTGCGCGCAGCGCCCGCGCGATCGGGACGGGGGGCTTCCCGGTCAAAATCCGTACCTTGTCCATCATCGTCGATTGTCCTGCATAGAAGCGCCGCACAAGCTGCGGATCGAGCCGGTAGAACCGTTCGAGAATGCGGTAGCGCTCATCGGGGTCGGCGGCGCGGAACAGCATCCGGTCGAGCATACGATAGAAGCCGCGCGCCTGCCACGTTCGTTTTGCCACATCGTGCGTCAAGCGGTGCAACGCGCTGCCCGAAAGGTCGCTCGCCCGCGCGATTGCGGTGGCAAGGCGTACGGCATCGGGCAGCGAATAGCCCGTGGTCGGGTGGAACAGCCCGGCGCGCATCCCGGCCTTGGCCACCTTGTTGCCGCCCGATTGCCAATAGGCCTCGAAATCGCCGCCCATCGCCACCGGCAGCACGCCCCATTCCTCGCGCATGACGGTGCGCGTGTCCCAGCCATGCGCCGCGCCATAGTCACGGACGCGATCTGCGATAGGATCGGCGACGGTCTCGCCCGGCTCCGCCCGCGCCAGATCGGGCGTGTCGCTATAATAGGTATCCTCGATAAACAGCCGCGTCGCCGACAAGGGCAGCGTATAGACGAAGCGATAGCCGTCGATTTGCGGGACCGTGGCGTCCATCACGATCGGACCCGACAGCGCGTGCGGCTCCTCCAGCGCGAATTCCAGCCCGACGAACTTCTGCCAGCCAAGATCGAGCAGGGAGAGATCGCCCGAGCCGCGCGCATCGATCACGCCCTTCGCCTCGATCCGGTCGCCATCGGCCAGCACCACCGCCGTTGGGCTGGCGGCAAGTACCTTGCGCCCGGTCATCACCGCCTCGGGCGGGAGGACGGCGCGCACCACCCCATCGAGCCGTTCGGACTCGATCGAATAATAAGCGCTCTTCAGCGTGCGCCGATGCGCCGGAAACGCGATGTCATAATGCGTCCAGCCATAACAGATCAGCGGCGCGACCAGCCAGCGATCGTCCTGCGCGATGTCGCTGGCAAAAAACGACCATAAATGATTGCCGCCAATGCTGTCCGATCCCTCGACGATGCGGATATCGAGGCCGGGTCGCTGCTTGGCCAAAGCCAGCGCGATCAACCCGCCTGCCAGCCCGCCGCCGACGATGGCGATATCGCAGGGGATGATCGAAGGCATGGGCAAGCGATAGCCGAAACGCCGCATGGCGCAAGCACACTCCATGTCGAAACCGCCTGACGCCGGGCACCACACGCGCTAATGCGACATCATGGTTGCCATCGCTATCGTCGCCTCAGCGCTCGCCATGTCCGCGATCGTCGGCGTGCGCTATCTCCTCGTCTCGGGTGTGTTCGCGGCGGCGACACGCGCGCGCCATCCGGGATTGTATGACGGGCTCTCCGCGCAGATCCGGCGTGAGATCGGCTGGAGCCTGGCCTCCGCGCTGATCTATGGCGTGCCCGCCGGCGTGCTGGCCTGGGGTTGGCAGCAGCATGGCTGGACCCTCATCTACCGCGACGTCCACGCCTATCCCTTATGGTATCTGCCGCTGTCGGTGCTGTTGTACCTCTTCGCGCACGACACCTGGTTCTACTGGACCCATCGGTGGATGCACACACCGCGCGTGTTCCGCATCGCTCATGCGGTGCATCATGACAGCCGCCCGCCGACCGCCTGGGCGGCAATGGCGTTCCACCCGATCGAGGCGGTCACCGGCGCTGTGATAATTCCGCTACTGACGCTAGGGATTCCCATCCACATCGGCGCACTGGGCTTGGTGCTGGGCATCATGACGGTTATGGGGGTAACCAATCATATGGGGTGGGAGATTTTCCCCCGGTTCATGTGGGCCGGTCGATTAGGCGGCTGGGTGATTACCGCGAGCCATCACCAGCGGCACCACGATCTGTATCGGGGAAATTATGGGCTTTATTTCCGTTTCTGGGACCGCCTCTGCGGTACCGACAAGGGCATCGGCGATTTTGCCCGCGCCCATGCGCAGGCTCGCCGGCGTCGGCGGCGCGGCGATGGGGCTGCTCTTCTCCTTGTCGGGGGCGGTCGCGACGACTGATCTCGCGGTCGACATCGCCAACCTGCGCTCGCATAAGGGCATGGTCCGCGTCTGCCTGACCGCCGACCCCACCAATTTCCCTGCTTGCATCGACGATGCGAAGGCGGTGACGCGCTCGATCCCGGCGAGCGCCAACAGCCTCCATTTCGACGGGCTTCCGCCGGGCGGCTATGCCCTTGCGGTGATCCATGACGAGAATGGCAATAAGAAGCTCGATACCTTTGCCGGTATCCCGCGCGAAGGCTTCGGTTTTTCGCGCAACCCGCCGATCAGCTTCGGCCCGCCGCGCTTTGCGGCAGCCCGCTTCACGCTGACAGGTGATGCCGATCGGCAACAGGTGCGCATGCGATACTTGCTCTGATCGGGCAATAACGGAGCTAAACGGGTCGCGAGGACGTTAACCCGCCAAATCTTCTTCTCGGAGCTGCTTGTGATCAACCGCCGTTTATACCTTTCCGCCGCCGCACTGCTGCTGGCCGGTGCCGCCCCTGCCATCGCCCAGGAGCGTCCGGCGACGTCCGAACGCGATCAAATCGCTGCGGATTTCGACAAGGATAGCGTCACGGTCGGCATCGGCGGGGCCTATTTTCCCGACTATGAAGGGTCGAAGACCTATCGCTTCACGCCCGCGCCGGTGGTGATCGGTTCGGTGAAGGGCTTCGCGTTCTCGGTTATCGGCGACCGGGCCAGCCTTGATGTGATCCCCAACCGCCCCGGCCAGACGATCGATCTGCAATTGGGCCCGATCGGCGTGGTCAATTTCGATCGCTCGAGCCTCTCCAGCATCGATGACCCCCGAATCCGCGCGCTGGGCAAACGCGGCACCGCAATCGAGCTTGGCGGCTATGTCGGGATTGGCAAGACCGGGGTGATCACCAGCAAATATGACAAGGTGTCGGTGTCGGTCAGCTATCGCAAGGGCGTGTCCGGCGGGCACCGTAGCGACATTTGGGAACCGCAATTCACCTATCTCACCCCGGTCAGCACCAAGGCGGCCGTTGGCCTCTATGCTTCGGCCCAGCATGTCGGCCAGGGCTATGCCGACAGCTATTTCAGCATCACGCCGACCCAGGCGCTGGCCAGCGGCCTGCCGACGTATAACGCCCATAGCGGCTGGAAAAGCTATTCGGCGGGCGGGTTTGTCACCTATTCGCTCACCGGAAATCTGCTCCACGGCTTCAAGGTCCTGGCCGGCGGCAGCTATTCGCGCGAACTGGGTGACTTCTCCTATAGCCCTGTCACCCGCATCGCCGGTTCGCCCAATCAATGGCTGGGCGCGGTCGGGCTAGCCTACACCTTCTGAACAAGCCCCGATAAACTGGTCGACCCGGCAGAGGCGCAGTGGCGCGTCTGCCGGGTCGTTTGCTTGTGGCCGACAAAGCACGCTCGCTTGGACGTAACTCGCTCTAACTGGCGCAAACTTGATCAATGCTGCGAAATCCAGTCTTGCGTCGCCACGCCCGAGGTGCCACGCAGCCTGCGCCAGAAGGCCCGTTTCACGATAAAGAGGGTTCGCCCGCATGACCGATCTCCCCCAGGACTCCGGCGCACAGCTGCTCGAGCGACTCGAAGCGGGTGCCGAACGGCGCAGCGAACGCCGCGAATTCTTCCGCACCGCGCTTGGCGCAGGGGCGATCGCTGCGGTGGGCGCCGCAGCCGTGACGCTTGGCTCGCGTGCCATGGCGGACACCACCAGCGATACCAACCTTCTGAACATCCTGCTCAATTTCGAATATCTTGAAGCGCAATTCTATGCCTTCGCCGTCACCGGCGCGGGCCTTCCCAGCGCCCAGCTCGCCCCCGGCAGCGCCAGCACCACCACCGTCGGCGCAGTGACCGGCGGCAAGCAAGTCAGCTTCACCGATCCGCTCGTCGCGAAATATGCGCGCGAGATCGCCAATGAAAAGGCAGCGCAAGTCGCCTTCCTGCGCACCACGCTGGGCACCGCCGTCGTCGCCCAGCCCGCGATCGATCTCGGCAGCACCGCGACCAGCGCCTTCAGCGTGGCCATGCGTGCTGCGGGCATCGTCGCCTCGGGCGTGGCGTTCGATCCTTTTGCCAGCGACGAGAACTTCCTGCTGTCCGCCTTCTTCCTGGAAGATGTGGTGGTCACCGCATACAAGGCGGCGGCACAGCTTATTTCCACCCCCGCCTATCGCGATGCCGGTGCCGGACTGCTGGCGGCGCATGCGTATCACGCCGCGCTGATCCGCACCGTCCTGTACACCAAGGGCGCGACGACCGCCGCGCTGCGGACTCAGGCCGACGCGATTTCTGCGGTCCGCGACACGCTGGACGGGACGACCAAGGACGATGTCGGCATTTCGCCGGCAGCGATCGCCAACAGCCAGCTTGCGGCGCTCAATGGCTTGACCGCCTCGAACATCGTCCCCGCCGGTACCGATGGCATCGCCTATGGCCGCCTCGTGGCGAACGTGCTCAACATCTTCTATCTCAACAGCCTGGCAGTGACGAAGGGCGGGTTCTACCCGAACGGCCTCAACGCCACGGTCGTCACCAGCGCGGCCAACTGAGCGCCGCCTTCTTTATTGCCTTCGCCCGTATGGGAGAGTTACCGTGAACGACAGCGATATCCTCGTGCCAGCCCCCGATGCCAAGGAGCGCCGCCGCGCCGGGCGTCGTCACTTCCTGCGCAGCGCGAGCGTGGCGACGCTCGCCTTCGGCGGCAGCGCACTGCTTTCTGCCTGCGGCGGTTCGGGCACTTCGACCCCGAGCGCGACCGACAGCTCGACGCCGACGCCAAGCCCAAGCTCGACCGACACGCTGAACGATCAGGACAGCTTCAACTTCCTGCTCAACCTCGCCTATCTCCAGGCGCAATTCTACACCGTCGCGGTGACTGGCGCGGGCCTGCCCAACGCCTTGATCGCCAAGGGCGACGGCAACCAGACCGTGCAGGGCGCGGTAACGGGCGGGCGGCAAGTCACCTTCACCGATCCGCTGGTCGCACAATATGCGCGCGAGATCGCCGCCGATAAGGTTGCGCATGTCGCGTTCCTCCGCTCGGCGCTGGGTGCGGCGACGGTGGCGCAGCCTGCGATCAACATCGATGGCAGCGCGAGCGGCGCCTTCAGCGCGCTGGCGCAGGCGGCAACCGTCGTCGCGGCAGGCGCGGCGTTCGATCCTTATGCCAGCGACGAGAACTTCCTGCTGGCAGCGTTCATGCTGGAAGACGTGGTCGTCACCGCCTATACCGGTCGCCAATCGACGATCGCGACCACCCTGCTGATCGATGCGGCGGCAGGCATTCACGCCACCACGTCGTATCACGCCGGGCTGATCCGCACCGTGCTCTACGCCAAGGGCTCGGTCTCGACTCCGTCGCTGCTGACCAATGCTGGCCTTATCAGCAATGCGCGCGACGCATTCGACGGATCGACCGATCTCGACCAGGGCATTGTCGGCGATTCGGTCACGTCGAACATTTCCCCGCTCGACAGCAACGGCCTCGCGCTCGCCCGCACCGCGGGCCAGGTGCTCAACGTGCTGTATCTCAATAAGAATGCGGTGGTTGGCGGCGGGTTCTTCCCCGGCGGCGTCAACGGCAATATCAAGACCAGCGCGGCAAACTGAGCGACATTACGGGGCTTTGCAGCCGCCGCCAATGCGCCTAGACTGACACCATTCCCCGGGGGGCTGCGCCTGAGCAGCTGAGAGGTAGCTGAGGCTACGACCCGTTTGAACCTGATCCCGTTAGCACGGGCGGAGGGAGGGAGCGGTGTCCGCAGTGGGTTTCCGTTTTCGCTCCATTCCGAGTCTTTGGAGCGACACCATGGCCGACATCCCCGCCCGTACCGAAATCGGCGTCACCACCGGCGCCATCCGTGGCAGCCGCAAGATCCACGTCCCCTCGCCCAACATTCCGGGCCTGGGCGTGGCGATGCGCGAGATCGTGCTCGAACCCTCCGCCAACGAAGCCCCCTTGCGGGTCTATGACACGTCGGGCCCCTACACCGACCCCAAGGCGCAGATCGACATCAACCGCGGCCTGCCGCAGCTGCGCCGCGACTGGATTCTCGCGCGTGGCGACGTGGAAGAATATGACGCCCGCGAAATCCGCCCCGAGGATAACGGCCTCACCGGCCCCGATCGCTCGGCCGGCGTGCCGCAATATCCCAATGTCGTGCGGCGTCCCTTGCGCGCCAAATCCGGCCACAATGTCAGCCAGATGCATTATGCCCGGCGCGGCATCATCACGCCCGAGATGGAATATGTCGCGATCCGCGAAAATCTCGGCCGCGCCGCCGCCAAGGAACAATTGATCCGCGACGGCCAGTCGTTCGGCGCCAGCATCCCCGATTACGTCACCCCCGAATTCGTCCGCGATGAAGTCGCGCGCGGCCGCGCGATCATCCCCAACAACATCAACCACCCCGAATCCGAGCCGATGGCGATCGGCCGCAACTTCCTGGTCAAGATCAACGCCAATATCGGCAACTCGGCCGTCGCCAGCAATGTCGCCGCCGAAGTCGACAAGATGGTGTGGTCGATCCGCTGGGGCGCGGACACGGTGATGGACCTGTCGACCGGCCGCAACATCCACGACACGCGCGAATGGATCCTGCGCAACAGCCCCGTGCCGATCGGCACCGTGCCGATCTACCAGGCGCTCGAAAAGGTCGGCGGCGTCGCCGAGGACCTGACCTGGGAAATCTTCCGCGATACCCTCATCGAGCAAGCCGAACAGGGCGTCGATTATTTCACGATCCACGCCGGTGTCCGCCTCGCCTACATCCCGATGACCGCCAAGCGCGTCACCGGCATCGTATCGCGCGGCGGCTCGATCATGGCGAAATGGTGCCTCGCGCACCACAAAGAGAGCTTCCTCTACGAACGCTTTGACGAAATCACCGAGATCATGAAGGCGTATGACATCGCCTACAGCCTCGGCGACGGCCTGCGCCCCGGCAGCATCGCCGATGCCAATGACGAAGCGCAGTTCAGCGAGCTCTACACACTCGGCGAACTCACCCACCGCGCGTGGAAGAGCGACGTGCAGGTGATGATCGAAGGCCCCGGCCATGTGCCGATGCACAAGATCAAGGAGAATATGGACAAGCAGCTCGAAGTGTGTGGCGAGGCACCCTTCTATACGCTTGGGCCACTCACCACCGACATCGCGCCCGGCTATGACCATATCACCAGCGGCATCGGCGCCGCGATGATCGGCTGGTATGGCACTGCAATGCTTTGCTACGTCACGCCCAAGGAGCATCTCGGCCTGCCCGACCGCGACGACGTGAAAGTCGGCGTGGTGACCTACAAGCTCGCCGCGCACGCCGCCGATCTCGCCAAGGGCCACCCCGCCGCCAAGCTGCGCGACGATGCCCTGTCCCGCGCCCGCTTCGATTTCCGCTGGCGCGACCAGTTCAACCTGTCGCTCGACCCCGACACCGCAGAGCACTATCACGACCAGACGCTGCCTGCCGAAGGCGCCAAGACCGCGCATTTCTGCTCGATGTGCGGCCCGAAATTCTGCTCGATGAAGATCACGCAGGAAGTGCGCGATTTTGCGGGCAAGCAGAATCAGGGCGTCGAAGGCTTCATCGCGACCGGCCCGACCGGCGCGGAGACCGCGGCAGCCAGCAAGGCCGCGGCGATCAAGGGGATGGAAGAGATGAGCCGGGTGTTTAAGGAGACGGGGTCGGAATTATACATGCCTGAAAAACCATAGCCCCCCCACCCCCTTGCGTCGGTCACAATTAAAGGTACCTTGGCCGACGGAGGGGTACAATGAGGTTGATAGAGAGCGTAGAGATAAACTATTTCCGATCGCTGTATAAGGCTCATTTAAACCCGGCAGGCGACCTAACGATCCTGTTCGGTCGGAATGACAGTGGAAAATCTAATTTTCTACGGGCACTTAACCTATTTTTCAATTATGAAAGCGATCTCGATCGCGAGCCTGACTTTGACATAGACTTAAGCGACACTCGAAGGCTCGAAGCACAGCGCGGCTCTAGTCGGCAGTTTTTTAGTGTCCGCATTTATTTCAACGTTCCGGCAAATTATCGTAAATCCCTCGGCGAGACGATCTGGATAAAACGCCAGTGGAACAGAGACGGTGAGGTTACCGACACTTATCCGCGTGGCGTAACCAAAGGACAAAAAATACAGATAACAAAGTTTTTAGGAACGATTGATTATACTTATGTGCCAGCGATTAAAGATGTCGAGACATTTAGTCGATTAGTTCGTCGTATGTACGATGCTGCGGCCGAGAGCAAAGCTCTAGAGGCTGCCACAGGCCAATTCATTAACAGCATTCGGTCCGCCACTGATGAATTATCATCGTCGTTGGCACTGACACTCGGAGCCCCCGCTAGTCTAGCGGCCCCTAACGATATGGGCGACCTATTTAAATCTCTCGATTTTAGCCACGGAGATGATAATCATTCGCTATTACTTCAAAAAGGCGACGGCATAAAAGCCCGCCACATACCTGAGCTATTGAGATATATAAATCAAAATGAGAGCTCGTATAAGAGCTTCATTTGGGGATTTGAAGAGCCGGAGAATTCATTAGACTTAGGCGCCGCCGTTGCGGAAGCAAATAGGTTTGTTCAATTTGCTTCCCGCAACGATACTCAAATTTTCGTTACAAGTCATTCTCCGGCCTTCTATTTAGCATCATCTACGAATAATTCTGCGGTTGTACGTCGAGCTTTCGTTTCGAAACAAGGACGTGTGGGAGATAAGGTAGCACCTCCCCAGGCAATACGTCCGATCGATACAGTAGACCTTGCCGAAAGTGCAATGGGAGATGCCAGCCTCCACGAACTTCCATACGTAATCCGAAGATTGTCTGAGTTGCAGGCAGACAAAGAATTATTAGCTCAGCAAACTGAGGCTCTAAGCAATCAATTAAAAGAGATTAAACGCCCCTGCGTCTTCGTCGAAGGCGAAAGTGAAGTCGCATGCCTATCGCCGTTACTGAAGGCTATAAACGACCAAGCGATCGTTAAGAAACTGAAAGGTAGCCCTTCTACGACCGCAGAACTACTAAAGAAGGTCTATGCGGATGGTAGCGGCATATCCGAAACTAAAACAATTTTTTTGTTTGATTTTGATACTGCCGGACGGAACGCGTTCTCTAATATCACCGGCGTATCAGATTACAAAACGCCGTTCTCGGTTACGGAAAATATTAAAGCCTTATGCCTTCCAATCACTAACGAGTTCGAAGCTTTCTTAGACAAATACAAAATATCTTCCGAAAAATGCTTCTTCCCCCTAGAATTTCTTTATGACGGATCCACAGCAGCAAAAATACTTTATGGGTTAATGAATTCCTCACAAAAGGATGAGGCCGCAGTTCGCATTCGTGAAGAATATCATAAATCTCTCCCACAAGCTGTTTCACATGCGCTTCGTTCAGCCGAAGGCGGCACAGCCGAGTGGTTCTGGACTAGAGGGGTTCCCAACGCACTTAAGAGCGATTTTTTTAAGCACGTTAAAGCAAATAAGGTATCGTCGCGGTTGCCGGAGTTGTTAGATTTACTGGCTGCTCATCTATGATTAGATGATTCCGTCTGCCGAATCGATCGCTGCCTGCAACGCCTTGGCCTTCTCGGCATCGTCGCGGTCGCGCCGCACCAGATCGCAAATATAGTCGCCGGTAGAGCCAAACCCGCCCTCGACAGCGCGCGCGTCTGCCCAACTTTGGAGATCGTGGGGAAGGAAGACGTTTAGCTGCGCCATCGCCGAAATATATGATGACCGGACAAGACCGACAAGCACCTCAATAATGATACCGGCACTGCGCCACTTGCAATGTCTGCGCAGCCCCGCTCCCCACCACTCGGTACACCAGCCGGTGTTCCTGGCTGATCCGCCGCGACCACCAGCCCGATAAATTCCCGCCAAGCGGCTCCGGCTTGCCGGTGCCCTTGAACGGGTGGCGGCGGCATTCCTCGATCAGGGTGTGGAGCTTGTCGAGCGTCTTCGCGTCCTGCTCCTGCCAGTGGCGGTAATCTTCCCACGCCGTTGGCCAGAACGCCACGTTCACGGGAAAGACACGGCCTTCGGCTCTTCCGCCTCGAACCCGCGCACCGCCTCCAGCAACCGCTTGGCATTGGCGGGCGATGACAGCAAATACAGCGTCTCCTCGATCGACGCCCATTCGCTCGCCGACACCAGCACCGCCCCCTCGCCACGCTGGCGCGTGATGGCGAGCGGGGCGCGGTCGGCGACGACCTTGTCGATCATCGCCTTCAGATTCTCGCGCGCTTCGGAATAGGATACGGCTTGCATCCGCAAACTATGGACAAAACTTTGTCCAATGTCAAGATTTCTGTACCGCCTTCGAAACGACTCCTGCCGACGCGCGCTTTCTGTTACAGTCCCACCAGCATTCCGGGGGGAATCCGCATGATGTTCGGCCTGTCGCTCCACGCCTTCACGCTGCTCCACACCGCGATCAGCCTGGTCGGCATCGCTGCGGGGGTCGTCTTTTTCGCGAGCCTCACAACCGGGCGATGGCGTTCCACCGCCAACGCAATCTTTCTGGTGTTCACGATCCTGACCAGCGTTACCGGCTTCCTGTTTCCGCCCAAACCGATCGGCCCGCCCTTCATCTTCGGCGTCGTTTCGCTGGCATTGCTCGCGGTTGCGCTATTGGCGCTCTATGGCGGCAAGCTCGCCGGGCGGTGGCGGGCGCTGTTCCTGGCCACCGCCTTGCTCGCCCAGTGGCTCAACATGGTCGTGCTGGTGGTGCAATCCTATCAGAAGGTGCCCGCGCTCCACGCATTGGCACCGACCGGCGGTGAGCCGATCGTGCTCGCCACGCAGGCGCTGTTGCTGGTCGCGATTGGCTATACGGGATGGCGCACCGTCCTGCGCGCGCCGCGCTAGGCGACAGCTTCACACCGTCTCTGGCACCGTCCAGTCGATCGGCGCTCTGCCGTGCGCAACCAGGAACGCATTGGCCCGCGAAAACGGCCGACTGCCGAAAAATCCGTTATGCGCGGACAAGGGCGACGGGTGCGCCGATTTCAGCACCAGATGCCGCCCACCCTGCGTCGCGTCGGTGATGAAGGCGGCCTTCCTCTGCGCGTGCGCGCCCCATAGGATGAAGACGGTCGGCTGCGCGCTTTCCGCCACCAGCCGGATTACGGCGTCGGTGAAGCGTTCCCACCCCTGCCCCTGATGTGAGGCGGCGGCACCCTCGCGCACCGTCAGCACCGCGTTGAGCAGCAGCACGCCTTGGCGGGCCCAGCTCTCCAGAAAGCCATGCCGCGCGGGTGGAATGCCGAGATCGGCCTCCAGCTCCTTATAGATATTGCGCAGGCTCGGCGGCAGGCGCACCCCGGGCTGGACCGAGAAGCACAGGCCATGCGCCTGCCCCGCGCCGTGATAGGGGTCCTGCCCCAATATGACGACGCGCACGTCCTCGCGGGGCGTCAGATCGAGCGCGCGGAACCAGGCGGCGGGCTTGGGGAAGACCACCGTGCCCGCTGCGCGCTCGGCGGCGAGGAAGCCCTTGAGCGCCTGCATGTACGGCTGCTCGAACTCCGCCAACAGCGGTTCGCGCCAGCTCGGATGCAGCTTGATCGCGCGCTCGGCCACGCGGAAGGCTCAGCGCTTCTTGACGAACTCGGCGCGCAGCACGAGGCCCTTGATGCCCTCATACCGGCAGTCGATTTCCTGCGCGTCACCGGTCAGGCGGATCGACTTGATCAGCGTGCCGCGCTTCAGCGTCTGCCCGGCACCCTTCACGGTCAAATCCTTGATCAGCGTCACCTGGTCGCCATCGGCCAGCACATTGCCGACCGAATCGCGCACCACCACCGCGTCATCCTCGCTCGCCGCCGTGCCCACGGCACTGGCGGCGACCCATTCGCCGGTCGCTTCATCATAGACGAAGGTTTCGTCGTCGCCCGTCATGTTCATCCCTTGATATTGACCATCGCCACCGGCTGGCCCTTGGAGGTTGGGTTGGAGGCATTTGCCTTGGGGGCCTTTTCGGCCTTGGGCTTGCGCACTTCCTTGTTCGACTTCTTCTGGCTCTTGGCCATTGCGGTTCCTGACCGGGGCGGAAGGCCCCAAAGGACCTTAATCCCAAAAGGCATTGCAACCCGCATCAATTCGCGCGTCGTAAAAGGGCGTCGCTTGATCGAAGTCAACATGATTTCCGGGATGCCCCAGCAACCTCTTTGCGCGCGCACCGTTGATGGCAGACGCCGGGCGTGCCCCCTTCGCGCCCGGCGTACCGCCCCCGAAAATGCGTTAGGAGACATGCTGTGGGACTGTTCACCAAAGACATCGTGACATTCGAGGATCTGTTTCTGCATCAGTTGCAGGACGTCTATTATGCCGAGCATCAAATCCTGAAAGCGCTTCCCAAGATGGCCGAGAAAGCGACCAATGGATCGCTCAAGACGGGCTTTGAAACCCACCTGCGCGAAACCGAGGGCCAAGTTCAGCGCCTCGAGCAAGTGTTCGACCTGATCGGAGAGCAGCCCAAAGGGGCGACGTGTCCGGCGATCGAAGGCATCATCAAGGAAGCCAATGAAGTCGCGGGCGACATTGCCGACAAAGCGGTGCTCGATGCAGCGTTGATCGCATCGGCTCAGGCGGTCGAGCATTATGAGATTACGCGCTACGGCACCTTGATCGCCTGGGCCAATCAGCTCGGCCGCACCGATGTTGCCGCGATTCTGCAGGAAACGCTCAACGAAGAATATGCGACCGACGACAAGCTGACCGACCTGGCGACGAGCCGGGTTAACCTCACCGCCGAGGATGCGGTTCCCGCGCAGTAACCCTTGGACGACGTCGTCAGAACGCGCCCGGCACCTCCCGTTGGACGGTGCCGGGGCGTTCCGGCGACAGCAGTTCCATCGGCTGTTTGGGTGCGGCGATGCGGGTGCTCTGACCGCTTTGCAACGCGCCGCTGGCAGTAACCGCAGTACAACTGCGCCCGGCCAGATAGTCGAGCGCCGCACGGGTGGAATGCTCCTGCGGGCTGCCCATTGCGTGGGTCAAATCATCATCCGCCTGGCAACTGGCCTCCACCGTTCCCACAAGACCATTGTAATAGGCCCCCTGTCGGTTCGCATTCTGCAGCGCAAAGGCAATGACGCGGAGACGATCGTCGCATTGCGACCGGTCGAGCGCGATCTGGCCGACCGGCTTGCCGTAAGTATTGGTGCCGATCAGCGCGGCATTGGCGTGCAAATACGGGATTTGGGCGGCGATCACCAACTCGCTGGCCGACGCGGTGCCGGGGGTACCGATGAACGCAACTCTGGTTGGCGCAATCGACTCGGGCTGCGGCGCGAACATCGCGGTTATGTTGTTCGCCGCTTTCTCAGGGCGGAAGGTCGTGTAATCGATCACCTCCGAGGTGGAGCGGTTCGCACCGAGCAAATTGCTCATCAACTCGGCGATCGAAATCAACCCGCCGCCATTGTAGCGCAGGTCGATGATGATATTGGTCACGCCCGCCGCGCGGAAGGACGCAAAGGCGCTGCGCAATGCCGGGTCAGCCGTCGAAATGAAGGTGCGCAGGTTGATGTAGCCGACTTGCCGCCCGCCATCGTTGAGGATCTGCGCCCCAAAGCGGCTCGAAACGGGTGTCAGCGCATAATCCGCCTTGCTGATCGATACCGTGCGTGTGCCGCCAGTGTCGGTTACCTGGAACGTGCGACTCGTGCCGGAGGTGTCCGGCCCCAGCGCGTTGCTGAGCCCGGCGCTGCCCTCCGCCGCAAGGATCGCCGATACCGTGCGAAGGGTATTCGCACTGGTGCCGATGGCGAGAATCTCGGTGCCGCGGTCCAGCCCGGCGGAAAGCGCCGGCGCGCCTTCAAAGCTCTCCGCGACGAACAGCCGTCCCGCCGTCGGGTCAAGCGTCAGGCGAAAGCCGTAGCCCGCGCTGGTACCCGAATTATAATAAGCGTTTTCCGACGCGATCGAGGTCAGATAGGTGAAATAGCGGTCCTTGCGCTGCGCGCGCGCGGTCGCGGTCAGCGCGTCGATATAATCGCCTACAGTGGTGTAGGGCGTGGGATCGAGCGTGCTCGGCAAGGTATCCGGAAAGAGATACCATTCCCGCAACTGCGCCGCCGCCCAATCCTGCCGATCCCGCAAGGAACAAGTTCCGCCGCTTGCTGGCGTTGGGGTCGGGGTGGACGCGGTCGGCGTTGGGGTTGATCCGCTCGACGTGCCGCCCCCCTCGCCGCAGGCGGACAGCAATACGATCAGGCTAAAGAGAACCGTTGGGACGCGCGCACGGATCATACCCACCTCTTTGTCGTTGCGCGGAAACGTGCCACGAGCGGTGTGTGCGGTAAAGCGCTCCAATCAAACATTTAGCGAGAGACGCCGCCTCCGCCGATCATGCGATCGGGGAGAGCGACACGGCCGTGGATGCGAGAACGAAGGTGAAAGCGACGGCGGCGACGAGCGAAAAGGCAACGCGCGACAGCGATTCAAAACGAACGGACATGATGATTTTCCCTTTGTTACTTGGCGGTCCCGACCACCCGTCCGCCAACGCACAAAGGATTTGCAGGGAGCGTGCCAAGTTCTCAAGATATTGATGTACAATAACTATTGTGGCGAAAGGCGCTTGCGCTGCAATAATAAACTGGCACAACTTCCCAACTATTGGCAAAAAATGCCGTTGCTGCAAAGTTGGTTGCGGCCATTGTCCTTGGCCAAATACAAAAACCGGTCGGCACGCCCGAAAACCGAGCAGAGGGGCTCGCCCGGTTCGGCTACGGCGATCCCACCCGAAAACGTCACCGCGCCCAAGGGGGCGTCGGTTTCCCGGATGCGATAGCGCTTCGCCGCAACGGCGACCCGCGCAGTCTCCAAGGTAGCGCGGGCTTGCTCGGCATCTTCGCCTTGAAACAGGACGACAAATTCCTCCCCGCCATACCGTGCGACAAAGTGGCTGGCGCACGCCTCGCGCAATGCCGCCGCGATGGCGCGCAATACCCGGTCTCCCACAGAGTGGCCAAACTGGTCATTGACGCGTTTGAAGCGATCGACATCGCATACCGCCAGGCACAAACGCTGCCCATTACGGGATTGTTCGGAAAACGCCTCCTCAAAGGCACGACGATTGGGCAAACCGGTCAGCGGATCGCGACGCGCATCGCCCCGTGCCTCCTCCAGCTTCGCGCGCAACTGATCCGCTTCGCGCGTCGCGACGGCCAGGCGCGACTCAGCCGATTGCACGCGATCGAGCATTACGGTCGCCAGTCGCACGACATCGGCACCGGTGGCGGCCCCGCGCACCGCATTGGCGCTGGCAGCCAAATCGCGCCCGAAATCGGCCGTCTCCTCCTGCATGGACCGCATCATGTCGCTAAAGCCTTCGACGTGCATCTGGGTCTGTGCCACCAACCTGGCCGCGACGTCGTCATCGACCCTGGGGGTTAGTGCTTCTCCCCAATGCGTAGGGTTCTGGCTCGCAAGGCCGCCACCCAGGGCCTCGATGTCCCGAGTCGAAAGTCGGATACCGCCCTCGGTCAGGGTTGCCACCGATCGGGCCAGCGCGCCCGTCGGGTTGGTCATCACGTGATATGCGAAAGCGTAATGGACCGGGTCGGGGCCCAAGCGGTGAAGCGTCAAGAACGCGCGAATCCGGTCAAAGACGGCGTCAGCCCGCTCTTCGACGGCGATCAGCCTCGCTTCCCTTGCTGCCCCCATCGCTCCATTGGCCTCATTACGCCAAGCGTCGCTTGATAGCGCGCTCTGCCTGCAGGAACGAAGTAGCGCAAAACTGCTAACATTGGGTGACCGCAGGCGCGATGAGCGCACTCGGGCGGGAAACCGGGGCATGCGGGCTGGCGCAACGCGGCGAGCCGGTTTACGCAAGCAAGATGCGCGTTACCGACACCGATCTTGCCCTTGCGGCGGCTCTCGCCGATGCCGCCGGATCTGCCATTCGTCCTTATTACCGGGCCGACCACGGGCTTGAGGCAAAATCGGATGCCTCGCCCGTCACACTCGCCGACCGGGCTGCCGAGGGGGCGATGCGCGCGTTGATAGAACGGGCCTTTCCCGCCGACGCGATCATCGGGGAGGAATATGGCACCAAGGACGGCACGTCGGGTCGGACCTGGGTGCTTGATCCGATCGACGGCACCCGCGCCTTCATCTCCGGTCGCCCGATCTTCGGCACGCTGATTGCGCTGATGATCGACGGCTGGCCGATGATGGGCGTGATCGACCAGCCGATCCTGCAGGAACGCTGGCTGGGCGTGATGGGCCGCCCGACCCTGTTCAATGGCACCGCAGCCGTCGCGCGGCGCTGCCCCGACCTTGCCAAGGCCCTGCTGGCGACCACCTCCCCCGCTTTGTTCGACGATACCCAGCTCCACGCCTTCGAGCATCTCGATGCTGCTGTGATGAGCACGGTGCTCGGCGGCGATTGCTATAATTACGGCTGCGTGGCGAGCGGGTGGCTCGACGTGGTGGTCGAAGCGCAGCTCAAGATTTATGATTTCGCAGCGCTCGTCCCGATCGTCGAGGGCGCGGGCGGGCGGATGTGTGATTGGTCGGGCGATCCGCTCACCGGTGATTCGATCGGTGAAGTCATCGCTGCGGGCGACCCGGCGCGGATCGAGGAAATTCTCGAACTGCTCGCCTGTCGCGGCCATTGATCTTGCGTTTTGCGCGACTCACCGCTATGCGCCCGCCTTCCTGCGAGTAAGAGGAACTGCCCGGCCGGTATGGGCTGCCGTGGCCGTTCATAGATCGTCGCACAACTGAAAGGACGAAAATGCCCAAACTCAAGACGAAGAGCGGCGTTAAAAAGCGCTTCAAGCTCACCGCGAGCGGCCTGCTGAAGCACGGCGTCGCTGGCAAGCGCCACCGGCTGATGAGCCACAACGCCAAGTACATCCGCCAGAACCGTCGCACCAAGGTGCTGTCGAAGGCCGATACGGCAACCGTCAAGGCGTGGGCGCCTTACGGTCTGGGCTGAGCGGAAAGGAATTAAAGAATGGCACGCGTCAAACGGGGTGTAACCACCCACGCTAAGCACAAGCGGATCCTCAATCAGGCGAAGGGCTATTATGGCCGTCGCAAGAACACGATCCGTATCGCCCGTCAGGCCGTCGAAAAGGCTGGCCAGTACGCCTATCGCGACCGCAAGGTTAAGAAGCGCAACTTCCGCGCACTGTGGATCCAGCGCATCAACGCTGCTGTCCGTGCCGAAGGCCTGACCTACGGCGTGTTCATGCACGGCCTGAAGCTCGCCGGTGTCCAGCTCGACCGCAAGGTCCTGGCCGACATCGCGATGCACGAAGGTGCCGCGTTTAGCGCCATCATCGCGCAGGCGAAGGCGGCTCTGCCCCAGGCCGCCTAAAGGCGACCTGCTGCGAGACGAAAGATTGGGGCGTCGGTGGCAACACCGGCGCCTTTTTCTTTTGGAGGTTTGCCGCACCCTTGCCGTCATCCCCGCGCAGGCGGGGATCCATAAGGGCGAACGACCGGGCAGATGTGCTATCGTTACGCCAGTGGATTCCCGCCTGTGCGGGAATGACGGCAAGGGAGTGAAGCGAGCATGGAAAAACAGCCCTGCGTCTACATCCTCGCCAGCAGCAAATGCGGCACCTTGTACATCGGCGTTACGTCCAACCTGATCGGTCGCCTGCAACAACACCGGGCAGGGTTGATCAAGAGCTTTACCTCCCGCTACGGGGTCGTGCATCTGGTCCACTTCGAGATGGCGGACACGATGGAAGCCGCGATCCTCCGGGAAAAGCAGCTCAAAAAGTGGAACCGAGACTGGAAGCTCAATTTGATTGAGCGGTCCAATCCCGACTGGACGGACCTGGCGGTCGGACTGGGCTTAGCTCCGATCGCCAAAGATGTGATTATGGATTCCCGCCTTCGCGGGAATGACGGAGATATGTGTGGCTGACCTCGCCGATACTGAATCGCTGCTGCCCAAAATCGGCGAAGCCGACGCGGCTGAACTCGAATCGCTCCGCGTTAGCCTGCTCGGCAAGCAGGGCAGCATCACCGCCTTGCTCAAGACGCTGGGCGGCATGTCGCCCGACGAGCGGCTGGTGCAGGGCCCGCGCATCCAGGGCGTGCGCGAGGCGGTGACCACCGCCATCGCCGAGCGCAAGGCCGCACTCGACCGTGCCGAACTCGATGCAAGGCTCGCGCGCGAGACGCTCGACATGACGCTCCCGGCAGAGGCCGCACCGCAGGGGTCGGTCCACCCGGTCAGCCAGGTGCTCGACGAAATGGCGGAGATATTCGCCGATCTCGGCTTCGCGGTCGCCACCGGCCCCGAGATCGAGGATCAGTGGCACAATTTCACCGCGCTCAACATGCCCGAGAGCCATCCCGCGCGCGCGATGCACGACACCTTCTACCTGAAGGCGGGCGAAGGCGAAGAGGCCAAGGTTCTGCGCACCCACACCTCGCCCGTCCAGATCCGCACGATGATGGGGCAGGAGCCGCCGATCCGCATCATCGCGCCGGGCCGCGTCTATCGCTCGGACTGGGACGCGACGCACACGCCGATGTTCCACCAGATCGAGGGGCTGGTGATCGACAAGGGCATCACGCTCGGCCATCTCAAATGGACGCTGGAGACCTTCCTCAAGGCGTTCTTCGAGCGCGACGACATCGTGCTCCGCCTGCGCCCGAGCTATTTCCCCTTCACCGAACCCTCGGCGGAGGTCGACGTCGGCTGGACGATGGAAAAGGGCCGCCGCGTGCTCGGCGGGTCGGAGGGCTGGATGGAGTTGCTCGGCAGCGGCATGGTCCACCCCAAGGTGATCGCCGCGTGCGGGCTCGATCCCGAGGAATGGCAGGGCTTCGCCTTCGGCGTCGGGGTCGATCGCCTCGCCATGCTCAAATACGGCATGGATGATCTGCGGCCCTTCTTCGAAGGCGATGCGCGCTGGTTGAAGCATTACGGTTTCTCGGCACTCGACGTGCCCACGCTGAGCCAGGGAGTCGGCGCATGAAGGTCACGCTCGATTGGCTGAAGCAGCATATCGACACCGACGCCTCGCTCGAGACGATCGTCGAGACGCTGACGCGCATCGGCCTTGAAGTCGAAGGCGTCGAGAATCCCGGTGCCAAGCTCGCCGCGTTCCGCGTGGCGAAGGTGCTCAGCGCCGCCCCGCACCCGCAGGCGGACAAGCTCCAAGTCCTGTCGGTCGATGCCGGCGACGGCCCGCTGCAGGTCGTGTGCGGTGCGCCCAATGCGCGCGCAGGCCTTGTCGGCGTGTTCGGCTCGCCCGGCGCGACGGTGCCCTCGAACGGCATGGTGCTCAAAGTCGCCGCCATCCGCGGGGTCGAATCGAACGGCATGATGTGTTCGACGCGCGAGCTGGAACTGGGCGAGGACCATGACGGCATCATCGAGCTTCCCGCCGATGCGCCGATCGGCATGGCCTATCCCGATTATGCCGGGCTGAACGACCCGGTGATCGAGATCAACGTCCTCCCCAACCGCCCCGATTGCATGGGCGTGCGCGGCATCGCGCTCGATCTGGTCGCCGCCGGGCTCGGCACCGCCAAGCCGCTCGCTTATGCGCCCGTCGAAGGCACAGGCGCGGGCCCCGACGTCCGCACCGACGATGCCGAAGGCTGCCCCGCTTTCTACGCGCAGAGCGTCACCGGCCTGGTCAACGGCACCGCGCCCGAATGGATGCGCCGCCGCCTGACCGCGATCGGCCAGCGGTCGATTTCCACGCTGGTCGACATCACCAATTACGTGATGTTCGATCTCGGCCGCCCCTTGCACGTCTATGATCGCGCCAAGCTGTCGGGCGGCCTCGTCGCGCGCAAGGCGGCGGGCGAGCAAGTGCTCGCGCTCAACGGCAAGACGTACACGCTCACCGAGACGATGACCGTCATCGCCGATGACGCGCACGTCCATGACATTGGCGGCATCATGGGCGGCGAGGATTCGGGCGTGACGCCCGAGACCACCGATATCGTGATCGAATGCGCCTATTTCGATCCCGACGGCATTGCCCGCACCGGCCAGGCGCTGATGCTCACCTCCGACGCGCGTTCGCGCTTCGAGCGCGGCGTCGATCCGGCGTTCCTCGAACAGGGCCTCGCCATCGCGACGCGGCTGGTGCTCGATCTGTGCGGTGGCACGGCCAGCCTGCCGACCCATGCTGGCACCCCGCCGACCACGCGCAAGCGCATCGCTTATGATCCGGCGCGCGCGGAAACGCTCGGCGGTCTGGCGGTTGCGCCCGAGCGTCAGCGCGAGATCCTGACCGCGCTCGGCTTCACGGTCGAGGCCGACTGGACCGTCCTGCCGCCGCCCGCGCGCCGCGATGTCGATGGCCCGGCCGATCTGGTCGAGGAAGTGATCCGCATCGTCGGCATCGATTCGGTGCCCGCCACCCCGCTGCCGCGCGCGGCGGGGGTCGCCAAGCCGACCGCGACGCCTGCGCAAAGACTCGAAAGCCGCGTCCGCCGCGCCGCCGCCGCGCGCGGTCTCAACGAGACGATCACCTGGAGCTTCCTCTCGGAAACCCAGGCCGAGGCGATCGGCGGCGGCACCTGGACGCTCGCCAACCCGATCAGCGAGGAGCTGAAGGTGATGCGCCCGTCGCTGCTCCCCGGCTTGCTGTCGGCAGCGGAGCGCAATTTGAAGCGTGGTGCTGGCGGCGTTCGCCTGTTCGAGCTTGGGCGACGCTATCTTGCCGACGGCGAACGCCCGACGCTGGGCGTGGTGCTGGCCGGCGAAGCGCGGCCGCGCGGGTGGCAGAACGGCAAGGCCACACTGTTCACCGCCTTTGACGCAAAGGCCGAGGCGCTGGCGCTGCTGGCGGCGGCTGGGGCACCGGTCGATAACCTGCAAGTCATGGGCGACGCGGGCGATGCCTGGCATCCCGGCCAATCGGGCACGCTACGGCTGGGGCCAAAGACCGTGCTCGCGGCGTTCGGCATGGTCCACCCGCTGACGACGCGCGCCTTCGACGTCGATGGCCCGGTCGCGGCGGTCGAGCTGTATCTCGACGCGATTCCGCCCAAGCGCGCGTCGAGCTTCGCCCGCGCGGCCTATGCGCCACCGGCGCTGCAGGCGGTGCGGCGCGACTTCGCCTTCCTCGTGCCCGACAGCGTGTCGGGCGACGCGCTGGTGCGCGCGGCGCGCGGCGCGGACAAAGCGGCGATCGTGGCTGCGCGCGTGTTCGACGTGTTCACCGGCACGGGCGTCGAGCCGGGCCACAAGAGCATCGCGGTCGAAGTCACGCTCCAGCCGGGCGAGAAGAGCTTCACCGAGGCGGAATTGAAGGCGGTGGCGGACAAGGTCGTGGCGGCGGCGGCGAAGCTTGGGGCAAGTTTGCGGGGGTAAGGCCGAGCGTCACCCCGCATCCACCCCGGCGAAGGCCGGGGCCCAGCAGGGCGGGTCGAGGTAATAGGGCACGGCACTCGCCATGCCCGGCCCGCGCCTGGGCCCCGGCCTTCGCCGGGGTGGTCGTGGTTTTTATTGGAGGATCGACGCTATGCCCCAACCCAACCTGATCACCATCGCCACCGCGCAGCTCTCCGCCGCGATCAACCCGTTCGGTGCGGAACTCACCCACCTGCGCGATGCCGACGGCCGCGAACTGATGACCGATGCCGACCCCGCTTTCTGGACCGGCCACGCGCCCTTGCTCTTCCCGATCGTCGGGCGGCTCAACGGCGACGTGCTGCACATCGATGGCGCGGACTATCCGATGAAGCAGCACGGCTTCGCCCGCCGCAGCCTGTTCACGCTGGTGGAGCAAAGCGCGACGCACGCGGTCTTTCTGCTTCAGGACAGCGCCGAGACCCGCGCGGTCTATCCCTTCGCCTTTGCACTCCGCGTCACCTACACGATCACCGACGCGACGCTCGAGATCGCAGTGGCGATCGAAAACCGCAGCGAGTCCCCCCTGCCCGCCAGCTTCGGCTTCCACCCCGCCTTCGCCTGGCCCCTGCCATATGGCCTGCCCCGCGCCGACCACCGCATCGTCTTCGCCGAGGATGAACCCGACCCTTTGCGCGAACTCGTCGGCAGCGCGATTTCCAGCGGCCGCCGCCCCTCCCCGCTGCAAGGGCGAACCCTCGCCCTCGACCACGCGCTGTTCACCCAGGACGCGCTGATCTGGGACCCAGTCCATTCGCAAAGCGTCCGTTATGGTGCCTCGACCGGCCCGCAACTCCGCGTTGATTTCCCCGACACGCCGATGCTCGGCATCTGGACCAAACCTGGTGCCGCCTTCGTCTGTATCGAGCCATGGCACGGCATCGCCGACCCCGAGGGCTTCACCGGCGACATCCGTGAGAAACCCGGCATCGTCACCATCGCACCGGCTGCGACATGGCGCTGCGCGATGCAGGTGACGTTGGAGGCCTGAAGCGCTACAGCGCGGCGATGAATCACACCTCCGACCGCCGCACCTTCGCGATCATTTCCCACCCCGACGCCGGCAAGACCACGCTGACCGAAAAGCTGTTGCTGTTCGGCGGCGCGATTCATTTGGCGGGCGAGGTCAAGGCGCGCGGGCAAAACCGGCGTGCGCGCTCGGACTGGATGAAGATCGAGCAGCAGCGCGGCATCTCGGTCACCTCCTCGGTGATGACCTTCGAGCGCGAGATCGAAGGCATGGGCGGCCTCACCTTCAACCTGCTCGACACGCCGGGCCACGAGGATTTCTCGGAGGATACCTATCGCACGCTGACCGCGGTCGATTCGGCAGTCATGGTGATCGACGCCGCGCGCGGTATCGAGGCGCAGACGCGCAAATTGTTCGAGGTCTGCCGTCTGCGCTCGGTGCCGATCATCACCTTCGTCAACAAGGTCGATCGCGAAGGGCGTCCGCCGTTCGAATTGCTCGATGAAGTCGCAGAAATGCTCCAGCTCGACGTCACGCCGATGAGCTGGCCGGTCGGCATGGGCAGCGATTTCGAGGGCATTTACGATTTCCACGCCAATGCGCTGAGCCAGCCCGAGGGGCCGAGCCGCGAATTCATGGGCAAGGCGCGGCGTTTCACCGGGCTAGACGATCCCGCGCTGGAAGGCGTGCTGAGCGCGCCCGGCCTCGCGACGCTGCGCGACGAGGCCGAACTCGCGCTTGGCGGCTATGGTGCCTTCGACGTCGAGGCGTATCGCGCGGGCGACCAGACCCCGGTCTATTTCGGCTCGGCGCTCAAGGACTTTGGCGTCGCCGAGCTGATCGACGCGCTCGGTCGCCACGCGCCCGGCCCACGCCCGCAACCGGCCGAGCCCGCCGAGGTGCGGCCCGATCGCGCCGATGTCACCGGCTTCGTGTTTAAGGTCCAGGCCAATATGGACCCCAACCACCGCGATCGCATCGCCTTCATGCGGCTGTGTTCGGGCACCTTCAAGCGTGGCATGAAGCTGACGCCGACCGGCCATGGCAAGCCGATCGCGATCCATTCGCCGATCCTGTTCTTCGCGCGCGAACGCGAACTGGCGGATGAGGCGTTTCCGGGCGACATCATCGGCATTCCCAACCACGGCACCTTGCGGGTGGGGGATACGCTGTCCGAACGCGCCGATGTGCGCTTCACGGGGCTCCCCAATTTCGCGCCGGAAATCCTGCGCCGCGTTGCGCTGAAGGATCCGACCAAGACCAAGCAGTTGCGCAAGGCATTGGACGACATGGCCGAAGAGGGCGTGACCCAGGTCTTCTATCCTGAGATCGGCTCGAACTGGATCATCGGCGTGGTCGGGCAGCTCCAGCTCGAAGTGCTGCTGAGCCGGCTCGAGGCCGAATATAAGGTCGATGCCGGGCTCGAAATGGCTCCTTATGATACCGCGCGTTGGGTGTCCGCAGCCGATCCGGCCGACCTCAAGGCGTTCATGGACTTGAATCGCACCTCCATGGCGAAGGATCGCGACGGCAATCCCGTGTACCTTGCGAAGACGGCCTGGGACGTCAGCTATGTCGCGGACCGCTATCCCAAGGTCACCTTCGCCGCGACACGCGAGCGCTAGCGCGCTTTGATCGCGGCACGGCGACGTCGACGCCAAAGTACGACGCCGACTGCGAACGCCGCCGCCGCGACCCCCAGCACCGCCGGGAGGAGCCTGGGCAACCAATACCGAAGGGCATTGTCGCTGATCTGCTGGTCGGCGGTGTAACCGGCGGGCATTGGCAGCACCTGATCGCGCCGGGCAAAGGCGTCGTAATCGCGGCGCATGCCGATGAAACGATCGGGTTGCTCGATCGACAGATCGTGTGTCTCGCCGGGATCGTGCATGATGTCGAACAGCTGCCAGCGACCGTCGCCGAGCGGCGGCAGGTTCTTGACGAGCTTATAGTCGCCGCGGAACAACGCCGCATTGCCCGATAGCTCATAGCCAAGCGGCGTATCGCCATGCACATTGGTGCGTCGGCCCAGCAGCATATCAGCCAGGCTGAACCCAACCATCGGCTCCACCGCCCGCCCGGCAAAGTGCCCGGTCTGCGCGGGCACCCCGGCCAGCGCAAGCAAGGTGGGCGCAATATCGGTCACATGCGTGAAGCCGCCAACGATCGTGCCGCTGCGCATCGCAGGATTACCGGGCCAGCTCACGATCAGCGGCACGCGCAAGCCACCTTCTCCGGCCGAAAACTTGTAGCCCGCAAGCGGCGCGGCGGCGGCACTTGCCCAACTCGGCCCAATCGCGGTCAACGTGCCGCGCTCGCCCTGATGGTCGGGCGCGAAATCGCGCAGCAGCCCGAGCACCAGCCGGTTGAGCAGCCGCCCGCGCGGGTCGGTCGGTTCCGGGCCATTGTCGGACAGGAACACGAAGATCGTATTGTCATACGCACCCGTCGCCTTCAGATGATCGATCAAACGCCCGATCTCATGATCGGCCGCCTCCGCCATCCCGCCATAAGCCGCCATCGCCCGGGCCGCCGCATGGCGTTGATCGGGCGACAGCCGGTTCCAGTCGGCGGTCGAGCGCATCACCGCCGCGCGCGTTTCCGGTGGAACCAGCCCCATGGCGATTGCCCGCGCCTGCCGCGCCGCGCGCAAAGCGCGCCAACCGCCATCATAGGCATGGGCATAGCGCGCGATGTACGCGTCGGGCGCTTGCACCGGAATGTGGTTGGCCAGGAAATTGACCGAGGCGAAGAACGGCTTGCCCGATCCCCGCCCGGCATCGATGTAGCGCAGCATCGTATCGACGATGAAGGTCGAGGAATAAAACGGCGTCGGCAAGGTGGCGGGTCTACCGTCCTCGGTCCAGTCGGCCTTGTCATAGAGCCCGGCGATCGGCTTCTGCTCGAAATTGTCCGCCCCGGCATCCGCCAGCGAAAAGGCATGGTCATAACCACGCGCGGTCGGCAGCCCGTCGCTCGCCTTGCCCAAATGCCATTTGCCGGTGAGATAGGTGCGATAGCCCGCCTGGTGCAGCACCTCCGCCAACGTCACCACATGGTGGTTGAGCACGGTGTTATAACCCGGTTTGCCGATATGCTCGGGCGGAATGGTTTCGGGCATGTTGCCGAGCCCGGCGCGGTGGCTGCTGACGCCGGTCTGCAACATAGCGCGGGTGGGAGCGCACGATCCGGCGACGTGGAAATTGGCGAAGCGGACGCCGTGCGCGGCGAGCGCATCAATATTGGGGGTGCGGATCTCGCTACCGAAGCTGCCAATGTCCGAATAGCCCCAATCGTCCGCCACCAGCAGGACGATATTGGGGCGGGGCGCGGGCGGAGCACCCACGGCGGGAAGCGGCATCAAGGCCAGCGCCATCGCCAGCCTTTTTTGGACCGCGCGCGTCACTCGAGCCTGCTTTGTGAGATGGTGGTCGTGCCGGCGGGCAGGCTAAACAGCATCCCGTCCTCGCCCACGGTAATCGGCCCCGCGAAATGGTGCGCGGAGTCCCCCAGAAACGCCGGATAGGCGAAGCGCAAAGGCAATGGCGGCACGATATGATTGAGCACCAGCCGCTTTACTCCGGCGGCTTTTGCAGCATCCGCAGCCTGCTCGGGTGTCGTGTGATAGTTGCGAATATCGCGCGTGACTTGCGCCAGATTGTAGCGATGGTTCCGCTCAAGCGCAGCGGTCAACAAGCCGACCAGCTGCGGCTGCAAGGCCTCATGGACCAGCAGGTCCGCTCCCTTGGCCGCCGCAACCAGCGATGCGCTTGGCCCCGTATCCCCGCTGAATACAACCGAACGGCCTTTATAGTCGAAGCGATAGCCGACCGCCGGGCGAACCGGGCCATGATCGACGCAGAAGGCGGTAACCCGCAGCCCATCATGTGCGAACACGACCTCGGGCGCATCGGGCTTGGGCATGGCGAACGGAATCGCCCCCGCACCTGCGCCGCTCGGGGGTGCGACGCCGGCACCATGATGCGCGGTGCGATACCGTGAGTCGGTCGCATAGGCCGCATCGAATCCCGCCACTACCGCCTCCACTCCGACCGGACCGTGCACCGGTAGCGGGGACGTGGCGGAGCTCGCGATCCAGCTTTGCAACATCAACGGACCGAGTCCGTCGATATGATCCGAATGGAAATGCGTCAGGAACAGCCCCTCAATTCGCCCGATCGGCAAACCCATCCCAACGATCGTGCGTGCGCCGCCTTCGCCGATATCGACCACGAAAAGGTGCTTCCCCGCGATCACCACCGAACATGGCCCCGCCCGGGTCGGATCGGGCAAAGGCGAACCCGTTCCGCACAACGCGACATGCAGTCCATCCGGCAATGTCTCGGTACCGTCTCGCCCCACCCGCGCATCGACAATCCACGCCAGCATGGCGGTCGCGATTTGCCGCTGGAAGAGGCTGACCAGCGTCATCCCGACAAGGCCAATCAGGGCAACGGCCAACGCCCACTTCCCGTATTTGCGCATTCGGCCACCCTCCTCCCTTGGGCGTATGTCGTTGCGGTTGAGCCTGCGACAAAATTATGACACATTCAATGCCACATTGGGAGGACAATAGACCGAGGTGGATCAGAGGGATAAGCGCACCACGTGGATATGAAGCGCAGTATGACGCCGGTCTCTGGACCAAAAGACAACTCAGCAGCCGACGGGCGCCGTGCGCGCAGTGAAAACAGCCGCGCCAAGATCGTCGCCGCGATGCTCCATCTCGTCGGCAAAGGCGATATCGCCCCGAGCGCTGCGCGCGTCGCCGAAACCGCCGGTGTCGGCTTGCGGTCTGTGTTCCGGCACTTTGCCGATATGGACACGCTCTACAGCGAAATGTCCCAGGTCATCGAAGCACAGGTCTTGCCGATGGCGCTCAAACCCTTGACGGGGGCGAGCTGGCGCGACCGGCTGCTGGAAATCACTCAACGTCGCGCGCTCGTCTTCGAGGCAATCCTGCCCTTCCGTATCTCGGCCAATATCAAACGCTTCCAGTCGGAATTCCTGATGCAGGATTATCGCCGCATGCTGCGGCTGGAGCGCAGCTCGCTCGAAGCGGTGCTGCCGCCGCACGTCCTTGCCGACACCACGCTCGTCGATGCGCTGAATGTGCCGCTCAGCTTTCAGACATGGCGCTTGTTGCGGCACGACCAGGAATTGACCATTGCCGAGGCCCGCGCCGTGGTGGTGCGGCTCATCGAAGCGATCCTCGCCCATATCGACGATTGAGCCGGCCTGCGGTCCGCGTCGATCAACCCGGCGGCGCGCGGCGATTGTCGACCAGCCGCACACCGATATGATCGGTGCCGAGCCCCAATTCCTGAAATTGCCGTGCCGCCGGGCGGTAGCGCGCGCAATAATTGGCGGCACATAGATACGACCCGCCCTTGATCACACGCCGGTCGCCGTCGGCAACCCCGCTGGTCCATTCCCACACATTGCCGATCATGTCGTACAGGCCATAGCCGTTGGCAGGGAAGCATCCGACCGGCGCGCGACCGCGATAGCCATCGATGCCAAGATCGCGGGCCGGGAACACGCCTTGATAGTAATTGGCGGTCGGCGTGCCGTGCGCGTCGATCGGTTCGGGCAAAGCAGGCTGGCCACCCCGCGCGGCATATTCCCATTGCGCTTCGGTCGGCAGGGCCTTGCCCGCCCAGCGCGCATAGGCCTCGGCATCTTCATAGGCGATCTGGACGACGGGAGTCGTACCCTTGCCGACGATCGATTCGTTCGGGCCCGCCGGATGTTGCCACGTCGCCCCCACCACCCACCGCCACCAGCGCGGATCGTCGCCGGACGGGACCGCGAACACCGCCGACCCCGGGACCCGCATCTCGGGCGGCGCGCCCGGCAGAACCGGCGGTCTCCGTTCCGCCATCGTGCGATAGCCGGTCGCCCTCACGAAGGTGGCGAATTCGGCGTTGGTCAGCTCATGCGTGTCGATCCAGAAGCCGGGCACGGTGACGGTGCGTGGCGGTCCTTCTTCAGGATAATGCGGATCTTCCCCCTGGACGAAGCGCCCCGCCGGAATCCAGCGCATCGCTCCGGGCGCGAACGTGGCACACGCGTGTTGAACGGGCGCGCCCGCTGGAGCCCGCGAGCAGGCGCTCATCGCCAACAGCCCAACAATCGCCAACCACCGCAATCTCATCGGGTCATCGATCCCCTCCAACCGACACCCTAGCGAGATTTCAGCCGACGAACAGCACGCCCCTATGGTCTGAAGCCGCGGTCCGCGAAGCGGGCATAATTTCACCATCCAGCGCCAGCGCCGGTGTCAGCGGCGCATGGCTCACGATCAGCAGCCCCTGCCCGCGCCGCCGCAACCGATCGTCCAACCGTTCGAGAACGATCCGTGCGGTGACGGAGTCGAGGCCCTCGGTCGGCTCGTCCAGCAGCAGCCACGGCGCGGGCTTGAGATACGCCCGCGCAAGCGCCAACCGCCGCCGTTCACCGCCGGACAGACTCGCCCCATTGTCGCCGATCCAGCTATCCAGCCCCTGCGGCATGGCGCGCACCCGCTCCGCAAAGGCGGCATCCTCCAGCGCTTCCCACAACGCCGCATCCGGCGCATCGGCCTGCGCCAGCAACAGCGTGTCGCGCACCGTCCCCGCCAGCAGTGCCGCATCCTGCGGCAGCCACGCGAACGACGCTCGCAACGTGGTCGCGGGCAGCAAAGCGATATCGACCCCGCCCAGCGCCACTTCGCCCGCGATCGGGGTACGCAGCCCGACCAACCGTTCGACCAGGCTGGACTTGCCGCTACCTGACACCCCCCGCAGCGCAATCCGCGCTGGCGGCGCAATCGGCGTACCGCGAAGGATCAGGTCTGGTTTCAGCGCGACCGTTGGTACGGTGGTCCGGGGGGCGTCCTCGAGCAACGCGCCGAGCCGAGCATAAGCGGCGTGCGCGGCGCGCGCTTGCGTCACTTGCCGGATCGCGGGTGCCAGGCCGTCAAGCGCCATCGCCGCCGCCAGCGCGGCCAAGGCAGCGATCGCCGCCCCTTGGGGTGCCGCCAAGACCAGCGCCAACGCCGCCCCACCCCCGATCGCAACCGGCGACGCCACCTCGATCCACGCACGCACATCGCTGTCGCGCCGTTGGGCGGCGGCGAGTGCGGTGCCGCCGTCGACGATGCGCGCCACGGCCCAATCTTCCAGCGCATAACAGCGCAGCTCGGCCGCGCCCTCGACCAGAGCGGCGGTCTGGGCCTTTAGCCGTTCCGCCTCGCGCAACAGCGCACTTCCGCTGGCCTCGAGCTCGCGCGACACCGTCCAGATCGCCGCGTACAGCAGGACCGCGACCAGCGCGACGGCGACGACCGGAAGCGGGCCGGCGAGCGCGATCAAGGCTCCGCCCGACAGGATCGCCACGGCCCCGCCGACTGTACCCGATCGCAGCACCAGCGCCGTTTCGATCGCACTCGCATCCTGCACCAAACGGGTGGAGGCTTCCCCGGTCGACAGGCTCAGCGCGCGCGCCACCGGTGTCGCCGCGAGCGCGGCGAACAGCGCCGGGCGCACCCGCGCAATCGCCGACAGGGCCGCATCATGGCTGGCGAGCCTTTCGCCATAGCGCGCACCGGTCCGCACGATCGCAAACAGCCGGATCGCGGCACTGGGCAGCATGTAATTAAACGCCAGCGCCGTCCCGGCCCCCGCCGCGAGCGCCGCCGCCGTGAGGAACCACCCCGATAAGGCGAGCAGCGCGACCGAGGCGACCGCCACCAAGGCAGCACACAGAACGGCGCGGCGAACCGCTTGTCGTTCGGTGCGTGGACGGTCGGCCAGCAAATCTTTCAACGTGCCGTTCACGCAACACCCCCGAGATCGACGATGCGATCAGCAAGTGCGGCCAGCGCGGCGCTGTGCGTCGCGATAATAACAGTACGCCCGACACAGGCACGGGCAATGACGGCGATCAGCGCGGCCTCGGCGGCGTGGTCAAGATGGGCGGTCGGCTCGTCCAGCAGCAGGAGCGGCGCGTCCTTCAGCAGCGCGCGCGCCACCCCGATGCGACGGCGCTCGCCGCCCGACAAGCCGCCACCGCGATGATCGAGCCGCTCCTCGAGCCCACCGACGCGCCGCGCCAGGGCATCCTCCAGCCCGACCGCCGCCGCCACCGCCGCGACCTCGGCGGGTGCCGCATCCGCGCGTCCCAGCCGGATATTGTCGGCAATCGACCCCGCGAGCATGAGCGGAGCCTGCCCCGCCCAGGCCGCGAAAGGGGCGACGCTGCCGATCTCCAGAAGCGGCTTGCCATCGATGGTAACCTGACCCTCCTGCGCCGGAACCAGCCCAAGCAACAGGTGCAGCAAACTGCTTTTGCCGCTTCCCGAGGGCCCGACCAGCGCGACGATCTCGCCCGGCCGAATATCGATCGACAAGTCGCCGACCGCATCGCGTTCCTCCCCCGGGTAACGGATGGTGATGTGGTCGAACGCGATCGCCGGGGCCGCCACCACCGCAAGACCTTCCCTTACAGGCGGCATGGCCGCCGCATCGAGCGCGGCCAGCCGTGCACTGGCGGTCTCGGCCGCCTGTCGGTCGTGATAGGCAGCAGCGAGGCGGCGCATCGGCGCGTAAAATTCCGGGGCCAGCGCCAGCACGAAGAATGCGCGCACCAAATCGAGCCGTTCGGGAGCATGAAAGGGCAACTGCCCAAGCAAAGCAAACCCGGCATAGACCGCGACCAACGCCACCGACAGCGCGGCGAAAAATTCCAGCGACGCCGAGGACAGGAAGGCGACGCGAAGCACCCGCATCGTCCGCGCCGCAACCTCCCGTGCGACATATCCGAGGCGCTCGGCCTCGCGGGATTCGCCGTGAAAGGCGAGAATCACCGGCAAGCCGCGGACTCGATCGGCGAACAGGCCAGACAGGCGCGACAGCGCATCGAATTGTCGCCGCGACTGGTCCGCTGCCGCCCCGCCTGCAAGGATCATCGCCCCGATGAAAGGTATCAGCGTGCCAAGCAGGATCAGTGCCGCTACCGGACTGGCGAACGCGATTGCCCCCAGCACGATCATCGGTGCGATCGCCGCCGCGCGCCGCGCAGGCAGGAAACGGGCGATGTAGCCGTCAATCGCCTCGACCTCATCGACCACCGCACCGAGCAGCGCGCCTACCGACCCACTTCCAGCCGGTCGACGCAGCGCCGCCCGCGCAGCGGTCCGCCGCAGCGTGGATTTGGCAATCGCCGCCGCGCCGCTCCCCAGCCTAAGCGATCCCCACAGACACGCCGCGCGGGCGAAACCTGCCAGCCCCATCAGCAGCGCCCAGGGCCATGCCGGCAGACCGCGCGCAACTGCGGCGACACCCCCTGCGACTCCGGCGGCAAACAAAATCGCCGCAACGGCGTCCCCCAGCAGACACACGCTCGATCCGCGGGCACGGTTGCCTGCCGCAGCGGCCAAAGCGGGGCCCGGCAATACGCGTCGCGCTCCAGCGCGGGCTTGTACGATAGGTGCGGCCATAACGCCGCCTATACGCCCGGCAGTAGCGTCTCGAATACGTACTAATCCCAATACTCTGCTAAACATCATTCCGGTTGAAGGCCCGGCGTCGGTGCCGGGAGGCTGCGCCGTCGACCGGCGATGATGGAGTTACACGCATGGATATTGGTGTCGTCGATCTGTCGCGGCTGCAATTCGCGCTAACCGCCCTGTATCATTTTCTGTTCGTGCCGCTGACGCTCGGCATGAGCTTCATGCTCGTCATCATGGAAGCGATCTATGTGATGACGGGCCGCGCGATCTGGCGCGAAATCACGCGGTTCTGGGGAAAGATCTTCGGGATCAACTTCGTTCTCGGCGTCGCTACCGGACTGACCATGGAGTTCGAATTCGGCACTAACTGGTCGTATTTCTCGCATTATGTCGGCGACATTTTCGGCGCGCCGCTCGCGATCGAAGGACTGATGGCCTTCTTCCTTGAAGCAACCTTCGTCGGATTGATGTTCTTTGGCTGGGATCGTTTGTCGAAACTGGGGCATCTGGCGGTGACCTTCATGGTCGCGGTTGGGACCAATCTCTCCGCGCTGTGGATTCTCGTCGCCAATGGCTGGATGCAAAATCCGGTGGGCTCGGCCTTCAACCCCGATACGATGCGGATGGAAGTGACCGACTTTGGCGCAGTGCTGTTCAACCCCGTAGCCCAGGCAAAGTTCGTCCACACCGTGAGCGCCGGATATGTCGCCGCCTCGCTCGTCGTGCTGGGCGTATCGTCTTTTTATCTTCTGCGCGGGAAGTGGACCGCCGTCGCGCGGCGCTCCTTCGTCGTCGCGGCGGCGTTCGGACTGGCGTCGTCGCTGTCGGTGGTCGTGCTTGGCGACGAGAGCGGCTACACGCTCACCGACAACCAGAAGATGAAGCTCGCCGCGATCGAGGCGGAATGGCACACCGAGCCGGCACCGGCAGGGATCACACTGTTCGGCTTGCCCGACATCGCCACCCGCACCACGCGCTATGCCGTCAAGGTCCCGTGGGTGCTCGGTCTGATCGCGACCCGCAGCGTCGACAAGGAAGTCACCGGCATGTCCGAGCTGGTGCTGAAGGCGCAGGAGCGGATCGAATCGGGGGTGATCGCCTATCGCGCGCTCGACGTGCTGAAGCGCAACCCGACCGATCGCGCGGCGCGCACCGTGTTCGAGGCACACCGCAACAACCTTGGCTACGCCTTGTTGTTGAAGGCGCATATCGCGGATCCCGGCAAAGCCAGCCCCGCGCTGATCGCATCGACCGCGTGGGACGTCGTGCCAAGCGTGCCGGTGATGTTCTGGACGTTCCGTATCATGGCCGGAATCGGCTTCCTGATGATCGCGCTGTTCGCCACCGCCTTCCTCCTCGCGAGCCTGCGCCTGCACATGAAGGCGCGCTGGTTCCAGCGCATCGCGCTCTGGGCGATCCCGCTGCCCTGGATTGCGATCGAACTGGGCTGGGTGACCGCCGAGCTCGGCCGTCAGCCCTGGGCGATTGACGGTGTCCTGCCGACCTTCCTCGCCAATTCCACGCTGACCCCGGCGATGCTGTGGACGACGATCATCGGTTTCACCGCGCTGTACGGAACGCTGGCGGTGATCGAGGTACGCCTGATCCTGGCGACCATCGCGCACGGGCCGGTCGAAGATCCGCTCGAAGCCGCGCCGCACCCCACCGACGCGCCCGCCCTGGCCCCCGCTGCCTGAGGAGCATGATGATGCATCTATTGTTCGACTATGAAACCTTGCGCCTGATCTGGTGGGCGCTGCTAGGGGTGTTGCTAATCGGCTTTGCGCTGACCGACGGGTTCGACCTTGGCGTTGCCGCATTGCTGCCCTTCGTCGCGCGAACCGATGGCGAACGTCGCCTGACGATCAACACCGTCGCGCCGACCTGGGAAGGCAACCAAGTGTGGTTCATCCTCGGCGGCGGGGCGATCTTCGCCGCCTGGCCGTATGTCTATGCGATCAGCTTCTCGGGCTTTTACCTTGCGATGTTTCTGGTGCTGGCCGCGCTGATCCTGCGCCCGGTGGGGTTCAAATATCGGTCGAAACGGCCAGGGCGCGCCTGGCGCAGCGGCTGGGACTGGGCGTTGTTCGTTGGCGGCTTCGTTCCTGCTCTGGTGTTCGGCGTCGCGGTCGGCAATGTCCTGCAAGGCGCGCCGTTCCGCATCGATAGCGACATGCGCGCCAGCTATGAAGGCGGTTTGCTCGGCCTGTTCACGCCGTTCACGCTTCTTTGCGGGTTGTTGTCGGTGGCAATGCTGGTGCTGCATGGCAGCGCATGGCTGGCGATGAAGGTCGAGCGCGGTGCCGTGCAAGACCGGGCTCGCCTGTATGGCACGGGTGCCGCTATCGCCTCGATCGTGCTGTTCGCGCTTGGCGGACTGTTCGTCGCGCGCGGCGGCATGGGTTTCGAGCTGACCTCCGCAGTCGATCCGAGCGGCCCTTCCAACCCGCTGCGCTCAACCTCGGTCGCGTCCGGCGGCGCGTGGCTTAACAATTATGCGGCGCATCCGTGGATGCTGGTGGCACCTGTGCTGGGCTTTGTCGGCGCGGCGCTGGCGCTGGTCGGCATTCGCGCCAAGAGCGAGCCTGCGGCCTTTGCCGGATCCACACTGTCGGCCGCAGGTATCATCGCGACGGTCGGATTGTCGATGTTTCCCTTCATCCTGCCATCCAGCATCGACGCGCATTCGAGCCTGACGGTGTGGAACGCCTCATCGAGCGAATCGACGCTGTTCCTGATGGTGATCGTGACGGTCGTCTTCCTGCCGATCGTGCTCGCCTACACCGCGTGGGCGTACCGCGTGATGTTCGGCCGGGTGAGCGAGCGCGCGATCGCCGCCAGCCATGACTTCTACT
The DNA here is from genome assembly GCF_049897605.1 of Sphingomonas sp. DC1600-2. Lineage (NCBI taxonomy): Bacteria > Pseudomonadati > Pseudomonadota > Alphaproteobacteria > Sphingomonadales > Sphingomonadaceae > Sphingomonas > Sphingomonas sp. DC1600-2. The sequence goes on from NZ_JAFCWO010000004.1 coordinate 117,086, forward strand.
AAGAAAAGGACCGCGATCGATGTGGTATTTCACTTGGGTTCTCGGCCTCGGCCTCGCTGTCGGCTTCGGCATCCTCAATGGCTTGTGGCATGAATTCCACTTGCCCGACGATGGCGACGCCTGACCAAAAAGGCCGCTGCGGCAGGGGTACCGCAGCGGCCAGGAGGGAGGGTCGAATGACTATTCGGTGCCGGGTGGCGGGTTCGGATCGCGATCGCTGACCGAAGCGAACAGCATCACCGCCATGAAGCAGGCCGTTGCCCCAACCACGAGGCCCAGAAACCAAGTGTCCGACAGCATCGCGCTCTCCCGTTTTTAATGATCCAGCACGCGATCTACGGCGCTGAAGCGGCGCTTTCCTTGATTGCCGTCAAATCCCGAAGGGCATTGCCGATGCACGCTGCCGCCATCATGCACCGCTATTATCCCGATCTGGCCGGACGCACCGTCCCACGCTATACCAGCTACCCGACGGCAGCGGCGTTCAAGCCGCTGCCCGATGCGCACGCTGCCGCCCTTGCCAGTGTCGCCGACGACACACCGGTCTCGCTTTACCTGCACATCCCCTATTGCCATGAAATCTGCTGGTATTGCGGGTGCAACACCGGTGCGCTTGGCCGCCCGGCACGAATGGACAGCTATCTCGCCGCGCTTGAGGGAGAGATCGCGCGCGTTGGCAGTATGCTCCGCGCGCCGGTCGGATCTGTGCATTTCGGCGGCGGCAGCCCCAATGCCATGTCGCCAACCGCCTTTCTCGCGCTCAGCGCGACCTTGCGGCGGCATTTCGCGATCGCCGCCGATGCCGAATGGGCGGTCGAGATCGACCCCCGGCACTTCACACAAGAAACGGCGCAGAGCTATGCAGCGGCGGGGGTGTCGCGCCTCAGCATCGGCGCGCAGACCTTTTCGCCCCAGGTCCAGGCCAGGATCGGGCGGCTGCAGCCATGGCGTCAGATTGCCCAGACAATGGCCGACGCGCGCCGTGCAGGGATCGCCCGGTTCAACCTCGATCTGATGTACGGCCTGCCCGGCCAGACGCTCGACGATATCGCGGCAACGCTCTCTGCTGCCTTTCTGCTCGCGCCCGATCGGGTGGCGATGTTCGGTTACGCGCATATGCCGCAGCTCCTGCCGCGACAGCGCCGGATCGATGATACACTCCTTCCTGATGCCGAAGCGCGCTTCTGGCAAAGCGCACTGGCGCATGACTTGCTGATCGGAGCAGGGTTCGAGGCGATCGGCTTCGATCACTTCGCGCGCGCCGAAGATTCGCTCGCCCGCGCCGCGCGCGACGGCACGCTGCGCCGCAATTTTCAGGGTTTCACCGACGATCGCGCAACCACGTTGATCGGCCTTGGAGCCTCCGCGATCAGCCAGTTTGACGGGCTGTTCCTGCAAAATGAGAAGCATGTCGGCAGCTATCGGGTGGGAGCCGCCAACGGGTTGCTGATGGGATCGCGCGGCTTGCTGCGCACGCCCGAGGACCGCATGCGCGGGGCGTTGATTGAGCGGCTGCTCTGTACCGGTCGCGTCGATGTTGCGGAGGTCGCCGCCGAACACGGCCAAAGCAGTCGCGCCGTAATTGGGGACATGGACCGGCTGGCAGAGTTCGCCGAACGCGGCCTCGTCCTGACGCGGGGCACGACCGTAACGATCAGCCCGGTGGGTCGGCCCTATGCGCGTCTCGTCGCTTCGGCGTTCGACACCGCGCTGCAGGCGCGTGAAGCGCGTTTCAGCACTGCGGTGTGAGCGGTCCGTAAAGCTACGCATTGTTCGAAGATCGGGATCGCCCAATCCTGGCTGCTCTCAATGCGAGGAGCCGACCGATGAAAAGCATCCTGCTGCTGGTACACGATGATTCGGGACAGGAAGGGCGCCTGCAAGTGGCGCTGGACCTGACTCGCGGCCTGCGGGGCCATCTCACCTGTCTCGACGTATCGATCGCCCCGGAGGTGATGGACGATTACGTATCGCTGGGTGGCGCTGCGCTGTTGATGGAAGACGAGCGCGCGGCCGAAGCCCGCAACCGCAGACGGATCGAACCGCGCCTGTCGCATGAGGACGTGCCATGGGACTGGATCGACGTCGCCGGCAACCTCGGTGATCAGGTGGTGCGGGCGGCGCGGCTCAGCGACATCATCGTGGTCAGCGAAAAACTCCCCAATTTCGCGACGCACGACATGGCGAACTTGCCGGGCGAACTGCTGATCCGCACCAATCGGCCAATCCTGGCGGTGCCCGAAGACGCCACCGGCCTTGATCTCACCGGCACTGCGGTGGTCGCATGGGATGGTTCTCCGGAAGCGGAAGCCGCGCTCCGCGCCGCCGTCCCGCTGTTGCAGCTCGCCAAATCGGTAACGTTGCTCGAGATTGACGACGGCTCGGTTGCGCTGCCCGCAGGCGACGCCGCTACTTACCTGTCGCGGCATGGCGTCAAACCGGTGGTCAGCACGCTGGCCGCGGGCGGCAACAGCGCGAGCACGGTGATCCTGAACGAAATCGGCAATCAGGCAGCGGACTATCTGGTGATGGGCGGGTTCGGCCATGCGCGCCTGACCGAGGCCTTGTTCGGCGGGGTTACGCGGCGGATGCTGGCAGAATGCCCGGTGCCGACGCTGCTCGCGCATTGACCAACAAAAACCCCGGGTCGCACTGGCGGCCCGGGGGGATTGGAGGCGGGGGATTTAGATTTAGAGGCGGAAGCCCAAGCCCACGCCGAACACCAACGGATCGATATCGATCCGCGCGGTGTTGATCGCGCCGCCAGTGTTGAGCCGCGCAGTGGTCTTCATCCCGATATATTTGACGTCGAGGTTCAAGAACACTTTTTTGGTGATGTCGATATCGGTGCCGGCCTGCAGCGCATAGCCAACACTGTCATTCATATGGACGCTGGTCGGCCCGATCGCCTTGACCAGTTCGTCGCTGGCCTTGGTCGAATAATAGATCGTGTAGTTGATGCCCGCGCCTACATAGGGCCGGATTTTGGCATCGGGCAGGAAGTGATATTGCAGCGTCAGCGTAGGCGGCAGCACCCAGGTCTTGGCCAGAGTCGGAACGCCGGAGAGGGTGCCCCGGCCCTGTGCCTTGTGTTCGGTCGTCGCGAGGATCAGCTCGGCACCGATGTGCTTGGTCGCCATGTAGGTGAAGTCGATTTCCGGCATCACCGAATCCGACACCCCGACCTTGCTGCCAGGAAACGCCGGAGTCACCGGGCCGCTGCGTTCGTTGGGCGCGACGACGATTGCGCGTACGCGCACCAGGACGTCGCCCTTTTCGGCATAAGCGGGCGACGCGACGATCGCCGTCGAAACAGCTGCGAGCGCCAAAAATCTATATGTGCGCATAGGGTCCTCCGTGTTTAAGTTCTATGGCTGGGTATGGCCATGGCGCGCTCGCGGATTTGATCCGGCGCAAAACAGGGACCTAGGTGGATTCACGGATGGGACGCACAGCACGTGGACGGCAAAGACACAGATATGGCGATCGGCGATACGGTAGACCCCGAAACGCTCGCGCTCTTCGTCGAGGGCGCAACCGACCGCGCCATGTTCGTGCTGGATACCGAGGGACGGATCCGGTCTTGGAATGTGGGAGCAGAGATCTTGTTTGGATATCGGCCCGATGCCGTGATCGGCCAAAGCGGCGAAAAGCTCTATAGTCTGCAAGATCGCGGCGCAGCCAAGCCCGATGCGGACATGGCCAAGGTTCGCGCGCGTGGTCGCCTGCGGGAAAACACCTGGCGGGTGCGTCAGGATGGTTCCGAATTCTTCGCCGACGTCGCGATCACCGCGATCCACAGCGCCAATGGGACGCTGCGCGGCTTCGGGCAGATGATCTATGACATCACGGGCCGCCAGGCAGCCGCCGCCGCACTGGCGCGCAGCGAATTGCACCTACGCTCGATCCTCGCAACCGTCCCCGATGCGATGATCGTTATCGACGAGCGCGGCATCATCCTGTCGTTCAGCAGCGCCGCCGAGCGCCTGTTCGGCTACAGCGAAGCCGAGGTCGTGGGAGCGAATGTCGAAATCCTGATGCCGCCATCGGATGCCGCACGGCATGACCGTTATATCGCCCATTATCGCGAAACCGGGGAGCGCCGCATTATCGGCATCGGTCGCATCGTCGTCGGCCAGCGTCGCGACGGCACCGAATTCCCCATGAAGCTATCGGTCGGCGAGGCCAATAGCGACGGACATCGCATCTTTACCGGCTTCATTCACGACCTGACCGAACAGCAGCACGCGGAATTGCGGTTGAAAGAGCTCCAATCCGAGCTGATTCACGTATCGCGGCTGAGTGCGATGGGTACGATGGCTTCGACCTTGGCGCATGAATTGAACCAGCCGCTGACCGTGATCGCCAATTATCTTGAGGCGGGTCGCGAACTGCTTGACGCCGGTGGTGCCGAGGCAGCCACGCTGCTGCGCGAGGCGATCGAGGAATCCACCAGCGAAGCCTTGCGCGCTGGCAAGATCGTCCGTCGCCTGCGCGATTTCGTGGCGCGTGGCGAGGTCGAGCGGCGGGTGGAGGATCTACCGCGATTGATCGACGAGGCGAGTCGCCTCGCCCTGATCGGCGCGCGTGAACGAGGCGTTCGCGCCTTTTTCGAGCTGGCCCCCGATATTACCACCGTCACGGTCGATCGTGTCCAGATCCAGCAAGTTCTCGTGAACCTGATCCGGAACGCGATCGATGCCGTGGCCGGGCAGGAAGTCCGCGACATCACGATCTCGACCTGCGCGCTCGATAACGCCATGGTCGAAGTCTCGGTCGCCGACACGGGCCCGGGGCTTTCGCCGGACATCGCCGCGCGACTGTTCCAGGCCTTCGCGACCACCAAACCCGCAGGCATGGGGTTGGGCCTGTCGATCTGCCGAACGATCGTGGAAGCGCATCGCGGACACATCCGCGCCGAGCCGCGCCCGACGGGCGGAACCGTCTTTCGTTTCACGCTTCCAGTAGAGGAGTTTGCGGCATGAGCGACCAACGTCTGATCCATGTCGTCGACGACGATGATTCGGTGCGACGTTCGGCTGGGTTCCTGCTGCGAACCTCTGGCTATGCTGTACGCTTGCACACGTCTGGAGTCGCGTTCCTGCGCGAGATCAAGGCAGCGGAACCGGGTTGCGTCTTGCTCGACGTGCGCATGCCGGAGATCGATGGCCTTGCGGTGCAGGAGGAATTGGTCGCACGCGGCATCACCATGCCCGTCATCATCCTCACCGGCCATGCCGATGTCTCGATCGCGGTTCAGGCGATGAAGACGGGTGCTGTCGACTTCATCGAAAAACCCTTCGAAAAGGCCGTGCTACTGTCGGCGATCGACCGCGCCTTCGCGCGGATCGCGCATGCCGATGCAGCCGCACGATCGAGCGAGGCGGCGAAGCTGTGGGTCGCGCGCCTCACCCCGCGCGAACAAGAGGTGTTGGACCGGCTGGCACAGGGGTTGCCCAACAAGACGATCGCCTATGATTTGGGCATTTCGCCGCGCACGGTCGAAGTTCACCGCGCCAACGTAATGACCAAGCTGGAGGTCCATGCGCTGTCGGACGCGCTGCGTATCGCCTTTGCCGCCGGCCTTGGAGAGCAATCCTAGGAAGTCTACGTAAAGACAACTTTGCCCGCGACCGCCATCCGTGCCCCCGATGACATGGGAAAGCGGTCCAATGGACGATGACAACGCGGTCGACACCGGACCGCGTCCGCAATTGTTGCTGGTAGAGGACGATGAAGGCGTGCGGCGTTCGCTGCATCTGCTGCTGCACTGGCGCGGCTTCGATGTGCGCTCTTACGCGAGCGCGCGTGCCCTGCTTGAGGATACCGACGTGTCGACGGCCGAGTGGCTGATTACCGATTACCGGCTGCCCGACGGCGACGGGATCGGGGTGCTCCGGTCGATGCAGCGCCGTGATTGGCATGGCCGATCCATACTGATCACGGCTTATCCCGACCCGACGCTCCGCGCGATAGCCAGTATGAACGGATTTCACGCGGTGCTCGACAAGCCGATCCGCCAGCACGAGTTGATTGCCGCACTGGCGTGAGCTGAAACCTTCATCCGCGCTCGATATGCTCTCGATTAAGCGGCGGCTGCTCCTCTTGCGACCAAATCTTGTGCGCCGACGCATCCAAATGCCGTGCTCAAACGTAGGGTAGGTACGAGTGCGTAACGTGGGTGTCTTCCCGGATCGGAGCAGCCGTCGTAGCGTTGTTCGTTGGCCGGATGCTCCCGCCCGCCTCCGCAAAGGTCCCATGTGTCCAGCACTGCCCACATCGCCGCGATCGGCACCGCCGTTCCGGCGCAGGACATCCATGCGGCGTTCCTTGACTGGGCCCGCGCGCGCTTGCCTGACGCACGGGCCGTCCGGATCTTCGACCGGATGGCCGCGCGCGCCGCGATCGCGCATCGCTGGTCCGTCCTACCCGTTGGAGCGCAAGGCGGATCGCCCGTCGATCCGGACGGTTTTTATGCCGATCCGGTGCTGCCCGGCACTGCCGAACGTATGCGACGCTATGGGCAGGCGGCCCCGGAGCTGAGCATCGCTGCGATCGAGGCATTGGGCGCGCAGGTTTCACTCGATGCCATCACCCATCTGGTCGTGGCGAGTTGTACCGGCTTCGTCGCGCCGGGCATCGACCAGATCATCGCTGCGCGAATCGGCCTTGCGCCGTCGGTCGAGCGCCTGCTGATCGGCTTTATGGGATGTTACGCGGCGGTCGCCGCGCTCCGCAGCGCGCGCCATATCGTGCGATCCGATGCCGACGCGCGGGTGTTGGTGGTCTGTGTCGAATTGTCCACGCTGCATCTGCAGGACAATCCCGCGCTCGAACCCCTGCTCGCCATGCTGCAATTCGGCGACGGTGCCGCAGCGGCGCTCGTCACCGCCGCCCCTCGCGGATTTGCACTCGACCACCCCTTTGCGACCACGCTCCCCGATTCGGCGGCGTTGATCCGCTGGGATATTACCGATCACGGCTTTGCGATGCATTTGTCGGGCGAAGTTCCCGCCCGCATCGCCGCCGGGCTGAGCGACCCTGCCTTCGCCGCCGCCGCGACCGGTGGGCGCGCGCCGCTGGAGATCGATGGATGGGCAGTCCATGCCGGAGGACGATCGATCCTCGACGCGGTCGAACATAGCCTCAAACTGCCGGACGACGCGCTCGACGCCTCGCGCGCGGTGCTGTCGGATTACGGCAATATGTCCTCCGCCACCTTGATGTTCGTGCTGGCGCGGCTGCTCGACGGGCCGCCGGTCCGCAACGGGGTGGCGCTCGCCTTCGGCCCGGGCCTTGCCGCCGAGGGCTTCGGCTTCCGGAGCGCGGCATGAGCCTGCGCGCGCGCGCCATCGCGGAGGAGCTGATGGACGCCGACGATCTCGACCCGGAGGTTTATGCGGCGGTGGTCGGCGACCTCGCCAAGGTCAATGTCGTGACGATGGCAGCGCGGCCGACGCTAGATTTCCTGCGGCGCGGGTCGCTTGGCCTGCGTCGTTTCAAGCTGCTCGATGTCGGCTTTGGCGATGGTGACATGCTGCGCCGGATCGCGCGTTGGGCCGCGCGGCGGGGTATCGCGGCCGAGCTGGTCGGCATCGACCTCAACCCCCGCAGCGCGCTCGCCGCGACCGCGCATTCGCCCGCCGACGTACCGATCCGTTATATCACCGGCGACTATGCCGATCTGGCGGGCGAGAGATGGGATTTCGTCATCTCCAGCCTCGTCGCACACCACATGACGCACGATCAGCTGATCGCGTTTCTGCGCTTCATGGAGCGGGCGAGCGCGAAGGGATGGCTGATCAACGACCTCCATCGCCACGGCTTTGCGCATTTCGGGTTTCCGATTCTGGCGACGCTGGCGCGTTGGCACCCGATCGTGCGCCATGACGGCACCCTGTCGATCGCCCGCTCCTATCGGCCCGCGGAATGGGCACCGATCCTTGCAGAGGCAGGCGTCACCGCGCAGGTCTACCGCGCCTTTCCGTTTCGGCTATGCGTCGAACACCTGCGCTGATCGTCGGCGGCGGCCCGGCAGGTGCGAGCGCTGCGATCGTGCTGGCGCACGCACGCGCCCCGCACCTGCTGGTGGAACGCAGCCGCGAAACCGGCGACGCGATTTGTGGCGGCTTTCTAAGCTGGCGAACGCTCGAATCGCTACAAAAGCTTGGCGTGGAACCTGCCGCGCTGGGCCCGGCGCGGATCACCACGGTGCGTCTGATCGCGGGCGAGCGGCTGGTCGAAACGCCGCTGCGCCGCGCCGCCCACGGAGTGTCGCGCCGCCTGCTCGACAGCGTGTTGCTCCAGCGCGCGATCGATGCAGGTGCCGCTGTCGAGCGCGGCGTAGCGGCGCGGGCGATCGACGGCTTGACGGCGCGGCTCGACGATGGTGCCGACCTGGTCGGCGACGCGCTGTTCCTCGCCAGCGGCAAGCACGACGTTCGAGGCACCTCCCGCCCGGCCGAAGCGCGCGGGCACGACCCGGTCTTGGGTCTGCGCGTTCGCCTCGCGCAGACGCCCGGCCTCGATCGACTGATCGGCGATGCGATCGAACTGCACCTGTTCGATCGCGGCTATGTCGGGATCGTTCGCCAGGAGGACGGCAGCGCCAATGTCTGCCTGGCCGTGCATCGCTCGGCCATGCTGGAAGCGGGATCTCCCGCCGCACTGCTCGACCAGCTCGCGCGCGATCAGCCCCGGTTGGGCGAGCGCCTGGCATATCGCAGCGACGGCCTGCCGATCGACGCGATCGCCAACGTCCCTTATGGATGGCGCGCTACGCGGGGGGCACAGGGTCTCTTCCGGCTCGGCGATCAGGCCGGAGTCATCCCCTCGCTCGCCGGAGAAGGCATGGGCATCGCGATCGCGAGCGGAATCAGGGCGGGCCATGCCTATCTCGCGGACGGGCCGGGCGGGGCACACCGTTTCCAGAGGCGCTTCGCAAGCGCCACGGCTCGACCGATCCGGTTGGCCGGAGCGGTACGCAACGCAGCCGAATGGCCTGCGCTGGCGGCGGCGCTCCTGCCGCTGCTCGGTCGCTTCCCTGGTATGATCGATACGATTGCCGCGTTCACGCGGATCGGGCATTCACGACTTGACCGCGCACCCGCGCCACAGGATCATTAGCGTCATGGAACACTTCACCCTGTCTGAAACCGAATGGCGCAAAAAGCTGAGCCCGGAGGCCTATCATGTCCTGCGCGAGGCCGGGACAGAGCCTGCCTTTTCCGGGCGGTATAACAACAACAAGGCCGATGGCGTCTATCGCTGCGGCGGTTGCGCGCAGCCGTTGTTCGATTCGGCCGATAAATATGATTCGGGCTCGGGCTGGCCGAGCTTTACCCAGCCGATCTCGCCCGACTATGTCACCGAGCATACCGATCGTACCCACGGCATGACGCGGACCGAAGCGCGCTGCGCCCGCTGTGACGGACATCTCGGCCATGTTTTCCCCGATGGTCCGCCGCCGACAGGCCTGCGCTATTGCATGAACTCGCTTAGCCTGGATTTTCGCGCTCGGGGGAGTGTTGATAGCGACGAGTCGCATGGCTGATTGCGGCGGCGACGGCTTGCCGGAATGACCGGCAAAGCCTAACGCTGCAGCGCTCAATGGCTCGCTCCTCATCCCCCGCCCCTCGCTCGATGCGTGCGCCCTTGTGGCGTCGGCGTCTGGTCCTGCTCGCGCAAATCAGCGGCGGTCTCGCGCTGATCGCCTTCATCGCGTTGATCGTAACCGTCTATGTCTCTGAAGGGCAGCTGCCGAGTTTCGACGAGCTGAAATCGTCCCCCAATGGCCAGATGATCCGCGTCCACGCGGCCGACGGGACGGTGATCGTGTCGATGGGCCCAAGCTATGGCGAGTGGCTACCCTATGACCGCATCCCCACAGTGATGCGCGAGGCGATGGTGTCGGTCGAGGATCGCCGCTTTCGATCGCACCCGGGGGTCGATCCGATCGGGATGGTGCGCTCGGTCCAGGTGCGGCTCGAGCGTGGGCGCTGGATGCAGGGTGGATCGACCATCACGCAACAGCTCGCCCGTAACATTTTCCTCAATTCCAGCAAGAAATTCGGTCGAAAGATCCGCGAGGGCATTCTCGCCCTCGCGCTGGAGCGCAAGTTCAGCAAGGACCAGATCCTCGAACTGTATCTCAACAAGGTCTATTTCGGTGGCGGTGCCTATGGCATCGACGCGGCCTCGCGCAAATTCTTCGGTCACGGTGCCGAACGGCTGAGCCTGACCGAAGCGGCGGTGATCGCGGGGTTGGTCAAGGCACCGTCCAATTACTCGCCGACCGCCGACATCGATGCCGCCCGCGGGCGCGCCGGCGTTGTGCTCAAGCTGATGCAGCAAACCGGGGCGATCACCGCCGCCCAGGCTGCCGACGCGCAAATCGACCAGATCGCCTTCGTGCCCGAGGCGCGCCAGAACAGCGTGCGCTACTTTACCGATTGGGCGTTGCCGCAGCTGGAACTGCTGATCGACGAGACGCAACGTCCGCTGGAAGTGTGGACAACGCTCGACCTCACTATGCAGCGCGCCGCCGATGCCGCAATCCGCGACAATGCCCCCAAGGGCGCGCAAGGTGCGCTGGTGGCGATGGACCGCGATGGTGCCGTCCGCGCGATGGTTGGCGGCACCGATTATGTGACGTCCAACTATAATCGCGCGACACAGGCGGAGCGGCAGCCGGGCTCGGCGTTCAAACTGTTCGTCTATCTCGCAGCGCTCGAGGCCGGGCACAAGCCCGAGGATCAGGTGGTCGATGAACCCGTGACGATCGACGGCTGGAGCCCGCGCAACGATTCACGCCACAATAGCGGCGCAATGTCGCTGCGCACCGCCTTTGCCTATTCGGTCAACACCGTGGCGGCGAAGCTCGGACAGGAAATCGGCTTCAACACGATCGCCGACATGGCGCGGCGCTTCGGCATCACCACCAAGGTCAACACCCACCCGTCGATGGTGCTCGGTTCCTCCGAAGTACGCCTGCTCGACATGACGCGCGCCTTTGCCAGCGTCGGCAACAAGGGGGTGGCGGTGACGCCATATGGCATCACCAAGGTGACCGCGGCGGGAGAAACGATCTACGCCCAATCGGTCGACACCAGCCATGTGCTCGTCGCACCCTATGTGGCCGCCGAAATGACCGATCTGCTGCAGACGACCGTCAACACCGGCACCGGCAAAGCGGCCCAAATCGGTCGCCCGGTGGCGGGCAAGACCGGCACCACCACATCGAACAAGGATGGCTGGTTCCTGGGCTTTTCCAGTGGGCTCACGACGGGCGTATGGATGGGCCGCGACGATGCCAAGCCGATTGCCGGTTTGCACGGCGGCACCGCGCCCGCGCGTGCCTTTGCCGCCTTCATGAAAGTGGCCGTCGCCAACCGCCCGGTCGAGCAGTTCGATACGAAAGTGACGCTACCCGAATTCCAGCTCGAGCCCGACCAGGAATCCTATTTCGGCGAAGCCGATAATGGCCTGTTCGTCGATGCCGACGGCAATCCGGTCGATCCCGGGCAGGCTCCGCCCGCGCAGCCCGGCCAGCGCGTCGATGCCGATGGCAACCCGATCGAAGCGCGGCCGCCGCAGCAATCCGATACGCCACCACCAGTGGAAAAGAAAAAGGGCGATGGCGACAAACTCGACCAGGCCTGGCTCGATCGTGTCCTCGGCCGCGATGGGCCCCGCCCGGCCCCGAGCCCGACGCACGCGCCGGCCGATCGTCAGGATTCGCGCCCGACCCAGTGAATCGCGGCACCGTTCGCGCGCAGCCAGCGACGCGATTCCTCGGGGTCGCGTTCGTCGAGCAACGCGAGCACGCGGTAGAAGTGTGCGCTGTGATTCATGTGCAAGCGGTGCGCCACCTCATGCGCGACGGTCGAGCGGCGCACGAAATCGGGCATCAGGATCAACCGCCAGCTATAGCGGATCGTGCCGCTCGAGGCGCAACTGCCCCAGCGAGTCTTGGGGTCGCCAACCGCAACCTTGGTCACGCTGACCCCGGCACGTGCGGCGAACTCGGCGGTCTCGTCGCTCAACACGCGCAGGGCCTCGCGCTTCAACCACAGACCCACGCGTCGCGACAGGCCATCGCGCGTGCCGCCACAGCGCAGGAGGCTACCGTCCCGCTCAACCCGGCGGGCAGCGGCCTCATCCCACAGGATCATCAAATGACCATCGCCGAAAGGGATACGCGCGCCGGGTTCGAAGGGCCGTGGCTGCGGCAAGCGCGCGCGCTGTGCCGCAATCCACGCCGCTTTCCCTTCCGCCCACGCCAAAGCAGCCTTCAACGGTGCGCGCGACGGCAGCACCAGCCGTACCCGGCCGGTCGCCGAATCCACCGATAACCGTGCCCGCCGTGCCCGCGCGTTGCGCACGACCTCGAGCGGTGCACTCACAATTCGCGATCGACCAGATGGAATTCCAGCTCACCGGCATCGTCCTCCGACACCGTCCAGCCACGCACCGATTGCCCGACGCGGTGGACCGCCTCGCGGTCCCCGCAAACCAGATAGTGCCAGTCATATAGTGGCTCGTCCGCCGCACGCAGCCGGTACGCGCAAGTCGCAGGCAGCCAGTCGATCGTCCGCACATTGGATCGACTCAAGCGCACGCACTCGCTGACATAGGCATGGCGGTGCTTGTAATTGGAACACAAGGCCGTCTCGCGGTCGAGCAATCGGCACGACACGTTGGTCGGCAATAGCTCGCCCGTTTCTTCATCTTCCAGCTTATGGACACAGCATTTGCCACAGCCATCGCACAAGGCTTCCCACTGGCCGCGATCGAGCGTGTCGATTGGTTCTTCCCAGAAACGGCTAGTCATCAGCGTGGCTCATCGTACCCATCGGTCGAGTTCGGTTGCGACGTCTTGCGGCGTCTTGTCCTGCGGCAACAAGGCGACGGGCTTGCCCGCCGGATCCATAAGATAGGCAAGGCGGGCGTGCGCCACCAGATAGCCACCCTCCGCATTGGGCTTTTCCGCCTCGAAATACGCGCCATACGCCTTGGCAACGGCGGCAATCGCCTGTGGGCTGCCCGTCAAACCGACCATGCGCGGGTGAAAGGCGGATACGAACGCCTTGAGCACGGCCGGTGTATCGCGCTTTGGGTCGACGGTCACGAAGATCGGTACGACCTTCGCCCCTCGCACGGGATCCTTCGCCTCGAACAGCCGCAGCCCGGCACCGACGGTCTGCATGTCGGTCGGGCACACGTCCGGGCAGAAGGTGTAACCGAAATACATGATGCGGTAGCGCCCGGCGAAATCGCGATCGGTACGGGTCCGGCCGTCCTGATCGGTCAAGGTGAACGGGCCGCCCAGAGCCACACCGTCGAGCGGTGCCCGCGCCGGTGTGGCGGGTCCGCTACAGGCGACCGGCAAAACAGCAAGAAACAGCGCGGAAAGCGCGCGGGCGATCTGGTTCATAGCGCGACTAGCCATGATCTGTTAGGTCCTTAGGCGCAAGCTTTGCTCCAAACCGCTCGTGTCTCTCGACCATGCCAGGACGTTTTCGATGACCCTCCGCACCGCCTCCATCGCCCTTGCGTTGCTCGCCACTGCCCCCCTCGCCATCATGGCCGGTCCCGCCGCCGCGCAGCTCGGCCAATCGCCTGGCTATAAATTTCTCCAAGCAATCAAGGATGGCAAGAATGACGAGGTCATCGGCTTTCTCGACAAGCCCGGCGCAACCTTAGTCAACACGCGCGATTCGGACTCAGGCGAGGGGGCGATCCACATCGTCGTGCGGCGCGGCGACATGCCCTATCTGAATTATCTCCTGTCAAAAGGGGCCGACGCCAATCTGAGAGATCGTCGCGGTGAATCGGGCATCCTGCTGGCCGCCCGCCTCGGCCGGCTCGAAATGATTCAGGTGCTCGCAAAGGCTGGCGGCAACATCAACCTCGCGAACGCCAGCGGCGAGACGGCGCTGATCGTCGCGGTGCAGCGGCGCGATACAACGATGGTGCGCGCCTTGCTCGACCTCGGGGCCGATCCGGACCAGGCCGATCGCCTCCAGGGATTTTCAGCGCGCGACTATGCGCATCAGGATTCGCGCGGATCGGCAATCGCGACGATGATCGATGCCACGCCCAAAAAGGAACGCCGCGCCGTTTCCGGACCTAAGCTGTAACCCTTCACCCCAATCCGACATCGGCCTCAGGGTCGATCAAACCGATCAAGCGTCGTCCGGCCCGCCGTCCAAAGGCAAGTGTCGCGCGTTTGCGGGTTGCGGCAGGCAAGGGGACGCTATGCGCCTCGCGCACGATGGCAGCATCGTAGCGATCGGCAACGATAATACCGGTGCGTTCAGGCAAAAAGGCCGTTCCGTGGAGCGGCGTGACATCGAAGCCGGGCGGGACCGCCCAATAGAAGCGGTCGCAACATCCAAGATAGTCGGTCCATTTGGCATCGCCGAGAAGGTCGGCGCGCGATACCTTCACCTCTACGATCACGATGTGACCGCGCGCGTCAATCGCCATCAAATCGGCGCGGCGGTTCCCGTCCAACGGCACTTCGGCCAACGCGACCAGATCATGGCGCAACAGCATCCGTACCGCGCCGCGCACGACCTGTGCGGCAGATAACGGGAAATCGGACACGCTTGATGCAGGAAGCGTGGGGTCGGGGGACGACGATAGCATCCTCCGACCTTAGAACATTTCACGAACGGGTCAAATATGACCCGCGTTTGTCACCGGAAAAAAACGTGATTCCCGATCGCAGCGACCTGCTCCCGATGCCAACTCGCTGCGGCACCCCGAGCGTGGAAATACATCGCGCCCGACGCGGGGCTGTCCCATGCGTCCGCCAAAGCGACGCGGGCAACGGCGAGGGCGGTGCGATATTGCTTGTTCTGCGCGATGGTCGGAACCCGCCCGCCCCGCACGAACGAAAATTGGCCAGGCTGCTTTACGACCGAGCACACCGTCTTGGGAAAGCGGCCCGACTTCGAACGGTTCAGAATGACTTCGGCGACGGCAAGCTGGCCACTGAGGGGCTCGCCTTTGGCTTCGAAATAGATCGCGCCGGCCATGCACTGCAATTCTTCATCGATCGTATCAGGAATGGCCTGTGCGGCGACCGCAGCGGCCAGCGTGCCATAAGCTACGCTGTCGTCGTCCTGCTCGTCATCGGTCTTGGCGGCGGGAAGCGAGGGGGTATTCGTTACCGTCGTCACGACGGCGGGATTCATAACGGGCTGGGGAACGGAAGGCTGAGACTGGGCGTTGATGACACGACCAAGGTCTTGAGCGAAGCCCGGTGTGCCGAGACCGATGAGAGCGGTAACGGCCAAAGAGAGCGCCGCAATGCTTGCGACGCGATTCGAAAACGACATGAACACTACAAAAATGCGGTTGGTGCGCGGACAGGGTCGACCCAATTGTCACCCCGCCGGACAGCCCCCCGACTGCGTAACCTGGTCGGATCGCACCCGACACGGCACAACGCACGTGGCTAATACCCCGTCTTCTAGGGGGAGATCGGCTCGGGTCAACCGAGCGTGATCGTTTCTGCGGCGAATCGTTCCGCCGACGCGATGTCCAGTTCGACCACCCACAGATCCGGATCACGGTCGCGGCGCTTACGCCAATAGGCCTCGCGCGCTGCCACATCGCTCGGGTCGGCAGGGCCCGTCTCGACCAAAATCGTCGTGCCAAGCGGGCCGAAGGCCCGCTCCATCACTTTGGATATCCCGTTATTTTCATTTAATATTAGTAAGATAGATCCAGAATCCGCGTCCCCCTTTGCGCGCACCATCCCCATCCCGCCGGAATCGTTCACCCGTTTCAACAAGGCCGATACCAGGATATGCGAGGGGAGCGCCCCGCTCATTCCGCGCGGTAGCCGGGTAAACCTGCCAATGCGATCCGCGAACGCATGAAGGTTCCCGTGCCGCGCGCGGCTTCCTCTCCATCGGAGTCGATGAGACGCGCCTCGGCGACGAACACCCGACGTTGTCCCGAAACCCACCGCCCTTCGGCGATTACCGGCCCCTCGCGCAATGGCTTGGTCAGCAGCAGGTTGAAAGCCGTGGTCAACAAGAAGCGATCCGTAACCAGGCTGTTCGCCGCATAAAAGGCCGCGTCGTCGAGCATCTTGAAATAGCTCGTCCCGTGCGCGGCCCCGCCGGCATGAAAATACCGCTCATCGATCGTAAAATGGATCCGGGCGATGCCCGGCTCGGGGATGACCAAGGTCGATTCAAACAACCGGTTGATCGGAGCAGCCGCGTATAGCGCCTCCAATGCCCGAAAATGCGCCGCCTGCCCCGATGGTCCGGGATTGCGCTCAGGCTGCGTCACGGACCTGCTCGGCGGTTAGCAAAGCCACCAGCGCATCGCGCGATCCCGCACCGCGGAGCTTTTCGACCAGCAACTGATCGCGCAGCGCCCGCGACACCCGCGCCAGAGCCTTAAGATGCGTGGCTCCGGCGTCGGGTGGCGACACCAGCATGAACACGACGTCGACCGGAAGATCATCGACCGCGTCGAAGTCGAGGGGATGCGCCAACCGCGCGAACACGCCACGCACCTGCGTCAGGCCCGGCACCTTGCCATGCGGAATTGCCACACCACCGCCAAAAGCCGTCGATCCCAACTTCTCGCGTGATGCCACCGCCTCCTGCACAATCCCGGCGTCCAACCCGTAGATGTTTGCGGCCGCCGCTGCGAGCTGCTGGAACAACGCCTTGCGCGTTCCCGCGCTTACGCGCTCAAGCACCGCGTCGGGTGCCAGAATATCGTGCAGGTCGGTCATTACGATCCTCATGCCCGCGTAGCGGCGGGTTCTTGTGGCAGGGCCATAGCGCCGATCCTGCAGCCGCGAAAGCGCGAGCATACCGTTAGGACATGCCCGCGCAGAAACCGCGATCAGGCTTGGCGTTGCGGCTCGACCCAACCGATCGTGCCGTCACCGCGGCGATAGACCATATTATAGGTGCCGGATCCGCTGTTGCGAAACAGCAACGCGGTGGTGTTACGCAAATCGAGCATCATCACCGCATCCGAAACCGATGCATCGGGTACGTCCACCCGTGTTTCGGCGACGATCAAAGGATGGTCCTCGACCTCTTCCTCGTCGGTGCTTTCCTGGAAGAGGGTGTAGCCCGCATTGTCCGCGGCGATGCCTGCATCGACCGCGACAGCCGTCACAGACCCGCCATTGCGGTCCTTCAGACGACGCATATAGCGGCGCAACTGCTTTTCGATCTTGCTGGCCGCCCCTTCGAAAGCGGCATGAGCCTCCGACGCGTCGCCGCGTCCCTTCAAGATGAGGCCTTGCATGACGTGGGCGACAATGTCGCAGGTGAAACGATTATCGTGCGGTCCCTTGCCGAAGGTGACCTGCGCAGAAATGGCGCGCGCGAAATATTTGGTGGCGATGGCTTGGAGCCGGTCGTCGACATGGGTCTTGAGCGCCGCGCCCGTTTCGACCTGATGGCCGGAAACCCGAATATCCATGAACCTTCTCCTTCAATAGGCTGGCGTCGCTGTGACGATCGTCAGCTGGCAGTTGACACCGTCCGGGTGCCACGGCCCCCCAATCACATCGCGTGGTCGCTCCCCCACAAAGGGTTGACCACGGTCTTCAAAAACGCCGCGTGGCGCACGCGCTCCTCTTCGCTGACACCGAACACGCGCGGCGGCCGGACGACCGCCGCAGCGACCGCCTGAGTCGGCGCTGCTTCGACCACGACTTCGCTAACCAGGCCAAGACCGATCTGCCGACCACCGGTCAGCTCGACATAGACCTGGGCCAGCAGTTGCGCGTCAAGCAAGGCCCCGTGCAACGTGCGATGGCTGCGATCGATCCCGTAGCGGCTACACAAGGCATCAAGGCTGTGCTTGGCACCGGGGTGGCGCATCCGCGCCATCGCAACGGTATCGACCATCCGCTCCATCGCGACGGCGGTACGCCCGCAGCGCTTCAGTTCTCCGTTGAGAAAGCCGAAATCGAAGCTGGCATTGTGCGCGACGAGCGGGCTGTCCCCGATGAAGTCGAGCAAATCGTCGACCAGATGCGGAAACAGCGGTTTGTCGGCAAGGAAAGCGTCACTCAGCCCATGGACGCGTTGCGCCTCGGGCGGCATTGCCCGCTCCGGGTGAAAATACGCATGGAACGTGCGGCCCGTTTCGACGCGATTGACCATCTCCAGGCAACCGATCTCCACCATGCGATCGCCATCGGCAAAACTGAAGCCGGTGGTCTCGGTATCGAAGACGATCTCGCGCATAGGGGTATTATAGTGGGACGTCGCGGGCCGCTAAGCAAGCGATGATGGCATGGACTGCACGCCGCGTATCTTCATGCGATCCGCCGGTCGGCACGACAAAATCGGCCCGTGCCACCTTCTCGGCATCGGGCATTTGCCGGGCATGAATGGAATCGAGCTTTTCCACGGACATACCGGGCCGAGCCAGCACGCGCGCACGCTGGATGGACTCCGGTGCCGACACCACCACCACGGTATCCACCCGCGTTTCGCCGCCGGTTTCGAACAATAAGGGGATGTCGAAGACCACCATCGGCGCATCGGCATGGCGAACGAGAAACGCGGCGCGCTCTTCCCCCACCGCGGGATGAACGATCGCTTCGAGTCGCGCGAACGCGGCGGGATCGTTCAGCACCATCGCCCCAAGACGCGTTCGATCGACGCCGTCGGGGCCGGTAGATCCGGGAAAGGCTGCTTCGATCGCGTCGACCAGCCGCCCGCCTTTGGCCTGCAGGTGATGCACCGCAGCGTCAGCATCGAATACCGGGATACCCGCCTCGGCAAACATCGCTGCCACAGTCGATTTGCCCATCCCGATCGACCCGGTCAGGCCGATTGCAATCATGACGTCAAAAGCGCCCGTAACCGGTCATCACTGGCTTCGTCGCGCGGTGGCGTCACGCCGAAAAACAATTCGAACGCCAACCCCGCTTGGCCGATCAGCATGTCCAGCCCATCGACCGTCCCCAAATCGCGCGCCCGCGCTGCCGCCAGTAGCGGCGTTTCGAGCGGGGCATATACGACATCATAGACCACCGCCTCTTCGGGCAAAGGATCCAGATCCAGATCGAGTGGGGGCTGGCCGACCATGCCGAGCGCGCTTGCGTTGACCAGCAGCGCCGCCGGCGGCAGCGTCGCGTCGAGCGGCAAGGCTTTCCCTTTCAACCCGAAGGACGACAGCAATGCCGCCGCCTTCACCACGTTGCGATTGAGGATCGTAACCGGGCCGACGCCCAGGCGCGAAAGCGCGAACAACACCGCCCGCGCCGCGCCGCCGGCCCCGATCACCACCACCGGCGCGCCTGCAAGATCAAGCTCCGCGATCGGTGCATAAAAGCCAGCCGCATCGGTATTGGTGCAGGCGAGCGTACCGTCCTCTGTGCGAAACACGGTGTTGACGGCACCGATGGAAGCCCGCACCTCACCCGGATCGGCGACATGATCGAACACGGCTTGCTTATGGGGAATCGTGACGTTGCATCCCCGCCAGTTCGGATCCGTCGCGCGCTCGGCAAAATAACGCCCGAGCCCCTCCGCCGTCACGTGGCGAGCCGCGTATCGCGCTTCCAATCCCAGCGCTTCGATCCAGAAACCGTGGATCAGCGGCGATTTGGAATGGCCGATCGGATCCCCGATCACCTCAGCAAACATCATGACGTCATCACCCCGCGCACTCGCAGATAATCAAGAACCGGCAACAGCGGTAGGCCGAGCACGGTAAACTGGCTTCCCTCGATCCGGCTGAACAATTGCGCGCCCGGCCCTTCGATCCGGTAACACCCGACGCACCACGATATCTCGGGCCATTCCAGGTCGAGATAGGACTCGATGAATGCGTCAGACAGGGGGCGGACGTGCATCCGCGCCCGATCGACGACACGCCACACCGGACGCCCGCCCTCGGCCATGACGGCCGCACTGACCAGTTCATGGCGCTTGCCCGACAATCGCCGCAGATGCTCGGCCGCTTCGGTACGGTCGCGCGGCTTGTCGAGCATCGAGCCGTCCTCGAGCGCAACCACCGAATCGCAGCCCAGCACCAGCGCCTGACCATCCCCCGATGATACCTTGATCGCTTTCAGCTCAGCCAGCGCATCGGCCATGTCGCGCGCGCCAAAACCATCGGCGATCAGCGCGGCTTTGGCCGATTCCTCGTCGACGCCTGCGGACACCGGCTCGAACGGTACGCCCGCCGCGGTCAACATCGCGCGGCGGGAGGCGCTTTGCGATGCCAGCACGACTCTCATATATCCCCCCGGACATCACCGCGCCGCTCACCCACCAAAGCGATGATCGCTGCTGCCGTTTCCTCGATCGAACGTCGCGTTACGTCGATCACCGGCCAGCCATTGTCAGCAAACATCCGCCGCGCAAATGCGACTTCGCGCGTGACGGCCTCCTGGTCGACATATGCGGTCTCGACCTTCTGGTTGAGCGACAGCAGACGATTGCGCCGCACCTGGATCAACCGATCCGCGCTTGTCGTGAGCCCGACCACGATCGGATTTTTCAACGTATACAGACTTTCCGGCGGCGGACTTTCCAGCACGATCGGAATGTTGGCGGTCTTGAAACCGCGATTGGCGAGATAGATCGACGTCGGCGTTTTGGAAGAACGCGACACACCGGCCAGCACGATGTCGGCTTCTTCCCAATCTTCCGCCAGAATTCCGTCATCATGTGCGATGGTGAATTGAATCGCATCGACCCGCGCGAAATACGCGGCATCGAGCACGTGCTGGCGCCCCGGACGCGCCTTGGCCGCCTGTCCGAGCAACCCGGAAAGAGCCCCCGTCACGCCGTCGAGCGGCGCTACGGCTGGCAGGCCGAGCGCACGACAGCGCGTTTCCAGTGTGCGCCGCGTCTCGCTGTTCACCAGCGTGAACAGCACCAGCCCCGGATTCTGCGAGATTTCCTGAAGGATCCGCTCCAGATGCGCCTCGGTGCGGACCATCGGCCAGAAATGACGGATCGTTTCGACATCGTCATATTGCGCAAGCGCGGCTTTGGCGATGTTCTCAAGCGTTTCGCCCGTCGAGTCCGACAGCAAATGGAGATGCAAGCGCATCAAAAAGGCCGGCTGGGCGATGCTGTGGACAACATGGGGAGAAGCGCTAGCGCAACTTCGCGATCCCGCAAAGCGTCATGCCGACGGTGGATAAACCGCAGCTTGTCCACAATCGTGCGCACAGCCAATGATTCCGTCAACAGGCTGTGGATAACGAGGACAGAAACGCCGACTCACGTCAGAGTCGGCATTGGCCAAACGCCAGCCTGTTGGCTTTTCGGGGATGACCGCATAAGCCCCGCTATCGACGCGCCTACAACCACTTCATCCTTTCAAGATTCTAGAATCTTATAGAAGAGGGTCCGACCATTCCGACGATGAAGAAGCCTTTGCTCGCGACGCTCCTGGGCGATCGTCAGCCCACTCCCCCGGTCTGGCTGATGCGACAAGCTGGCCGATATCTCCCTGAATATCGGGCGCTTCGTGCGGAAAAAGGCGGTTTCCTCGCCTTGGTGAACGACAGCGCCGCAGCGGCGGAAGTGACGATCCAGCCGATCCGCAGGTTCGGCTTTGACGGCGCTATTTTGTTTTCGGACATTTTGATGGTGCCGTCTGCCTTGGGCCAGGACTTGAGCTTTGGCGTTGGCGAAGGCCCGGCACTAAAACCCGCGCTGGTCGATCATGCCCTGCAAAGCCTTCAGGCGGCCCCTGAGCGGCTCGAACCTGTCTATGAGACCGTGCGCCAGGTCGCGGCCTCACTGCCGTCCCAGACCACTTTCCTGGGCTTTGCGGGAAGCCCGTGGACCGTCGCCACCTATATGGTTGCTGGCCATGGCAGCAGGGACCAGGGGGAAACGCGGCGCTTCGCTTATACCGATCCTGCCGCGTTCCAGGAGATCATCTCCGCGATCGTCACGGTGACGGTGGACTACCTCTCGAAACAGATCGAGTCGGGCGTTGAGGCGGTGCAGCTATTCGACAGTTGGGCCGGCAGCCTCAGCCCGGCACAGTTCGAACGCTGGGTCATCGGCCCCAATGCCGCTATTGTCGGGGCGCTGCACGAACGCCATCCAGGCGTACCCGTTATCGGTTTCCCAAAGGGTGCCGGCGCAAAGCTTACCGCTTATGTTCGGGAAACCGGGGTCGACGCGGTCGGGCTCGACGAAACGATCGATCCGGCATGGGCTGCCGCCGCGTTACCCAAGGATTTGCCCGTTCAGGGAAACCTCGATCCGCTGGTACTGATTGCCGGTGGCGAGGCGATGGAACAGGCCGCCGGGCGCATCCTTGCGGCCTTTGCCGAGCGCCCCCATGTCTTCAACCTCGGGCACGGTATCCTGCAGGATACTCCGATCGCCCATGTCGAGCAGTTGCTCGCTTTTGTTCGGAGCGTTGGATGATTGGAATGCTCGGCAACGCCTATCTCTGGGTCAAGGCGGCACATGTCATCTTCGTGGTGTTCTGGATGGCGGGCATGTTCATGCTACCGCGCTATCTCGTCTATCATCAGGAAGCACTGACCAGTGGCGGCAGTAGCTCGCCAGAAGCACTTTTGTGGGTTGAGCGCGAGCGCAAGATCCGCAACATCATCTTAACCCCGTCGATGATCATGGTGTGGATCCTGGGGCTGGCGCTGGCGGCCAATGTGGGTCTGTTTTCCGGGCAACACGGGCTTGGCTGGCTGCACTTGAAGCTGGCGTTGGTTCTGATCCTCAGCGGTTATCATGGCTGGGCGGTGGGCTATGCGCGCAAGCTCGCGGCAGGCAAGCCGACGCTGACGGGGCGGCAATTGCGCCTAATCAACGAGGTGCCCGCAGTGCTGGTCACCTTCATCGTCATCCTGGTCATTGTCCAGCCCTTCTGAGATACCCCTTTCGAGATGCCATGTCGCGCCTTGACGCGCGCAGTGTGGCCCCGTATCTCAAGGTCGTGTCGTGAGGCGGCGGGTCCACCCGTTCGGTCGCGGCCTCCTTCCTCAAGCATCGTCGCGTACCCTTCGCCGACCGAAGCTCCTTCCCCAGCATCCTTTATGCCCGGACGCCCGCAATGCATCTCAAAGACCTGAAGAACAAAAAGCCGGCCGAGCTGGTCGCGATGGCCGAAGAGCTCGGCATTGAGAGCGCGTCGACGCTGCGCAAGCAGGATTTGATGTTCGCGATCCTCAAGGTGCAGGCCGAAGAGGGTGAGCAGATCATGGGATTGGGCACGATCGAAGTGCTGCCCGACGGTTTCGGTTTTCTCCGGTCGCCTGAAGCCAATTATCTGGCTGGCCCCGACGACATCTATATTTCGCCCAACCAGGTCCGCAAATTCGGCCTGCGCACCGGCGACACCGTCGAGGGCGAAATTCGCGGGCCCAAGGATGGCGAACGCTATTTCGCTTTGGTCAAGCTGACCGCGGTCAATTTCGATGATCCCGAGGCGGTGCGCCACCGCGTCAATTTCGACAACCTCACCCCGCTTTACCCCGATGAGAAGCTGACGCTCGATCCGTCGGACCCGACGATCAAGGACAAGTCGGCGCGGGTGATCGACATCATTTCGCCGCAGGGCAAGGGGCAGCGTACGCTGATCGTGGCGCCACCGCGCGTCGGTAAGACGGTGATGCTGCAGAATATCGCCAAGGCGATCACCGATAACCACCCCGAGGTGTTCCTGATCGTCCTGCTGATCGACGAGCGCCCCGAGGAAGTCACCGACATGCAGCGCTCGGTCAAGGGCGAGGTGGTCAGCTCGACCTTCGACGAACCCGCCACGCGCCACGTGCAAGTTGCCGAAATGGTGATCGAAAAGGCCAAGCGCCTGGTCGAGCACAAGAAGGATGTGGTGATCCTGCTCGACTCGATCACGCGTCTCGGCCGCGCCTACAACACCGTGGTGCCCAGCTCGGGCAAGGTGTTGACCGGCGGTGTCGACGCCAATGCGCTGCAACGGCCGAAGCGCTTCTTCGGTGCCGCGCGCAATATCGAGGAAGGCGGCTCGCTTTCGATCATCGCGACGGCGCTGATCGATACCGGCAGCCGCATGGACGAAGTGATCTTCGAAGAATTCAAGGGCACGGGTAACTCTGAAATCGTGCTCGACCGCAAGGTTGCCGACAAGCGCATCTTCCCGGCGCTCGACGTCGGCAAGTCGGGCACGCGCAAGGAAGAGCTGCTGGTCGATCAGAGCAAGCTCTCCAAGATGTGGGTGCTGCGCCGCATCCTCATGCAGATGGGCACGATCGATTCGATGGAATTCCTGCTCGACAAGATGAAGAATTCCAAGACCAACGAAGATTTCTTCGACAGCATGAACCAGTAATCGGGGCTGGGTCCGTCGGCGGGGTGCCGACGGACTCGCATCGCCTCGACCGACGGGCTAAGCGGCAGACGGCGTGGGGGTTTGCCATGCCTCTTGTTAAGGCCTGCCCATGTTCAACATCGCAGACGTATTCACGACGGCCGGGCTGGCGACGCTCGGTCAGGTAATCCTGATCGATCTGATCTTCTCCGGCGACAATGCCATGGTGCTCGGCACGCTCGCCGCCGGGCTACCCTCCAAACAGCGCAAGCAGGTTCTTGCGCTCGGCGTGATGATGGCAATGGTATGCCTGATCGGCTTCGCGCTGATCGCGACGCAACTCTTGCATGTCGTCGGCTTGCTGCTGGCCGGAGGCATATTGCTGCTGTGGGTATCGTGGAAACTCTATCGCGAGATCGGTGGCGCGGCGGACGCGACGAGCGGTGGTCATGCCACGGCGAAACAGCCCAAAACGTTCGCACAGGCGGCCATCCAGGTGGCCATTACCAATTTATCGCTCAGCCTCGACAATGTTCTGGCCGTGGCGGGTGCGGCCCGCGAACATCCAGCGGTGCTATTTTTCGGGCTCGCTTTGTCGGTCACGCTGATGGCGGTTGCCGCGAACTTCATCGCGCGCCTTATCGGGCGGCATCCTTGGATCGCCTATATCGGCTTGGCCGTGATTCTCTTCGTTGCCGGCCGCATGATTTATGATGGCATCGTCGATCACGAAATCGGCGTGCTGCGCCTGCTTTTCTAAAGCAGGCGATCGCGGCGGTCGCGCCGTTCGAAATCGAGCAACCAGCGCTTGGTCGCCGGCCCCTCTCCCGCCGAATAAGCCCCAAGCGAACCGTCGGCATTGCTGACGCGGTGGCATGGCACGATGATCGGAAAAGGATTGCGTGCGCAGGCTTGCCCGATTGCGCGCGCGCTTGATCCGATCGTGGCAGCAAGCGCGCCATAGCTCAGCACTTCGCCATAGCCGATCGCCACCATTGCATCGCGTAACACTTGCCCCCGGATGGTTCGAGCGGCGGTGAGCGGCAGATCGAAGTTGGTGCGCTCGCCTGCGAACCATGCCTGGATTTGATCGGCGGCGGCACGTACCGGCAGCGAAGCGCCCGATATTGGAGGGCCCGCAACGGCGTCGATTTGGATCGAGGCGATCGCGGCATCGTCGCCATAAATCGTGACAACACCGACAGGCGTTGCGATCCGGGCCATATCGCGCGCATACATGGCCAGAGTATGCAGCGCGGCGCAGGCCCGCTCAAGCGGAGAAGCGCGATGAAGATCAATGTCGAAGTCGATTGCACCCCGGAAGAAGCGCGGCGCTTCATGGGCCTGCCCGACCTTGCCCCCGTCCACGAGAAATATGTCGCGATGCTCACCGATACCATGGACGGTGTGGTGGCCCCCGACCTCCTCGATAATATGGTGCGGAGCTGGATGCCGATGAGCGATGCCGGCATGGGGATGTGGCGCAAAATGTTCGAGAGCACGACCAAGTAGTCCAGCGGTGACCATGCGCGAGACCATTTTCGCCACATCGAGCGGCGCACCGCCCGCCGCGATTGCCATTGTTCGGCTGAGTGGACCGGGCGCCTTTACGATCGCGAGGGGATTGGTCGGCGATTTACCCGTGCCGCGCCGTGCCGCGTTGCGCGCGTTGCATGACCCGCGCGACGGGAGTGTGCTTGACCGAGCGATCGTCCTTGTGTTCCCCGGCCCACGCACTGCGACCGGCGAAGATCTCGTAGAGTTTCAGGTCCATGGGGGCCGCGCAGTGGTGCTCGCGGTGGAAGCGTGCCTCGCCGCACAGCCTGGTGCCCGCCATGCCGAAGCTGGCGAATTTACCCGCCGCGCGCTTGAGAATGGGGTCATCGATCTGACGGAAGCAGAGGGTTTGGGGGACTTACTGTCCGCGCAAACCGAGACACAGCGGCGCGCGGCCTTGCGCGTTGCCGAAGGCGGTTTGCGAGCGCAGGTCGACCGTTGGACCGATCGCCTGATCGACATCGCGGCCAGGATCGAAGCGCAGTTGGACTTTTCCGACGAGGACGATGTGACGTCCGAAAACAGCGACGAGATCGTGGCCGTCATCGCAGCTACGGCGGCGGAGATCGCGCGCTTGCTCTCCGCCCCCCCGGTGGAGCGCTTGTACGACGGCGTTCGCCTTGTGCTCGCAGGGCCGCCCAATAGTGGGAAGTCCACATTGTTGAATGCGCTGGCAGGGCGCGAGGTTGCGATTGTCTCAGCGATATCAGGAACCACACGCGACCGGATCGAAGTGCCGGTGGAGCGCGGTGGTATCGCCTATCTTCTCACCGATACCGCGGGGCTTACCGATTTTCCGGGAGATGAGATCGAACGGATCGGGATCGAGCGCGCGGCCGACGCGATCGCGAGCGCGGATATCGTTGTGTGGCTGGGCGACGACGCCCCAAGCGATCCAGCCCATCTGCGGGTTCACGCGCGCGCCGATCTTCCGGGACGCGACGCCCTCCCCTCGGATCGCGTTCTCGCCCTGTCGGCCAAAACAGGCGAGGGTCTTGATGGGCTTTGGGAAGTCATCGCGCAAAGAGCTCGTGCTTTGTTGCCGCAAGAGGACGTACTAACGACAAACCGTCGACAGCGGGGACTGCTGTCAGCCTGTCTCGAACACCTCCAAGCCGCGACCGGCAGCGATTTTTTGATTGTCGCCGAAGAGGTGCGTGGAGCGCTTAAGGCGCTTGACGCGGTTGCCGGTCGAAGCGGAATAGAGAATGTACTGGATGCGATTTTTTCGCGCTTTTGCATCGGCAAATGAAGCGACGTTCCACGTGGAACATACCACCCTCCCCTTTGACAGCGCGACGCCTACGACCTAGCGACAGCGTATGAGCGAATTCGATGTGATCGTCGTTGGTGGCGGACACGCCGGCACCGAAGCTGCGGCTGCGGCTGCGCGGTGCGGCGCGCGCGTCGCCCTGATCAGTTTTGATCCGGTAAAGATCGGAGCGATGTCCTGCAATCCCGCGATTGGCGGGCTTGGCAAAGGGCATCTCGTCCGTGAGGTCGACGCCTTCGATGGCCTGATTGGTCGCGCTGCCGATGCTGCGGGGATCCATTACCGCATGCTTAATCGCAGCAAAGGGGCTGCGGTGCAGGGGCCCCGAGTCCAGGCAGATCGTCGGCGCTATGCGGCCGCGATCCAGGCTATGCTTCGCGCCCAGGATGGCTTGGATATCGTCGGCGGTGAAGTCGCAGCCCTGCTGCGCGACGTGGACGGGGTCGTGAAGGGGGTTCGGCTCGCAAGCGGCCAAAGCCTGACGGCCCGCGCGGTGGTCCTCGCCACCGGGACCTTCCTCGGCGGCCGGATGTTTCGCGGCGAGGAGCGTTTCGTAGGGGGCCGGGTTGGCGAAGCTGCAGCCTCGGAACTCGCTGAGCAACTGCGGGCTGCGCGTCTACCAATGGCGAGGCTCAAGACCGGAACCCCCCCGCGTCTGGACGGGCGGACGATCGACTGGGCCCGCCTTGCGCAGCAGCCGAGCGACGCAGACCCATGGACGATGTCACCGATATCGCCGTCCCGTCCCCTGCCCCAATTGCATTGCGCGATAACCCGAACGACCCAGGAAACGCATGCGATCATCCGCAGCGGACTGGACCGTTCGCCGCTATTTGGTGGCGCTATCGCTGGTCAAGGGCCGCGTTACTGCCCGTCGATCGAGGACAAGATCCACCGCTTCGGCGACCGGGACGGCCATCAAATCTTCCTGGAGCCGGAAGGTCTGGACGACGCGACCGTATATCCCAACGGGATTTCGACGTCGCTTCCGGTCGATATTCAGGCAGCGATGATCGCCTCGATCCCGGGGCTTGAGCATGCGCGCATCGTCGCGCCGGGCTATGCCGTCGAATATGATCATATCGATCCCCGCGCCTTGTCGGCGACGCTGGAAGTGCGCGCGATGGCAGGTCTGTTCTGCTGCGGCCAGATCAACGGTACGACGGGGTATGAGGAGGCGGCCGGACAGGGCCTGATCGCGGGCCTCAATGCAGCGGCACATGCGCTGGGCGCTGCCCCGATCATACTCGACCGGGGATCGAGCTATTTAGGGGTGATGATCGATGACCTGGTGCTCCAGGGCATCACGGAGCCGTATCGTATGCTCACGGCACGCGCGGAATACCGTTTGCGGCTGCGCGCCGACAATGCCGAGACCCGCCTTGGCCCGCTTGCGGCGCGCATTGGGTGCCTCGGGCCGGAACGCCTGGGCCGTCTCGAGCGGCGCGCCGAGCAGCGCGTGGCGGTCGAAACCCGGCTCGCGCAATCTGTGACGCAGGATGTTTTGGTTGCGGGAGGCGCGCCTTTGGCTCCCGATCCACAGGCGCGCACGGGAGAGCAATGGCTCCGGGTGGCCGGCGTGGAAATTGGGATGCTGATTCCCGAGCTGATGGGCAGCGTGGAGGCTGCCCTGTTGGCCGAGATCGCCGAGGATGCACGCTATGCCCCTTACCTTTTGCGCCAGGAAACCGAGATCGCCAGCCTGCGCGCGCAGGATGAGATTGCAATCCCTGCTTCGGTTGATTTCGCCGCGATCCCGGGTCTCTCGACGGAGATGATCGAGCGCCTGGCGCTTGCGCAGCCCGAGACATTGGGCTCCGCAAGCCGTATCCGCGGAATAACGCCCGCCGCTTTGACGGCGATCCTGCTGCACCTTCGCAGGAAGGCCGCATGACCGAGGATGAGGCAAAAGCGTGGATTGAGGAGCGCTTTGGACTGGGCGGCGTTGCCGCGATGGCCGCATTTGCGGCAATCGTGCTGGGGGAAACGCGGCAGCAAAATCTGATCGCACCGTCTACGATTGATGCGATCTGGAGCCGTCACATCGTCGATTCCGCGCAGCTGATCGGCTTTGCGGGCGACGATAAGGACAATCGATGGATCGATATCGGCAGCGGAGCGGGTTTTCCCGGGTTGGTGGTTGCCGCTTTAACGGAGCGGGAGGTGTGGCTGGTAGAGCCACGAAAACGGCGCGCGGCCTTCCTCGCAGAGACTGCCGCGACGCTCGGAATTGGCGATCGAACGCATGTCGTGTGCGGCCGAATCGAAAATATGCGCCAGACTGCGGGGATAATTTCGGCCCGAGCAGTTGGGCCCTTGACCGAGTTGTTCGGGTGGGCGAGGGATTGTTCGACCCCCGATACGCGGTGGATCTTGCCCAAGGGCCGGTCCGCTCGCGAGGAGGTGGCCACCGCCGAACGGGAATGGCATGGTGTGTTTCACGTGGAACATAGTCTTACCGATCCGGATTCGTTGATCGTTCTCGCATCAGAGGTGTCACGCCGATGAACGTCATTGCCGTAGCGAACCAAAAGGGCGGCGTGGGCAAGACCACTACCGCTATCAATCTCGGTACCGCACTGGCGGCGACCGGATTGCGCGTGCTGTTGCTCGACCTCGATCCTCAGGGAAATGCTTCGACCGGCCTTGGCATCGCGCGCGCCGACCGCCACCATTCCACTTACGATATCTTGCTGGGGGAAACGACAATCGAAGCGGCAGCGCTACCGACGATTGTCCCTAAACTCGATATCGTCCCCGCCACGGTCGATCTGTCTGGCGCGGAAATCGAACTTGTCGAATATGAGGAGCGGACGCATCGTCTCTCCCGCGCGCTCGCCCGTTCCGATCACCGTTGGGACGTCGTCCTGATCGATTGCCCGCCATCGCTTGGGTTGCTGACCCTTAACGCGATGGTAGCCGCCAATTCGCTCCTGGTCCCGCTGCAGTGCGAGTTTTTCGCCCTTGAGGGGCTCAGCCAGTTGCTGAGCACAGTGGAGCGTATTCGCGAGCGGTTCAATCCCGGCCTGTCGATCATGGGGGTAGCGCTGACCATGCATGACCGGCGTAATCGGTTGACCGATCAAGTCTCCAACGATGTTCGTGCGGTGCTCGGCGGGGTGGTGTTTGAAACCGTTATCCCGCGCAACGTTCGCTTGTCGGAAGCTCCGAGCCACGGCTTGCCAGCCTTGATTTACGATTATCGCTGCCCCGGTTCGGAAGCCTATATCGCGCTTGCCCGTGAATTGATTGCACGACTGCCCAATATCGAACCCCAACCTGCAAGGGCCGCATGACAGACTCGACCGTGCCGCAGAACGCTCCGCAGGCTCGCCCGAAGCCGCGCTCCGGCCTTGGCCGCGGTCTCAACGCATTGATGGGCGATCTGGCCCGCGAGGAGCCGGTTGGCGGGAATAAGGAAACATCGCCCGGTATCCGTTCGCTTCCGGTGGGGTCATTGACGCCGCATCCGGGCCAGCCGCGCCGGCATTTCGATGAAGCTGCGCTTGAGGAATTGGCGCAGTCGATTGCGCAACGCGGGGTGCTGCAGCCCATCGTCGTGCGACCGCACGGGACGGGATACCAGATTGTCGCGGGTGAGCGCCGCTGGCGCGCGGCGCAGCGGGCGCGGTTGCACGAAGTGCCCGTGATCGTTCGGGCATTCGACGATACCGAGACGCTCGAAGTTGCGCTGGTCGAAAATATTCAGCGGCAGGACCTCAACGCGATCGAGGAGGCCGAGGCTTATCATCGGCTGATCGAAGACTTTGGTCACACCCAGGAAGCGCTGGGCAAGCTGGTCAACAAGTCGCGTAGCCATATTGCCAATTTGCTGCGATTGTTGGAACTGCCGACGCCGATCCAGGAACGCGTTGTCACCGGTACGCTGACGATGGGCCACGCCCGCGCCCTCATCGGGGCGGCCGATGTCGAGGCACTGGCCGATCAGGTCGTCGCGCGCGGTCTGTCGGTACGCGACACCGAGCGACTGGCACGGGCGGCGAAGCCTGCACCGCGAAGCCAGAGCACCGAAAGCGGTGGACGCGATCCGGATCTTGCAGCGCTGGAGCATCAGCTTGCCGATCTGCTCGGCCTCTCGGTACGCGTGACCTATGGTGCGAAAGGCGGCACGCTGGTGCTGTCCTACTCGACGCTCGATCAGCTCGATATGGTGTGCCAGCGGCTCACGGGCGAGCGGATTTAACGCCCGCTTACCCGCGCTGGCGCGCAGCCATCCTTGCGACGGCGACCATCGCCGAATCGGCTAGGACCGCACCTGCATTTGCCGTCGCCATCGTCGCGCGTTCGGCGCGGCGGACTCGATCGATCGCTTCGCTGATCTTCGGTGCAGACCAGATGTGCAGCGCGCGCGCGGTGGTGGCGCGTTCGCGAAAGAATACGCGCTCGATGACGGCGTTAACGCTCGCCCCGCCGTCGATCTCGGCGCGCAGCTCGGCAAGTGTCATCAGGCGTCGTGCCAATTGGCGGAGGAGCGGAATCGGCGAAACCCCGGCAACCCTTAAGCGGCCGAGTTCGTCCGCCAGGCGATCGGGCCCCCCATCGATCGCGGCGTCGATGGCGCGCGAAATTTCTGAATCCCCTAGATCGGCACCGATCGCATCGAGTGTAGCATCGTCGATTTCGCGAGGGCGTTCCGGTGCGGCATCCAGATATAGAGCGATTTTTTCAAGCTCGCGCGTCATCACTGCGCGGTCCCCCCCGGCCGCGAGCGCAATGCGGGCGGCGGTTCCGCCCGTCGTCCGCAGCCCCTGCTCGCGCGCAATGCTAGCGGCAATCTTGTCGGCCTCCCCCGCCTCCGGGACATAAAAGACGCAGGCCATCGCGCGTGGACTGGCGGTCGCAAGTTTCACCAGGGCGGACGACCCCTTCACTGTGGGGGCGATCATGACGACGGGATTGCCCGCCCGTTCGGCGGACAGCAACAGGGTGCATGCCTCAACGCAGTCTTCCCCTGCCCCAGCGACGCGGATGTACCGCGCGGTTCCGAAAAGGGACATGGACGCGGCTTCGTCGGCCAGTCGACCGGGATTGGTCTTTAGCATCCCCGGTTCAAGATCCACACGCTCGGCATCGGGCCCCATGATCCGACCAAGGCGGGCCGCCACGTCGCGTGCTCCGGCTTCGTCAGGGCCGTGCAGCAGGTACAGGCGGATATCGGGATTGGCCGCCACCGCATCGATGGCGCGAGTCAATTGGTTGAGATTGGCCTTCATATGCGGGCCCTATCCATCGGATCAGGGCTTTTCAGGCGAGGTTCGCTGCACATAGGTGGCGACGCGCGCGATGATTTGATCCGCAACGATGCCGGAAAGCCGCTCCAGCGCGGTGTTCTCCGCCGCGATCGTGGCATATTCGGAATTGACCACGTCGATTCCGGCATCCGAGCCGGAGGCCGCATCCAGCAGCACCGCACCATTGCTTAGATCGATAAGTTGATAGCGCGCGCGCAAGGTGCGGCGTTCGCGCGAAATGCTGTCGTCGCGGCGAACGCCAAGCCCAACGATCTTGTCGTCCAGTTTGACCTCGAGCCGATAGTGCGGGGTAGCGGCCGAGTGCAGACGATCGCGCAAGGCGTTGGCCATGAGCCATCCAGCTTTGCCCTCGATCGGCGCGACATCGACCTGTGCCAGCGTGATCGCAACCGTGCCGGAGCTTCCACCCGAATAGAGCGGGTGCAACCCACATCCCGACAGAGCGAAACCGGCGGTTACAAGGGCGAGGGCAAGCCTCATGCGACGATGTTCACAAGGCGGTCTGGCACGACGATCACCTTTCGCGGCGGTTTGCCGTCAAGGATGCGGACGATCTTTTCCGAAGACAGCGCTGCTGCCTCAATCTCTTCGCGTGCCAAGCCCTTGGCCAGCACGAGCGTATCGCGCAGCTTACCATTGATTTGTACCGCGACCGTGACTTCGTCTTCGATCAATAGCGCGGCGTCTACGGTCGGCCAGGGGGCGTCGGCGATGAGGCCGGGCTTGCCTGCGGCGGACCATGCTTCCTCGGCCAGATGCGGGGCCATTGGCGCGATCAGGCGCATGAGCGTATCGATCGCGGTATCGCGCGACGCCGACGCTTCGGCGCGTTCGATCGCATTGACCAGTTCATACAGCTTGGCGACGGCCTTGTTGAACGCGAGCGCTTCGATATCGATGGCAATGCCCGCGATGGTCTGATGCAGCTTGCGCTCGAGCGCGATATTGTCGGTACCGGTCTCGAGCCCGCTGCGCTCGCCGTCGAACAGCCGCCACAGCCGCTGGATAAAGCGCCACGATCCTTCGATCCCGGATTCGCTCCACGGCAAATCCCGCTCTGGCGGCGAATCCGACAGCATGAACCAGCGCGTGGCGTCCGCCCCATATTGATCGACGATGCCGGTCGGGTCGACGGTGTTCTTCTTCGACTTCGACATCTTCTCGACGCGGCCGACCGTTACGGTTTCGCCGGTCAGGCGCTCGATATAGCCGTCGCCGTGCTTCTCGATCTCGTCCAGCGAAAGCCAGCGCGACTTGGTGATCGAATCCACGCCGTCGCTGCCGAGCTCGGTGATCTGGCGGCTATAGGTTTCGTGCGTCACCATGCCCTGGGTGAACAGCCCGGCAAAGGGCTCGGCAATGTCGAGCATGCCGATATGCCGCAGCGCGCGCGTCCAGAAGCGGGCATAGAGCAGATGCAGGATCGCATGCTCGACCCCGCCAATATATTGCGCGACCGGCAACCATTGCTCGGCCACAGCGCGGTCGAACGGCTTGTCCTTGGGCTGGCTGGCGAAGCGAATGAAATACCAGGACGAATCGACGAAGGTGTCGAGCGTATCGGTCTCGCGTCGCGCAGGGGCACCGCAGGACGGGCAGGCGACATGCTTCCAGGTCGAGTGACGATCGAGCGGATTGCCGGGGATGTCGAAGGTCACGTCCTCGGGCAGCACCACGGGCAGCTGATCCTTGGGCACGGGCACCGCGCCGCAGGCATCGCAATGGATGATCGGGATCGGCGTGCCCCAATAGCGCTGACGGCTGACGCCCCAGTCGCGCAGGCGGAACACCGTCGAGCCGGTGCCCCAGCCCTCGTCTTCGGCGCGGCTGATCACCGTCCGCTTGGCGTCTTCAACGTCCATGCCGTCGAGGAAGTGCGAATTTACCAGCGTGCCGGGCCCGGTATAGGCGGTGTCGCCGATGAACACCGGATCGGTCTCCTCGCCGTCGGACACCACGCGGTGCACCGGCAAGGCGTATTTGCGCGCGAAATCCAGGTCGCGCTGGTCGTGTGCCGGCACGCCGAATACCGCGCCGGTGCCATAGTCCATCAACACGAAATTGGCGATATAGACGGGCAACTGCCGATCGGCATCGAACGGATGCTGCGCGGTCAGCCCGGTGTCGAAGCCAAGCTTCTCCTGCGTGTCGAGTTCAGCCGCCGTCGTCCCGCCGCGCTTGCACAAGGCGATAAAGGCGGCCGCATCCGCATTTCCTTCGGCCAGCGCCTGCGCGATCGGATGATCGGCAGCGACTGCGACGAAGCTCGACCCGAAGATCGTATCGGGGCGCGTCGTGAACACCTCGACCGAACCACCGTCGGACAGCGCGAAGCGGAATTGCAGGCCCTGGCTGCGGCCGATCCAGTTTTCCTGCATCAGCTTAACCTTGTCGGGCCAATGCTCGAGCGATCCCAGGCCTTCGAGCAGCTCGTCGGCAAAATCGGTGATCTTAAGGAACCATTGCGACAGCTTGCGCCGCTCGACCAACGCGCCTGATCGCCAGCCGCGCCCGTCAATCACTTGCTCGTTGGCGAGCACGGTCATGTCGACCGGATCCCAGTTGACCGAGCTTTCCTTGCGATAGACCAGCCCGTGCGCGAACAGGTCGAGGAACAGCGCTTGTTCGTGGCCGTAATAGTCCGGCTCGCAGGTCGCCAGCTCGCGGGTCCAGTCGAGCGCGAAGCCAAGCCGTTTGAGCTGTGCCTTCATCGTGGCGATATTGTCGCGGGTCCAGCCGCCCGGGTGAACGCCCTTTTCCATCGCGGCATTCTCGGCCGGCATGCCGAACGCGTCCCACCCCATCGGATGCAGCACTTCCATGCCCGTCATCCGGCGATAGCGCGCCAGCACGTCCCCCATGGTGTAGTTGCGGACATGCCCCATATGGATCCGCCCCGAAGGATACGGAAACATTTCAAGAACATAAGAGCGCGGCTTGGGCGAATCGTCGCGTGCGGCGAAGGTGCGGGCGTCATCCCACACCTTCTGCCAAGCCGCGTCCGCCTTCAGCGCGTTGAAGCGTGACGCCATGAGAACGGGGATCCTACTGGGCTACGGCAGCGCGGCGCAGGTCACGCGCTTTGGTCAGGATGATATCTTCCAGCTTCTGCACCGTGGAGGCTTCGACCGGGGCCGCGACCCACTGGCCACCTTGATTGACCTGGCGCAGCGCGGCGACGCGAAGGCCATCGGCGCGAAGGTCCTGGTCGAGGATCGTTACCGTAACCTTGATCCGCTCGGCGGGGGCTGCCGGGTTGATATACCAGTCGGTCACGATCACCCCACCGTTGGAATCGGTCTGCAGCAGCGGCATGAAGCTCAGCGTGTCGAGGCTGGCACGCCACAGATAGGCGTTGACGCCGATCGTGGTCACTTTCGAAGCGGCGAGATCGGCGCTTTGCGGCCGGGCACGCTTATGGGCGCAGGCCCCCAGCGACAAAGAGGCGGCAAGAGCGAACGAAACCACGATCGCGGTGCGTGGGCGGCGGGTCATCGGCGGTTCCTGAACAAAACTGGGTGTTGGGGGACGTCGGTATCTATAGAATGTCTCGCGCATGCCGCAAGCGACACATCCAGCGCCTCCGGGTGCGTGCGCCGTGTGTGTCCTTCGAGACACTGTCTTGAGAAAATGAGTCAAGATAGTGGCGGTGCGGAATTGAATCGTGATAGGCGCAATGACACATGACGGTACCAATAAGGTGCTGATAAGGGGCTT
Source organism: Sphingomonas sp. DC1600-2 (assembly GCF_049897605.1). Taxonomy (NCBI): domain Bacteria; kingdom Pseudomonadati; phylum Pseudomonadota; class Alphaproteobacteria; order Sphingomonadales; family Sphingomonadaceae; genus Sphingomonas; species Sphingomonas sp. DC1600-2. The sequence goes on from NZ_JAFCWO010000004.1 coordinate 153,200, forward strand.
TGCGTGTTTTCTGCTCGTTGGATGTCCGGGATTGCTGCGGGAGCGCTAGTCGCCCTCGGCATCGCTGTGGCTCCGGCAGTTGGCGCTAGCGACATGCCTGGCACGCGACCTGCGCCCAAGCGCAACGCACTTGCGGTGCGGGGAATCGGCTCTTTCACGCCGGCTTCAGCGGATCCTAGGCTCGCGGCTTTGTTCGCGCGCGGCGGTCTCGATACGAGCGGTTTTCGTTTCACACCATCGGATGGCCGACGAGACGGCTCGCATGCGGTAACGATCGCAATTCGTGCACGGTCGGCGCGTGGAACCACGGTGGTCGATCGCAGCGCGCCTGTTCCCGCTGCGACGGTCAACCTTACGCCGATCGCTTATAATCTCGGCGTCGCGGTCGGGTGGAAGCGCTTTGCACTGTCGGGCGATGTGTCCAAGGTCGATTTGGCGGGGCTGCCGGGTGGTCGCGAAGCAGCCGAAGTCGGGGTCAGCTACACGGGCAATCGCTTCACCGGTCGCGTGAAGGCGGGTGCCGATCGTCCGCTCGCGGGCGCGCCCAAGCTGATCGAAGACGCACCGGCTTACTCGATCGACGTCGGCGGTTCCTATTCGCTGACGCGTCGCCTCGATGTGACGGCAGGCGTGCGCTATAAAGACGAGCGCGAGCGTTTGATCACCCAGCCGAACACCGATACCGGCCGCCGCGACAGCCAGGCGGTGTATATCGGAACCGCCTTCCGCTTCTAATCGGTGGCGGCACTGCGGGGGGTCAGCCCGTCAATAGCCGCCCAACCCGCGAAACCGAGTCTTTTCAGAAGACGGAATCGGTGTGCCGTCACGCCGCCAAGCGCAATTGCGGGAAGGCCGACAGCGCGCGCAATCTGCGCCGCGCGTATTGGCCCCAGGGCGCGGGCTCCCGGATGGGTTCGCGTCGGATAGACGGGCGACACCAGAACAGCATCGGCTCCGGCGCGCCGCGCCGCCATTCCTTCCCGCACCGAATGGGCAGCACCCAGCCGGACCGGCTGCCGGTCCCCTCCAGGCTTCACCAACACCAGGCCGCGTCGCCGTGCGAGTTTTGCGATGCGGTTGAACGTGGCGATCCGCGCTGCCTCCGGTGTCGCGAAGTGGCGAAAGACAACCCCGCTCCCGCGGGGCAGCGCCGCCAGCGCCGCCCATAAGCCCTCGCCCATCCGTTCGTCGGTCATCAGCCACAGTGTGGGGAGTGCGCGAGCGCTTATGGGGTGACGAACAGCCATGTCGCCGCCTATAGCGCCGCCAATGGCCAACGACGACCCCACCACCACACCCGCTTCCGCGCTAGCCAGTGTCCAGGCGACGATCGCCCGCGCCGCCGCGCTTGCCGACCGTAATCCCGAGGGCGTGACGCTGATCGCGATTTCGAAGACCAAATCCGCCGCCGAAATCGCGCCTTTGCTGGCGGCGGGACAGCGCGTTTTTGGCGAGAATCGCGTACAGGAAGCGCAGGACAAATGGCCCGCGCTACGCGAGTCATTCCCGGATATTACGCTGCATCTGGTTGGGCAATTGCAATCGAACAAGGCCGAGGATGCAGTCGCGCTGTTCGACGCGATCCATTCGATCGACCGCCCTTCTCTCATCGCCGCGCTCGCCCGCGCGATGGAGCGGCAGGGTCGCCGCCCGGCGTGCTTCCTCCAGGTCAATATCGGCGACGAAGCGCAAAAGGGGGGCTGCCCGATCGGCGACCTCCCTGCCCTGCTCGACGCGGCTCGTGCGGCGGATTTGCCGATCGCTGGCCTGATGGCGGTGCCGCCGGCAGGGACCGAGGCTGCGCCCTACTTCGCGTTGCTTGCCAAGCTGGCGCGAGACCACGGCCTCGCTGGGCTCAGCATGGGCATGTCGGGGGATTATGAGACGGCGGTGATGCTGGGGGCGACACATGTCCGCATCGGCAGCGCCTTGTTTGGAGCGCGTGCATGAAGTTCGACGGCATCATCTTCGATTTCGACGGCGTCCTGATCGAAAGCGAAGCGGTCGGCAATCGCCAGATTGCGGCCTATCTGACGAGCATCGGCCATCCGACGACGCCCGAGGATTCCTTCGCCAATTTCATGGGATTGTCGGGCGCATCCTTCATCGGCGCGATCGAAAACTGGATCGGCCGGTCGCTGCCGGAGGACTTCCACGCCGCGCGCAGCATCGAGGACCAACGCGCGATGCGCGACGGCGTCGATGCGGTCGAGGGCGCGGTCAAGTTCGTGCTGAGCCTGCCCGCCGATTTGCCCAAGGCGATCGCCTCGTCGAGTACGACCGCCTGGATCGCACGCCACCTCGAGCATATCGGTCTGCGCGAGGTGTTCGGCGACCGGATCTTTTCGGGCAAAGAGCATGTCACCCGCGGAAAGCCTGCGCCGGATATCTATCTCCACGCCGCCAAGGCGCTTGGCATCGACATCGCGCGTGCGGTGATCGTCGAGGATTCGCCCGTAGGAGCAACCGGCGCGGTTGCGTCGGGTGCGCACGTCATCGGTTTCGTCGGTGCGACGCATTGCGGCCCCGATCATGCCGCCAAGTTGCGCTCGATCGGTGTCGATGCGGTGGCCGAAGACTTCGATCAGATCGCCGCTTTGGTCGCCTAGAACTGGTGGCCGGTGCGGTCGCGCTTGGTCGCGAGATAACGCTCGTTATGCGGGTTTGCGGGCAGGATGTGCGGCACGCGCTCGACCACAGAGATCCCTGCAGCTTCGAGCTGCGCGACCTTTTGCGGGTTGTTGGTCAGCAGTCGAACCGATCGTTGGCCCAGCAAGTCGAGCATCCGCGCCGCCACTGCAAAATTGCGTGAATCGACGGCAAAGCCCAGCCGCGTATTGGCATCGACGGTATCGAACCCCTGATCCTGCAGCGCATAAGCCCGCAATTTGTTGATCAGGCCGATGCCGCGCCCTTCCTGGCGCAGATACAGGATCATGCCCCAGCCACTCGCCGCGACCGCATCGATCGCGGCATGGAGTTGCGGTCCGCAATCGCATTTCAGGCTGCCGAGCATATCGCCGGTCAGGCATTCGCTGTGCAGCCGCACCAGCGGGGGGCGACCATCGGGCTTGCCGATCAGCAGCGCGATATGCTCGCCGGGCATTTCGGGGGTGCGAAATGCGACGATCTCGGCGTCTTCCGCGCCCGCCACCGGCAGATGCGCGCGCGTCGCGATCGTCAGGCGTGCGGCATTCTCATGGGCATCGACATCATCCGGCGTGATCACCAACGCCGCCGATTCGCCCGGCAATGCGAAGAAAGCCGGTAGCATCCCCGCGATCCGTGCGAGGCGCAGCGCCGCCGCGCCGGCATCGCGTTCGGCCAGGCATAGGGCGCGGAACGGGCCCTTCATCGGCACCTGAAGGTCAAATTGCGGATCTGCCAGCGCGGTCGCAGTCGCGAAATCGAGCCATGGCGCGCGCTCGATCACGACGGGCGCATCGGGTGCGGCGGCGTCGCGCTGATTGGCGAGCGTCAGGGTGGCTGCGCGTCCGGCGGAGAGCAAGATGCTCGCCACCCCGCCCGGGTCGAACGCGGCGAGCCGCGCAGGGTCGGCGGTTTCGATCGGCAGCAGCGCCAGGGTGCCGTCGGCCCCGGCAAGGGCTATCGGCCAGCCACGGCGTAAGGCATCAATGGCAAGCGCTGTCTTGTGGGGATCGCTCAAACGTCGAACTCGGTCATGATGGGGACGTGGTCGGAAGGTTTCAGCCAGCTACGGCATTCTTCGAAGACATGGTGACGCCGCGCGGTCGCGGCAACATCTGCCGTCGCCCACATATGGTCCAGCCGCCGACCGCGATCGTTGACCGTCCAATCGGCCGAACGATAGCTCCACCAGGTATGAAGGCGCGCAGGTGCCGGGAAAAAATGCCGCCCGAGATCGACCCAGCTGTTGGACGCCTTGAGCCGGTCAAGCGCGGCGACCTCGATCGGTGTATGGCTGACGTCGTTCAGCAATTGCTTGTGGCTCCACACGTCGGATTCCAGTGGCGCGATGTTGAGATCCCCAACCAGCAGCGTCGGCACGGCAAGCGATTCGGACCAAAGTGTCATCCGCTCCAGAAAATCGAGCTTTTGGCCGAATTTGGGGTTCACTTCGCGATCGGGCACGTCGCCGCCGGCCGGGACATAGACATTCTCGATCCGCATGCCCGATTCGAGCCGTACCCCGACATGACGCGCCTCGCGGTTGGCTTGCCAGTCGAACCGGTCATCCTCGACCAGCGGCACCTTGGACAGAATGGCGACGCCGTGGTGCATCCGCTGCCCATGCAGCACGATATGACGATAGCCGAGCGCGCGGAACGAAGCGGTCGGGAAGTCCTGGTCGATCACCTTGGTTTCCTGCAGGCACAGGATATCGGGCGCGGATTCGCGCAGGAATTTCTCAACAATCTCGATGCGGAACCGTACCGAGTTGATGTTCCAGGATGCGATCTTGAGCAAAGCGGTCATCATCCTGCTCTAGCGAGGCCATGCCTGCCACGCCAGCGGTGGCCGCCCCGGACATGGAAAGGCCCTCGCTCCGGGGGCATGGAGCGAGGGCCGACCTAGCGTTCGTCACGCAGGCGGGAAGCGAAGGTTCGGGTAACAGGGGGAAATCCCGAACGTCCTCATCCGCGAAACCGTCTTTATGCGCGGCAACCTGTCGCCAATATGAATGAAACTATTTTTTCCCGGTCGGGCGCACAGGATCGCGCCACTGAAAGGCATTGTCGGCGACGGGCGCGTTGAACCGCTGGTTCGACAGCCGGATGGTCGTACGATTGTTCTGCGAATCGAGCGCGACCCAGCCCTGCAACATCAATCCGCCCGGCGCAGTCGGATTGCGCGCGAACACCAGGCTGATCCGGCCATATTCCGGATGCTTGGGGTCGGCTGCGTCCACGGCGATCACATTGGGATTGTCCGTCGTGACCACGGAAGCGATCTTGCTCATATCGCGCGAGGGATCGAGCAGGATGCCAAGCGGGGAACCGGCGATCGGCCAGCGTTGCTTTTGGGCGACCGAATAATCGAGGAACCACAAGGATTTTCCGTCACTGACGATCAGGATCGGCACGCCTTTTTCATATTGAAAGCGGATCTTGCCGGGCTTCTTCAGCGTCAGCACGCCAGTCAGCACCTTCCCCGATCGGTCCGTCTGGGTGAAGGTCGCCGTCATGCTTTCGACTGCGCGTAGATGATTTTGCACTTGTGCCAGGTCGCCGACCGGGGCGGCCGCCACCAGCGCGGGGACTGCGAGCAAAGCGAAAGCAGGTTTAAACTGGTTGAACACACATATCTCCTGATCGGCCGCTATACAGCGCCACCGGCTTGAACCCGCTCTGAACCGCAGCCTTAGACGGGATGACCGTCGCGGTCGCGCAGCACTTCGCGGCGGCCGACATGATCGGGGCGACCGACGATATTGTCCTTCTCCATCCGCTCGATCAGCCGCGCGGCGCTGTTATAGCCAACGCGTAACTGGCGTTGCAGCCACGAGGTCGAGGCTTTTTGGCTCTCCACCACCAACTGCACCGCCGCGCGATATTGCTGGTCCTCGGCCGAATCTTCGCCGATCGGCGCGCCGTCGAGCGCGAAGCCGTCCTCCGGCTCTTCGGTCACCGCCGTGTTGTAGTCGGGCCGCCCTTGCGCGCGCCAGTGATCGGCTACCGCGCGCACTTCGTCATCGGATACGAAGGGCCCGTGCACGCGCACGATGCCTTTTCCGCCGGGCATATACAGCATGTCGCCCTTGCCGAGCAGCTGTTCGGCCCCCTGCTCGCCCAGGATGGTGCGCGAATCGATTTTGGAGGTGACGTGGAAGCTGATTCGCGTCGGCAGATTCGCCTTGATCACACCGGTGATGACGTCGACCGACGGGCGCTGCGTTGCCATGATGAGGTGAATGCCGGCCGCGCGCGCCTTTTGCGCCAGCCGCTGGATCAGGAATTCGACCTCTTTGCCCGCGGTCATCATCAGGTCGGCCAGTTCGTCGACAATCACCACGATCTGCGGCAGCACCTGATAATCGAGCGTTTCCTCTTCATAGATCGGCGCGCCGGTGACGGGTTCATAGCCGGTCTGCACCTTGCGCCCGAGCGGCTGGCCCTTGGCCTTGGCCGCGCGCACCTTGTCGTTGAAGCTGGCCAGGCTGCGCACGCCGAGCGAGGACATTTGCCGATAGCGGTCCTCCATCTGCTCGACCGTCCATTTGAGCGCGCGCACCGCCTTGGCCGGGTCGGTCACGACGGGTGCGTAGAGGTGCGGAATGTCCTCATACATGCTCAGTTCGAGCATCTTGGGATCGATCATGATCATCCGGCACTCTTCCGGCTTGAGCCGATAGAGCAGCGACAGGATCATGCAGTTGAGCCCGACCGACTTGCCCGAACCCGTCGTACCCGCAACGAGCAAATGCGGCATCGGGGCGAGATCGGCGATGACGGGATCGCCCGCGATATTCTTGCCCAGCACCAGCGACAGCGCGCCCGGCTGATCGTCGAGCGAATCGATGAGTTCGCGCAGGCCCACCGTCTCGCGCCGCGCATTGGGCAACTCGATACCGATTACGGTGCGCCCGGGAATGGTGGCCACGCGTGCCGACACCGCCGACATGTTGCGCGCGATATCGTCGGCGAGCTGAATGACGCGGCTCGCCTTGATGCCGGCCGCCGGTTCCAGTTCGTACATCGTCACCACTGGGCCCGGTCGCACATTGATGATCGACCCCTTGACGTGGAAATCGCTCAGCACCGTCTCCAGCAATCGCGCATTGCGGTCGAGCGCAACCTTGTCGATCGGGCCACCGACCGAGGGTGGAGTCGGCTTGAGCAGATCGACCGAAGGCAAATGCGACTTGTCGCCGAAGTCCATCGACGTCTGCTTTTCGCGCGGCTTGGCGGTGGTGACCGGCGTCATTTGCCGTTCGGAAATGACCGGACCCGGTCGGACATCGGGGGTCGCCACCGCACGCGGCATCGACAATTTGCGCGGCGATTCGGGCACGAATCGCTCGGGTTCGATCTCTGCTGCGCCGCGCCGGTCGGTCAGTCGCTTCGGCTCGCGTGGCGCGCGGGCCGGTCGTTCGGCCATGTCGATGGTGAAGCTATAGGCCCATAGCGCCAGCCCGCAGAGGCCGACAATCGCGGCCGCACCGCGCGTCGTCCACAGCACCGCCTCGCTATTCCCGATCAGCGCAATCGCGGCGCGGAGCAGGTCCGACACGGCAAGGCCGAGGATCCCGCCCCACCCGGCCGGCAACCACCCCACCGCCGCGCCGGACACCAGCGCGAATGCGGAGCCGAGCAACGCGATGCCGCCCGCTGCGGTGAGCAATATCCGCCGCCAACGCCCAACGGGCACGTCGCGCCACAGCCGCAAAGCAATCAGCAGCAGCGTCGGTAGCAACAGCGCGATTCCCGGACCCAGCAACCAGAAGGCTCCGTCGGCGACCAAAGCCCCGCCGCGCCCCAACCAGTTGCGCGCCGGGCCGGCCGAAGCCGTATTGAGCGACGGATCGCTGGCATGATAGCTCGCCAGCGCAATCACGATCACCACCACCAACGTCACCAGCGCGATCGCAGCGATCAACGCGCCGCTGCGCACCGCGCCGGCCCGGACGGTTTCACGCCACAACGGTGGCTGCGCGCGGCTCGCCATGCTTTCCAAATCCCAAATGTTCGCTGTCTGTCCCCAGGAATCATCGCGCGCGCGCGGGCTTGCGTCAAGGCTGGAGCGGTGGGGCGAAGCCGTTGGCACGCCCCCGCCGAAGCGCTACAGCGGGCTATGAACCAAGCAGACGTCATCATTCTCGGCGGCGGGCTCGTCGGCAGCGCGCTCGCCGTGGCGCTCGATCGGCACGGGCTCAGCGCCATCATCATCGACATCGCCGATCCGGAGGTGATCCTTGCCGCCGGCTTTGACGGCCGCGCTTCGGCGATTGCCGGTGCGCCGTGGCGGATGCTCGGTGCGATCGGTGTGGCCGATCGTCTTGCTGCTTTTGCCTGCCCGATCCAGGGGATTCGCGTCAGCGATGGGCTGGAGCCCGGTGCGCTCGATTTCGAGCCGGATGCGGGCGAGGATGCGCTTGGGCATATGGTCGAGAATCGACGGCTGCGCGCGGCGTTGTTCGAAGCGGCATCGGCGGCCCCGCTGGTCGACGTGCGGATGAAAACGCGCGCGGTCGCGGTCGATCGCGGTGAACACGGCGTTACCGTCACGCTCGATTCGGGCGCGGTCGTCACCGCGCCGCTGCTGATCGCGGCAGAAGGTCGCAATTCACCGACGCGCGAGGCGGCGGGCCTGCGTGTCGCGCGCTGGACGTATGACAATGCTGCGATCGTCACGTCGCTGCACCATGAACACCCCCATGAGAACATCGCCTTCGAGATCTTCTATCCCGATGGTCCGTTCGCAATCCTGCCACTCAACGATGATGAACAGGGCCACCGCTCGTGCATCGTCTGGTCGGTGACGCGCGATCAGGCCCCGGGGATGATGAAGCTGTCCGACCGCGGTTGGCTGGCCGAGGCGGACAAGCGTATCGGCGGGTTTCTCGGCGCGCTCGGGCCGCTTGGCAAACGGATGAGCTATCCGCTCGGCTTTCACCATGCTGCCAAGATCGTGTCGAACCGGCTGGCGCTGGTCGGTGACGCGGCGCACGGCATCCACCCGATCGCGGGCCAGGGTGTCAATGTCGGTTTCCGCGACGTGGCGACGCTGGTCGAAGTGCTGGTCGAGGGCAAGCGCACCGGGCTCGACCTCGGCGATCCGCAGTTGCTCGCACGCTATGATCGTTGGCGCAGCCTCGACACCTTCATGGTGGCGGCGGCAACCGATGGGCTCACGCGGCTGTTCGGCGTGCCGGGCAAGACCGCCAACGCGGTGCGGCGTTTCGGCTTGTCGGCCGTGCAGCACATGCCCCCGCTAAAGCGCCGCTTCATCGCCGAAGCGCGCGGCGAGAGCGGCGACGTACCCAAGCTGCTGCAGGGAATGACGGTTTAGCCGCGAGCGGCGGCGCAGGTCGCTGCGTTGATTGGGGTCGCGCGTCCACCGGTAGCCCGCAGAGCCGTGGTCAGTTGCGCACATTTTCCCCGGCGGCAGGCGGCGCACTGGCTGTCGCTGCGATACGCGCGTCCTCGTTGCCAATCCGTCGCTGCGTAGCGACATGTTCCACCGCTGCCGCCTTTTTCGGGTCGAACAGCGTGGCGAAGAACATCCCGATCATCATCGCCGCGCCGCCGAGGCGGCCCTTGCGCTTGGCCTTGCTCATTGCGCTTGCCTCTATTGCAGCGTCACCGAATCCTCGCCGTCATGCCGCCCGAAGAACTGCATGAGCTGGATGATCAGTTCGGCGCGGTTCTCGATACCGCCGGCTTCCAGCAACGCCTGCTTTGCCGCGACGTCGAACGGGGCGATCTGCGCGATCCCGTTGACCAGCGATTCGTCGTCGAGCCGCGCTACCGCGTCCCAATCGACCGCATAGCCCTGCGCATCGGCAAAGGTGCGCGATTCGCTTTCCAGCGCGGAGCGGCGCGACAGCGAAAGCATTTCGGGGCTGGCAGGGCCAGCGATCAGTTCGGCCTCGACCTGGCGGAAAGCCGTGGCCACATCCAGCTCGCGCACGATCCGGAACAGCGACAGCCCTTCGAGGATGAGGTTGTAGCGTCCGTCCTCGCTTGCCTCGAACTCGGCGATCTTGCCGACGCAGCCAATGTCGAACAGCGCGGGCCGTTCGACGCGATTGGCGGCGTTCGCGGGGAGGGTGGGTCGCGGCTGCACCATGCCGATTCGCCGGTCGCGCGCCATGGCGTCGGAAATCATCGCGCGATAGCGCGGCTCGAAGATGTGCAACGGCAAATGCATCCTCGGGAAGAGCAATGCCCCTGCCAGCGGGAAGATCGAGAGCCGCGTCGTCGTCACCCGAACAGGATTGCCGACAGCTTGCGCCGCTGCGCCGACACCCACGGATCTTCGAGTCCGACCACCTCGAACAGCTTGAGCAACTGCGTCCGCGCGGCACCCTCGTTCCAGCTGCGGTCATCGGCGATCATCGCCAGCAGCGTGGCCGCAGCCCCGTCGCGGTCACCCGCTGCCATCTGGCCACCGGCCAGGGCAAAACGCTTGTCGAAATCCTGCGGATTGGCAGCGACTTCGGCGGCAAGCCCAGCCAGATCATCGACCGGCTTGGCCTCGCGGGCCAGTGCCAGCGCACTGCGCGCGCGCTCAATCTCGGGCAGCTTGGCTATCTCTTCGGGCAACGCCGCGATCGCCGCTTCGGCGGCATCGGTCTGCTTGTCGGCAACCAGCGCGCGCACCATTCCCGAAAGAACGGCCGGATGCTCGGGGGCCATTTCGGCGAGCTGTGTGAATACGCTGACGGCACGCGCGGCATCGCCCTCGACCAATACCTGCTCGCCCATCGCGATCAGCGGTTCGAGTTCGGCTTCCAGGCTTGCCTCGGTGCTTTCGATCGGCAGCTGCTTCAAGATCTGGTCGAGCATGGTGCGCAACTGCGTCTCGCTGCGCGCGGGTGTCAGGTCCGCGACCAATTGCCCCTGGAACATGGCATAGACGGTCGGGATCGACTTGATCTGGAATTGCGCGGCGATGAACTGATTCTTGTCGGTGTCGATCTTGGCCAGCACCACACCCTTGTCGGCATAAGCGGCAGCAACCTTTTCGAGCAGCGGCGTCAGCGCCTTGCACGGCCCGCACCATTCTGCCCAGAAATCGATGATCACCAATTTGGTCATCGACGGTTCGACGACGTCGCGGCGGAAGCTTTCCACGGCTTCGCGTTCGGCGCTGCTCATACCCAGGGTAGCCAAGTGTCGCTCCAATCCAGTGTGCCCGGCCTTATGTGGTTGCTCAGGCCGCGAAGCCAACCCTTTTCGCATGATTGGGGCAGGGAATGCACTTTGCTGCGATAAGGGGGTTGCCGAGTCCGCATGTCGCTGTTAGAGCCCGCCGCCTTACCCGCCCAGTCAGCGACTGATTGGGCCGTAACGCCAGAGCGGGCGTAGCTCAGGGGTAGAGCACAACCTTGCCAAGGTTGGGGTCGAGGGTTCGAATCCCTTCGCCCGCTCCAGTTTTCCGAATCGGCAGTTCACAGCGTGAATTGCTCCGGCACCAAAACCTGAAATCCCCTTGGAGTCGCACCGATCGCGGGCCTTCTCCTATGTCCCGACGGGGGCTGACGCGAATTTGAAGTCTGGCGGTGTGCGGCGTTCGATCTTCCGATCGACCCAGCCGGGCCCAAGGTTGAGCTACCTGCTTTTTGCCTGCCGCCATTTTTGACGCTCCCGGAAGCGACATCCGTTGATACGGTCCGATGCGCGGCCTTCCGCCGAACGCGCAGCAATGCTCTAAGCGTGCTATGAGGATTGCCCGTATACACCTGCCGCTGATTTTGATCGCTGCGCTTGCCGCCGCGCCGCTTGGCGCACAATCCACCTTCGACCACGTCGATCCGATGATCGGGACAGGTGGTGAAGGGCATACCTTCCCCGGGGCTGCGGCACCGTTTGGCATGGTGCAGCTGAGCCCCGATACCGATACCGGCCATGTCATCCGCGACAGCTATAAATGGGCGGCGGGATATCGCTATTCCGACCCGACCATCGAAGGCTTTTCAGCGACCCATTTCTCGGGCGCAGGGCATTCCGATCTCGGCGATTTCCTGGTGATGCCGACGTCGGGCGATGCTGTCCCGCTCGAGCCCGGCGACGTGGCCAAGCCGGGGTCGGGCTATCGATCGCGTTTCAATCATGCAAGCGAGGTGGCCACCCCGGGCTATTACGCCGTGACCCTGACCGATCCAGCCGTGCGAGCCGAGATGACTGCGGGCACGCGGATCGGGGTGCATCGGTACACCTTCGCCCCGGGCAAGGCCGCGCATCTGGTGCTGGATCTGCGGTCATCGCTCTACAATTATCCGGGCAAGGTCTTGTGGGCCTCGCTTCGGCTGATGCCGGACGGCACGCTGGTCGGCGCGCGGGAGACGCGCGGATGGGCACCGGACCGCAAACTGTATTTAGCGATGCGCTTCTCAACCCCGCTCGCCGGGCACGCCTTCATTAGCACCGAGAAGGACGTCGCTTACCGCGGATTCCAGGGCCCGGGGCGAGGAACCGACGCCGTCGCGGAACGATCGGGCCGCGCGCTCGTCGCGCGGCTCGATTTCGGCGCACTCACGTGTCCACTCGAGGTGAAGATCGCGATTTCATCGGTCGATGAGGCGGGCGCGGTTGCCAATCTCGCCAGCGAACCCGGCGATTTTGATGCCGTGCACGCCCGCACGACCGCAGCCTGGCGCGCAGCGCTCGACGTCCTCGAGATCGCAGCACCCGTCGCGATGCAGAAGAGCGTTGCCACGGCGTTGTATCACAGCCTGCTAGCCCCTTCGGTGGCTGGAGATGCCGACGGCCGGTATCGCGGGCCCGACAACCAAGTGCATCGCGCAACCGGTTATACTTTCCGCTCGACCTTCTCGCTATGGGATACGTTTCGCGCCGAACACCCCCTGCTGACATTGGTGCAACCGGCCAGCACCACGAACGACGTGGTGCGCTCGCTCGTTGCGAGCCGCGAGAACAGCCCCGATGGCATCCTGCCGGTATGGCAGTTCCAGGGACGCGAGACCTGGACCATGATCGGCTATCATGCCGCTCCGGTTATCGCGGATGCCTATCTGAAAGGGATTCGCGGGTTCGATGCAAACGCCGCGCTCGCCGCGATGGTGGCGAGTGCGACCTATGCCCCCTACGGCGGTCTCGGCGACTATATGAAGCTTGGCTACGTACCGATCGACCGCGAGCCAGAAGCCGCCTCGAAGACCGTCGAATATGCCTATGACGATTGGACCATCGCCCGCATGGCACGCGCGATGGGGCGCAGCGACGTCGCCGCGACCTTCGAGAAGCGCGCGCACAACTGGCGCAACAGCTTCGATGGAAGAACCGGTTTCGTTCGCGCGCGCAAGGCGGACGGCAGCTTCCGCACCCCGTTCGACCCGACCGCCATCAATTACGGATCGGATTATACCGAAGGCAACGCCTGGCAATATAGCTGGTTCGTACCGCAGGACCAGGCGGCGTTGACGACCGCGCTCGGCGGCGATGCCGCGACGATTGCCAAGCTCGATGCGATGTTCGATTACGACACTTCGAAGCTGGATTACAGCCACGCCGAGGATATCGCCGGGCTGATCGGCCAGTACATCCACGGCAATGAGCCGAGCCATCACGTCGCCTATCTTTACAGCTATGCTGGCGCGCCGTGGCGTACCCAGGCGCGGCTGAAACAGATCGTCGAGAGCCAATATCATCCGACCCCCGACGGTCTGTCCGGCAATGATGACCTCGGGCAAATGTCGGCATGGCTGGTCTTCACGGCGCTGGGCTTCTACCCGGTGACGCCAGGCAGCCTCGAATATGTGATTGGTCGGCCGTTCGTCGATCGGGCGACTTTAACGCTGCCTAACGGTAAGCGCCTCACCATCGTGGCGGACGGGCTCGACGACAGCCATCCGTTTGTGCGATCCGTCAGCTTGAACGGTGTCCCCATAACCCGCGCCTATCTGCGTCACGACCAGATCATGGCGGGCGGAGAGTTGCGGTTCACTATGCAATCGAAGCCAAACACGGCGTGGGCGGCTCGACCTGCAGATCGACCGTATTCGAGCAGTCAGACGCGATGAGGTCGAAGGCACGCGGAGGTGCCTGGGCGCTTCACCGTAACGCTGTCCGTTCAGGTTCGATATTTGCGGTTTTCGGCGGTCCTGGTGGCACGGGCATGGCCCGCAACAGCGGTCGATGCGCCCTAGGCGAGCGCCGAATAGTCCATTGCGGCGAGGTCGGTGAGCAGATCGGGTCCCGTCGGCTCCCATCCCAGCCGCGCGCGCGTCCAGGCGTTCGACGCGACCATGTCGAGCGCTGCGAAGGGGGCCATCCAGCCAAAATAGCGTTCGACTTCGTCGGCCGCGATCGAGCGGACCGGCAGCCCGCTTCCCTTCCCGATCGCTTCAGCGATGGCGCGCGCCGTGACGCCCTCCTCCACCGACGCATTGTAGCGCGCGCCCGGTTCGCCCTTGTCCAGTGCCAGGACGTAAAGCTCGGCGACGTCGCTGACGTGCGCGGCAGACCAGCGGGTCTTGCCCTCGCCCAGATACGCGATCGCACCGGATCGGCGGGCCTCGGCGATCAGCGGCGTGATCAGTCCGGCCCTGCTAGTGTCGTGGACCTGCGGCAGCCGGATGGTGCGGACATCGATGCGTCGCGCGATCAGCGCCGCGCCAGCAAGCTCGGTCGCGATACGCGGATTGGCGTGGCGCGGGTTTAGCACGTCCTCGGTCGCCGGGCCGCCGTTGAGCGGCGTGCCGATGCCAACGCCCGAGGTGATCAGGATCGGCTTCTGCGTCCCCTCCAGCGCCTCGCCCATCGCGGCGATGTTGCGTTGGTCCTTCTTGGTATTCTCGAAAAATGTCTGGAAATTGTGATCGAACGCGCAATGGATCACGGCATCGGCCGCCGCAGCGCCGCGGGCGAGCGTCTCGAGCTGTTCGAGGTCGCCACGGTGGACTTCGACGCCGACCGCTTCGAGGTGCCTGGCACCGGCCTCGGAACGGGTGAGACCGAGCACCTGATGGCCGCGATCCAAGAGTTTGGGAATGACGTGCGAGCCGATGAACCCGGTCGCGCCGGTCAGGAACACGCGCATAAAATAGTCTCCTTGTGCCGGGGCGGCATATCGCGATCCAGGAGAACCTGTTAAAGTAGTGACCTTATCATGGTATAACCCGTAACAGGATCGATCATGGCCGGCGAAACGCCCAACCTGCTCGGAGCCTATCTTCGCGACCGCCGCACCCGCCTTGACCCTGTGGCATTAGGGTTCGACAGCAGTCGACGGCGTACGCCGGGGCTGCGCCGCGAGGAAGTTGCCAGCCGCGCGAACATCAGCCCGACATGGTACACTTGGCTGGAGCAGGGGCGCGGTGGCGCGCCATCAGCCGACGTACTGGACCGCATTGCCAAAGGGCTGATGCTGACCGAGCCGGAGCGCGAGCACCTCTACATGCTGGGCCTCGGCCGCCCGCCGGAGGCGCGTTACCAGGCCGTCGACGGGATCTCCCCCCGGCTGCAACGCGTGCTGGACGGGATGGTGCTGAGCCCCGCGATCGTCAAAACAGCAATGTGGGATGTTGTCGGGTGGAACCGGGCGGCGGCGCTGCTGCTGACCGATTACGCCAAGCTGCCGCGCGAAGACCGCAACATCCTCCGCCTGATGTTCGGGAGCGATCAGGTCCGCCTCCGAAACGCGGATTGGGACGGCGTCGCCCGCTTCGTTGTCGGTGCCTTTCGCGCGGACGTAGCGCGCGCCGGTGCCAATAACAGCGCGGCAGTAACCAAGCTGGTCAGTGAATTGTGTCGCGTGAGCCCGCAGTTCGAGGCCCTGTGGCAAGACAATGATGTGGTGGCGCACGGCGAGGGGGTAAAGCGCATCCATCACCCAGAGGCGGGGCTGCTTGCCATGGAATTCTCGTCCTTCGCGGTCGAAGGGCGGCCCGAACTCGGGATGATCATATACAACCCCGCCACGCCCGCGGATGCCGATCGACTGCGCGCGCTGTTGGACGCTCATGACGATTGATGGAGATCGGGCGGCCCCGAAACGGAGATCGTCCACTCGCCGACCAGTCCGCGCCGTGACAGAGGCCGAAAAGCCAAGATTTCCAACTTTCGCGGTCCCGCAGATACCGGCATCGCGGCGGTGGCACGCGATGCGCGTCTGGTTTAGCTTCGGCCCCATGACCACAGGCAAAATCCGAATCGGCATTGGCGGGTGGACCTATGAGCCGTGGCGCGGGGTGTTTTTCCCCGATAAATGGCCGATCAAGCGCGAACTTGAATATGCGGCGGCACGGCTGACCGCGATCGAGGTCAACGGGACCTATTATTCGTCGCAAAAGCCCGCGACGTTCGCTTCCTGGGCAAAGGCGGTGCCGGACGGTTTTGTGTTCGCGCTGAAGGCCTCGCGCTATTGCACCAACCGCAAGGTCCTGGCCGAAGCAGGCGAGTCGATCGCTCGCTTCACGGGGCAAGGGATTGTCGAGCTCGGAGATCGGTTGGGGCCGATCCTATGGCAGTTTATGGCAACCAAGCAGTTCGATCCCGATGATTTCGGGGCCTTCCTCAAGCTGCTGCCGCGGCACCAAGATGGGGTCGCGTTACGTCACGCGGTGCAGGTTCGACACGCCAGTTTCCAGGTTCCCGAATTCGTCGCGCTGGCGCGGGCCGCCGGTGTGGCGATTGTCTATGCCGATTCGGCGGACTATCCCGCGATTGCCGATGTCAGCGGCGATTTTGTCTATGCCCGGCTCGAAGCCGCAGTGGAGGAAGAACCCACCGGCTATGCGCCTGCAGCGCTGGATCGCTGGGCCGATGTGGCGCGCGGCTGGGCCCGGGGCGAGGCACCCGATCCCCTGGTGCGTTTTGCCGAGCCCGCGCCCGAAGTCCCCCGCGATACCTTCGTGTTCTTCATCAACGGCGCAAAGGTGCGCGCGCCGGCCGGGGCGATGGCACTGATCGAACGGATCGACGGCTAGCGCGGCTGGGGGGCCGACTCCGGCTGTGGCGTTGCGCCGCCGGGTGCAGCCGCGCCCTGTGCGGTCCGAACCGCCGGTGCTGGCGCGGGCGCGACGGCTATAGCGGGCGCGGCATTGACACTCGGGGCAAAAAGCGCCGCACTTTCGATCGTGTCGAGTGCGCGACGCGCTGCGATGTAACGCCGTGCTGCGCTCGTCCAGCGCTCCGCCCGCGGGGCACCGGGTGTGCGCGAAACTTCGGCGAGGGCCGCCTCGACCTGCCCGGCATCCAGCAAACGGCGCGCGCGCGCGACGCGATCGACCGGCAGCGGCGAAGGTGTTCCCGCCTTGCGCACGACCACCAGATTGCTGAGTTCGCGTTTCAGGCTTTGCCACCAGCCGGTGCTGGCCATCCCGGTCATGAGCTCGGGCGCAACCCCGTCGAGCCCGATGCGCAGATCCTCCAGCGTCACCGGTTCGCGCGCGGCTTGCACGATGGTGGCGATCGCCGCAGGCTGCACGCTACCGAAGCGTTCGCGCAACTGATCCTCGAGAAACCCCAGATTGAGCCCGCGGTCGAGCGCACGGCGAGCGGCGAAGGCGACCATCAACCCCTCGCTCCGCGTCGCATAGCCAGAGGCGCGCCGTGCATCGCGATCGATCGTTCCTGACCGTGCTTCCAGATCGCCGATCTTGTCGGCCAGTTCGGCTTCGCGGCTGGACAAGGCGGCAAGGTCGATCGTCGGGACCGGGGCGTTGGTCTTGCTCGGCACGATTACGACCGGCGCTTGTCCGTTGCTGCCAACCGGTAGCGTGACGGTGGCGACCGGCTTGGTGTCGCCGCCCCTGACGAGGCGCAAGATGACGAAAGCGGTGGCGCTCGCCCCGATCAGGAACGCGATCAGCCCGAGCGCGATCGCCCGCCGCCAGCCGAGGCCGTCCGACGTCGCGACCCGGGGGGGCGGCACGAAGGGCGGCACGGTACGCGCCGCGACCGGCTCGACCTGCGGCGAATCGAAACGAGCGGGCGCGGTTTCGGGGACGGGAGGCGGTGTGTCGTCCATAGCTGCCTTATCGGGGCCATGACGCGGGCGGTCAACGGCTCGTCGTGCCGCCGCGCGCCTCCACCGCAGCGAACAAGGCTGCATCGTCCGGCGTCGCCGCGATGGCGAGCGCGCGCCAACCGCGCCCGGCGGCGGTGGCGATTGCCGGGCTGAAGGCGGCGATGTCCAGGGCCGCGCGATCCATCCCCAGATGTTCGAGCAGCCCCGCCAGTCGGCGCGCGGCGCGTGCCGAATGCAACAACGCGGTGGTTCCGGCGAGCGCGCGAAGCGCTGAATCATCGACGGGGATGGTGACGCTTTCATAGACGGGCACCACCGCCGCAACGGCTCCGCCCCGCTCCAGCGTGCGATCGCGACCGGTGAGGTGCAAGGCGTTGGCAAGCCCGTGCGCGGTGGCGATGGCCGCTATGTCGGCGGCGTTGCCGTCACCGGTCGCAATGACGTCAAAACCCGCCGCGCGTGCCGCCGCCGCCGTATGCGGCCCGACCGCCAGCACGGGGAGTTCCCGCAGCGCTTCGAGCCCGGGCCCGCCGAGCCGAAGCGCGTTGGCGCTGGTCAGAATGAGCGAATCGTAGAGTGTGGGATCGGAGACATCCCAGGGAAGCGCGCCCACCGCGAACAGCGGGAGTGATAGTGTTGCGAACCCGGCGGCCTGTGCGCGGGCGACGGTGGCGGCATTGCCCGGCTCGGGCCGCAACACCGCCAGTGTGGTCACGCCGCGAACAGCCGCCGTACCGACGCCGGAGCCCGCGCCAGCAAATCGGCCGCCAGCCGCGCGGCGAGCGTGGCATCGCCAACGGCCGCGCAAGCTTCGCCCGAAACGTGTGCGCTGCCATCCTCGGCGAACAATTCGGCGCGCAGGCGGATGGTGTCGCCGTCGCGTGTCGCCAGCGCAGCGACCGGCGAATGGCAATCGGCCTGCAATGCGGCGAGCAAGGCGCGTTCGACCAGCACACAGCAGTGCGTCGCTGCATCATCGATTGCGGCGAGCCAGCCGAGCATCCGCGTGTCGCTCGCCCGCGCCTCGATCCCGACCGCGCCTTGCGCGGGCGCGGGCAGCATGACGTCAATCGCGATGGCGACACCGACATCGGGGCGGCCAAGCCGGTCGAGCCCTGCTGCCGCCAGCATGGAGGCATCGACGGCACCCGCCGCGACCTTGGCCAGGCGCGTATCGACATTTCCGCGAAACAGCACGGTCGCCAGATCGGGGCGTATCCGTCGCAATTGTGCGACTCGGCGTGGCGAGCTGGTGCCGATCACCGCGCCCCGGCGCAGTGCGGCGATGCTTTCGGCCCCGATCAGCCGGTCGCGGACATCGGCACGCGGCAGCATCGCCGCGATGGCAATGTCGGCGGGGCGGATCGTCTCGACATCCTTCATCGAATGCACCGCGCAATCGATCTCACCCGACAGCAATGCGCGGTCGAGTTCCTTGGTCCACAGTGCCTTGCCGCCGATTTCGGCGAGCGCGACATTCTGCACGCGGTCGCCCGTGGTCTTGATCGGAACGATCTCGATCGCATCGGCGGTCCAGCCATGCGCCCGGGCCAGCGTGTCGCGCACCATATTGGCCTGGACGAGCGCAAGCGGCGATCCGCGCGTGCCGAGTCTGAATTGCGGATGGGTCACGCGGGTCCTCTGGTTTCGTGATACCCCTCTTGGCGAAACCACCCGATTTCGACAAGCGCCGCGCAACACGCTAGGGGGCGGGGCATGGCACTGATCCTTGGTCTTGAATCGAGCTGTGACGAAACCGCCGCCGCGGTGATCTCGTCTGACCGGCGCGTCCTCGCTCACCGCCTGGCGGGACAGGAGGCAGCGCACCGGCCGTTTGGCGGGGTGGTGCCCGAAATCGCGGCGCGCGCGCATGTCGAAGTGCTGGCCCCGCTGGTCGAAGCCGCATTGGCCGATGCCGGGGTAACGCTGGCCGATGTCGATGCGATTGCGGCAACCGCCGGGCCGGGCCTGATCGGTGGGGTGATGGTCGGGCTGGTCACGGGCAAGGCGCTGGCGCATGCGGCGGGCAAGCCGCTGATCGCGGTCAACCATCTCGAAGGCCACGCCCTGTCACCGCGCCTGGCCGATCCCGATCTCGCTTTCCCCTATCTCTTGCTGTTGGTGTCGGGCGGGCATTGCCAGTTGCTGCTGGTCGAAGGCGTTGCGCGCTATCGCCGCCTCGCCACCACGATCGACGATGCGGCTGGGGAAGCGTTCGACAAGACCGCCAAGGTGTTGGGGCTGGGCTTTCCCGGTGGCCCGGCGGTCGAGGCCGCAGCGGCTTTGGGGCGGCCGATCGTGCCATTGCCACGCCCGCTGAAGGGCTCCGCCGAGCCGCATTTCTCCTTCGCGGGCCTGAAAAGTGCGGTGGTGCGCGCACACGACGCCAAGACATGGAGCGTCGAGGATTTGGCCGCCTCGTTCCAGGCAGCGGTGATCGATTGCCTGCTCGATCGCACCGCGCGCGCGCTTGATCGTGCCGCGGGGGCGACGGCGCTGGTGGTCGCGGGCGGGGTTGCGGCGAATGGCGCGGTGCGGGCGGCACTCAGCGGGCTGGCGGACACCAACGGCCTGCGCTTCGTCGCGCCGCCTTTGTGGCTGTGTACCGACAATGCCGCGATGATCGGCTGGGCCGGGGCGGAGCGCTTTGCCAAAGGTTTGACCGACCCGCTCGACATTGCCGCGCGGCCGCGCTGGCCGCTCGATCCGGGGGCCGAAGCGGTGCGCGGCGCGGGGGTGAAGGCATGAAGATCGGCGTCATTGGCGGCGGGGCCTGGGGCACCGCGTTGGCACAGGTTGCCGCGCGCGGCGGTGATCCTGTCTTGCTATGGGCGCGCGAGCCCGACGTGGTCGCTTCGATCAACCAGACGCACGAGAATAGCCGCTTTCTCGCAGGCATTGCGCTGCCGCCCTCGATCCGGGCGACCGGTGCGCTTGGGGATCTCGCGGCGTGCGATGCGTTGCTGGTCGTCGCGCCCGCGCAGCACGTCCGCGCGGTGTTGGCCGAAACCCCGGTCGGCACGACGCCGCTGGTGCTGTGCGCCAAGGGGATTGAGGCGGGGACGCAGTTTCTGGTCGGCGAAGTGGCGCAACAGCTCCATCCTGAAGCGCCGATTGCAGTGCTGTCCGGCCCGACCTTTGCGCATGAAGTGGCGGCGGGGCAGCCGACCGCAGTCACGCTGGCCTGTGCCGACGCTGCGCTCGGCGCGGCGCTGGCCGATCGGCTCGCTAGTCCCAGCTTCCGCCCCTATGCCTCGACCGATGTGATCGGTGCCGAGATTGGCGGGGCGGTCAAGAATGTGCTCGCGATCGCGTGCGGCGTGGTCGAGGGCGCGGGGCTCGGCCAGAATGCACGCGCCGCGCTGATCGCGCGCGGCTTTGCAGAGATGACGCGCTTTGGCCTGGCGCGCGGTGCGCGGGCGGAAACGCTCAGCGGCCTGTCGGGGTTGGGCGATCTGGTGCTGACCTGTTCGTCGACCAGTTCGCGCAATTTCTCGCTCGGCATGGGATTGGGCCAGGGCAAGTGCGCGGCGGACCTGCTTGCCGATCGCCTGACCGTCGCAGAGGGCGCGTTCACCGCGCCAGTGCTGCGCGATGCGGCGGCGGCAGCGGGCGTCGACATGCCGGTGGTGGAGGCGGTGTGCGCGCTGCTTGACGGGCGCGAAGTCCATGCCGTGGTGGGCGCGCTGCTCGCGCGCCCGCTACGCCCGGAATAGCCGCTACTAAAAGTCGATCGCGATACCCTTTGACTCCCAATCGCCATAGCGGGTGGGATCAAGGCCATCGGGGTCGCCCTTCGCACTTTGCCCGGCCATCGCCGCCGGTTTCGGCTCGGGCTGCGGCAGCGGCGGGTTCGCGCTGAGATAGGTAGGTGGCTTCACATGCGGCGGGCGGCGGGCCATGGAGGTGTCCTTGGGGCGGCATGATGCCGTATGCCGCGTGACATCGGCGGTCTTTCCGCCCAATTCAACCCATCGCCTGCTATTGTGAGACCCCGCTTTTGACCCTTCCGCCGCCCCGCCGCTATATGCCCAAGCCCGAACCGGTCGATCCGCCGGGTGTTCCCGCGCGGCGCGCGGCACTGCGCCTGCTCGATGCCGTATTACGCCAGGGCCTGCCGCTGGAGGCGGCGATCGGGCGCGCAACGGCGGGAATCGAGCGTGCCGACGACCGGGCGCTGGCCCATGCCATCGCCGCCGAAGTACTGCGCCGCTTGCCCGATCTCGACGCGCTGATCGATTCGGCGACCAAGACGCGGCTGCCCGATGATGCCAAGGCGCGCTTTGCGCTGCGCATCGCGCTCGTCCAGGCCTTGTCGCTCGGCACGCCGCCGCACGCCGCGATCTCGACCGTGCTGCCGCTGGTCGATGGCGGCCCGCGCAAGCTCGTCCACGGCGTGTTCGGCACGTTGATGCGCGGCGGCGACCAGCTTCCCGAACAGCCGACCCTGCCCGATCCGGTGGCGATCCGGTGGCATGCCGCCTGGGGCGATGACGGGATCGAGGCGGCCGAGCGCGCAATGGCAGCCCCGCCACCGCTCGACCTGACGCTGGCCGATCCGGCCACTACGGCTGCGATGGCGGAGGCGCTGGGCGGCGTGTCGCTGCTGCCCGGCCATGTGCGCCTGCCCTCGGCGCATGTGCCCGAATTGCCGGGATTCGAGGACGGAAGTTGGTGGGTACAGGATATCGCCGCTTCGCTGCCCGCACGCTTGCTCGGGCGTGGCCCCGGCGTTGCGCTGGACCTGTGCGCCGCCCCCGGCGGCAAGACGATGCAACTCGCGAGCGCAGGCTGGAGCGTCACCTCGGTCGATTCTTCGGAAAGTCGTCTGGCGCGACTTCGCGAAAATCTGGAGCGCACGCATCTGACGGCAGAGGTGATCGCGGCCGATCTGCTCTTGTGGTCGCCATCGGCTCCCGCAGATGCCGTGCTGCTCGACGCACCCTGCAGCGCGACGGGGATCTTTCGCCGTCACCCGGACGTGCTGCACCGCATCCGTCCCTCGCAAATCACCGAACTGGCCGCGTTGCAGGCAAAATTGCTTGCCCGTGCCGCCGATTGGGTAAAGCCGGGCGGGACGCTTGTTTTCGCGACCTGTTCGCTTGAACCGGCCGAGGGAGAGGCGCAGTTGAAGCGTTTTCTGGCCGCACGCAGCGATTATGCGATCGAGCCCGTTGCGCAGGACGCGCTTCCGGTTGGCATCGTGCCCAATCCCGGCGGTTGGGTGCGCACGCTTCCCGGCATGGTCGATCCCGGCGGCAATGACGGCTTTTTCATCGCACGGCTGCGCCGCGCCGGTTAATCCCTTGCTTGCCCGGCGTCGTGGCCATGCTAGAGGCTGAAGGCTTATGACATACCGTCCTGTCCGTATCGCGCCGTCGATCCTGTCCGCCGATTTCGCCAAATTGGGCGAGGAAGTCCGCGCGATCGATCTTGCGGGTGCGGACTGGATCCATGTCGATGTGATGGACGGGCATTTCGTGCCCAATATTACGATCGGCCCGGCGGTGGTGAAGGCGATCCGTCCGCACACCACCAAGCCGCTCGACGTGCATTTGATGATTGCGCCGGTCGATCCGTATCTGGACGCTTTTGCCGAGGCCGGCGCGGATACGATCAGCATCCATGTCGAAGCGGGGCCGCATACGCATCGCAGCCTCCAGCACATCCGCAGCCTGGGCAAGCGCCCCGGCGTGGTGCTGACCCCGCAGACCCCGGCCAAGGCGCTCGATTATCTGCTGGAAGAGGTCGACCTGGTCCTCATCATGAGCGTCAATCCAGGCTTTGGCGGGCAGGCGTTCATCGAAAGTTCGCTGCGCAAGATCGAGGCGGTGCGCAAGATGATCGACAAGGGCGGCTATGCTGTCGATCTGGAGGTCGATGGCGGCATCGACCTCGTCACCGCGCCGCGCGCCATCTCCGCCGGGGCCGATGCGCTGGTCGCAGGCACGGCGACCTTCCGCGGTGGCCCCGCCGCTTACGCCGCCAATATCGCGGGCCTGCGCGGCTAGATGGTTATCCCGTCCTCCCTCGGAGCCCCGATCGAGTCTGGCCCCAATGTGCAGGGCGACAGCATCGAAGAGGGCAAGCGGTTGATCCGCCAAGGGGGAGACAAGGGGTTGTCGTTGGCCGAACGTCTGGCCGAACGCTTTCATCGGCTGACCTGGCGCACGCCGATTCACGGGATGCGGCTGAAGGGGAGGCACCCGCTCAAGCTGATCGCAGTCCCGGACGATCCCTTTTTGGGCGATGCACGGCGCGGCAACGCGTTGCTGGACGGTCGTTTGAGCTTCCGCGGCGAATCGCGCTCGATCGCCGCGCTCGATCTGGCCAAGCCGGATTTTTCCAAGGCTTTTGCCGATTATCTGCACGGGTTTTCGTGGCTGCGCGATCTTTCCACCGTGGCCACGCGCGCGCAGGGGATCCCCATTGCCGAGGCGCTGATGCGGCGTTGGCTCGATGCCCATGCCGACACCGTTAGCGAGCCCGCGTGGCGCGCCGATCTGTGGGGACGGCGGATCCTGCTGTGGACCGCGCATGCACCGCTCATCCTGTCGTCGACCGATCTCGTCTACCGCAGCCGCGTGCTCAACACGCTGGCGCGCGGTGCGCGGCATATCGACCGTGGGGCGGAAAAGGCGGCACCGGGCGCGCCGCGCGTTGCGGCGATGTGCGGCGTGGTCGCAGCCGGGTTGTTGATCCCGGGCGGCGATGTGCGGCGCAGCGCCACCGAAGCCGCGCTTGCCAAGACGCTGGCGGCGTCGATCTTTGAAGATGGCGGCAATGTCGCGCGCGCGCCCGCCGCACAGGTCGATCTGCTGATGCTGTTGACCGCACTCCGCGAAGTCTATGCCGCGCGACGGCTTGAAGCGCCGACGAGTGTCACCAACGCGATCGCGGCGCTGGTTCCCGCCTTGCTCGGCGTCTGCCACGGCGACCGCGATGTCAGCAGTTGGCAAGGCGGCGCGCCGGTTGGGGCGGCGGCGCTCGACCAGATCATCACGGCAACGGGCGTGCGCACGCGTCCACTCCGCCAGGCGCGCGAGTGGGGCTATCAGCGTTTGGCGGCCGGATCCACCGTCGTCATTCTCGACGGTGCACCCCCGCCGATCGCGCGTTTGGTCGAGGGCGGGTGTGCATCGACGCTGGCGTTCGAAATGTCCGATGGCCCGCATCGGCTCGTCGTCAATTGCGGCGGGGCGCGCGCGGGCGTCGTGCAGCTTCCGGCGGCGCTGGCCGAAGGGTTGCGGACTACAGCGGCGCATTCGACGCTGATCGTTGGGGATAGCAATTCGACCGCGATCCATAGCGATGGCACGCTCGGGCGCGGTGTATCCGAGGTCGAGCTCGCTCGGCAGGAGAGCGAGGGGTTGAGCCGCGTCGAGGCAAGCCATGATGGCTATGCCCGCCGCTTCGGTTTTCTCCATCGCCGCCAGCTCATTCTGGCGAGCGACGGGCGCGAGCTGCGTGGCGAGGACATGCTGCTCCCCGCGACCAAGCGCCGCAAGCTGGCGGCAACCGGCTTCGCCGTCCGTTTTCACTTGGGCGTGGGCGTGCAGGTTTCGCCAACCGCCGACGGACTTGCCGCACTGTTACGGTTGCCCGGTGGCGGATTGTGGCAGTTCCGCTGTCGCGGCGGCACGCTGGCGGTCGAGGAAAGCGTGTGGATCGATGCCGATGGCCGCCCGCATGCGACCATGCAACTCGTCATCACCGGTGAATCGCCTGCGGGTGGGGCGAGTGTGAGCTGGGCGTTCAAGCGCGCGGGATAAACCGCACCGGTTGAATCTTCGGGGGCGAGCGGGCAGGGACGCGCAAAGCCATCCCTGGAGCAACCATGACCACCATCCCCATTCGCCGCGCGCTGCTGTCGGTGTCCGACAAGACCGGTATCGTCGATCTCGCCCGTTCGCTGGCCGAGGCAGGCGTCGAACTCGTTTCGACCGGCGGCACCGCCAAGGCGCTGCGCGAGGCGGGTCTCAACGTGCGGGACATTTCGGACCTGACCGGTTTCCCCGAAATGATGGACGGTCGCGTCAAGACGCTGCACCCGGTGGTGCATGGCGGGCTTCTCGCCGTGCGCGACGATGCCGCCCATGTCGCCGCGATGGAGGAACATGGCATCGGCGCGATCGATCTCGTCGTCGTCAATCTCTATCCGTTCGAGGCGACCGTCGCCAAGGGCGCCGAGCGTGACGAGATCATCGAGAATATCGACATTGGTGGCCCGTCGATGGTGCGCTCTGCCGCCAAGAACCACGCCTTTGTCGCGATCGTCACCGATCCGGCGGATTATGCGGTGGTCGCACAAGGCAGCACCACGCTCGCCGACCGTCGCCGCTTCGCCGCCAAGGCCTATGCCGCGACCGCGGCCTATGACGGGATGATCGCGCAGTGGTTCGCCTTTGCCGACCAAGGCGAACGCTTCCCCGAGACGCTGCCCTTGACGCTGAAGCGCGGGCAGGCGCTGCGCTATGGCGAGAACCCGCATCAGTCGGCGGCGTTCTACACCGCTAGCGGCCCGCATGCGCGCGGCATTGGCCAGGCGCGGCAGGTGCAGGGCAAGGAACTGAGCTACAACAATTTGAACGACGCCGATGCCGCGCTCGACCTGGTCAGCGAATTCCGCGAGGCCGCGCCGACCTGCGTCATCGTCAAGCACGCCAATCCGTGCGGCGTCGCGACCGGTGCGACGCTTCAAGAAGCCTATGCTGCCGCGTTCGCGTGCGACACGGTGTCCGCCTTTGGCGGGATCATCGCGCTCAACCGTGCGCTCGACGGGGCGACCGCGCGCGCGATTTCGGGGATCTTCACCGAGGTGGTGGTTGCGCCTGACGCCGATGAAGAGGCGTTGGCGATCTTTGCCGCCAAAAAGAATTTGCGCTTGTTGCTGACCGGCGACCTGCCCAACCCGGCGCGCCCCGGTCTGCTCGCCAAGGCGATCACCGGCGGCTGGCTGGTGCAGACGCGCGATGGCGCCAGCAACCCCGAGCTGCAGGTCGTGACCAAGCGTCAGCCGACCGCCGAGGAATTGGCCGATTGCCGCTTCGCCTGGACCATCGCCAAGCACGTCAAGTCCAACGCGATCGTCTATGCCAAGGGCGGCAGCACCGCGGGCATTGGTGCCGGGCAAATGAACCGGCTCGAATCCGCGCGTATCGCGGCATGGAAGGCCAAGGACGCCGCCGACAAGGCCGGTTGGGCAACACCGCGCACGATCGGTTCCGCGGTCGCATCGGACGCCTTCTTCCCGTTTGCCGATGGCTTGCTGGCAGCGGTCGAGGCGGGTGCTACCGCAGTGATCCAGCCGGGCGGATCGATCCGCGACGATGAAGTGATCGCGGCGGCCGATGCAGCGGGCCTCGCGATGGTGTTCACTGGCGTCCGCCACTTCCGCCACTGAGGCGGCATCAAGCGGTCGCCGTTCAGGCGGCGACCGCTTCCGCCCCCGGCATCCGCCGGAACAAGGCGCGGTCCTCTGGACCGAACGCAAAGCGATATAGCACGAACAGATAGACACCGGCGATGGCGGGTTCGCCGATCAGCAGCTCCGCCCATTCGAAACGGTGCGGCAGCAGGGTGAACGCTCCGCCAACCAGCCCCGCCGCCAGCACCGCCCACGCCATCGGCCAGCGCCAGCCCGCTACGCGCGCCTTGAGCAAATGTGCCAGATAGTTGGATTTGATAATCGACGTCAGCGCGACCGACAGGAACAGCGCGATCGCCGGACCCGCCGCCTGATATTCGAGCGGCCAGCCGAGCCATTGCATCCCGAAGATCAGCGCGAAGCTAAGGCCCACCTGGAACAGCAGCATCCCGATCGAAATCGCCATGTTCTGCAGCCGCGCGATATAGACGAGCGCGGATTCGCACACCGCCCCGGTCGAGGCCGCCGCTTCCGCGAACAGCAGGAACGCGAGCGCCGCCGTCCCCGCGACGAATTGCGGGCCCACCGTCCCCATCACCGCCTCACCCGGAATGGAGCCCATCATCGCGAGGCCGGTCTGCGCCGCCAGAATCCAGAAGCCGACTTGCCGCACCTGGCTGGCCACGCCGGCATTGTCGCCGCGCGCGAGACTGGTGGTGATGACCGGGCCCAGGATCGGGTCGAAACTGGTCTTCAGCTTCCCCGGAATCGAGGCGACCTGCTGCGCCATCCAGTAAATGCCGACGATGCGCGGTTCGAACATCAGGAACAGGATCGAGCGATCGACATTGCGCGTACCCCATTCCAGCGCATCGGCCCCGGCGAGCGGGGCATTGCGGCGGATCAGCGCGATGGTGCGTGCCGGGTGCAGCCGCCAGCCATGCGGTCGCCCGTAACTGCGCACGAACGGAACGGCGGATGCCGCCAGCGCGGCGATCATCGACAGCATATAGGCGATGACCAGCCCGTCATGCCGCGCGATTGGATACAGCACGCCCGCCGCGATCGAGATCGTCCACGGTTCGATCACCGCGCGCGCAGTCACCGTCGCCTGAACGTTGCGGCGATAGGCGAGGCCGGCAAGCATGATGTCGGACCACGCGCTGGCGACGATGATGCAGGGTAGCAGGCGTTCGAGCAGAGTCGGGCTGCTACCGTGATACATCAGCTCGGGCACCAGCATCAGCGCGGCGCTGGCGAGGCCCGACGCGATTGCGGCGACCACCAGGCAATCCCATACGATCTGGACATGCGGTCGCTCGTCCGCCTCCGCGATCGCTTGCGCCAGCCCGCGCTTAAGCCCGAAGGTAGCGAGCAAGGCCGCGACCTCGACGAACAACACCGCACGCGCAAAGGTGCCGAGCGTATCCGGGCCGTAGAGTCGGCCGGCGATGAACAGGAACGGCAGCCGCGCGACCAGCCGCATCATGAAACCGATGATGTTGGTGCGGCCACCTTTGGCCAGCGCGTCGATTTCTTCCGTGCTTTGCCCGCCGGTCACGCCTGCGAGAGCGCTCAATGCGCGGCCCCCCAGCTGAGCCCGGTGCCGATTTCGATCCCCAGCGGAACGCTGAGCGTCACGGCGGGTTCGGCGGCGGTCGCCATCACGCCTTCGATCACTGGCTTGGCCGCGGCGACATCGCCTTCGGGCAGTTCAAACACGAGTTCGTCGTGCACCTGAAGCAGCATCCGTACATTGGGCAGGCCAGCCTCGATCAAGGCGGGGCCCATCCGCACCATCGCGCGCTTGATGATGTCGGCGCAGGTGCCTTGTATCGGGGCGTTGATTGCGGCGCGTTCGGCCCCCTGGCGCTCATGCTGCACCTTGGAGGCGATGCGCGGGAAATGCGTTTTCCGCCCGAACAGGGTGGTGGTGTAGCCGGTCTCGCGCACGCTCTCGGTGGTCTGGGCGATATAGTTGCGGATGCCGGGGAAGCGGTCGAAATAGCGGTCGATCATCGCTTGCGCTTCGTCCGCCGTCACATCCAGCCGCCCGGCCAGGCCCCAGCGGCTGATGCCGTAGAGGATGGCGAAGTTGATCGTCTTGGCGCGCCCGCGCGTGTCGCGATTGACCTCGCCGAACAATTCCTGCGCGGTCATGCTGTGAATGTCGGCCCCGCTGGCAAACGCCTCGCGCAGCGCGGGTACGTCGGCCATGTGCGCAGCGAGCCGCAACTCGATCTGCGAATAGTCGGCGGCGAGCAGCACGTTGCCCGGCTCCGCGACGAAGGCATCGCGAATCTGGCGGCCGATTTCGGTGCGGATCGGGATGTTCTGCAAATTGGGGTCGGTCGAGGATAAGCGCCCGGTCTGCGCGCCGGTCAGGCTGTAGGACGTATGCACGCGGCCCGTCGCCGGGTTGATCTGCGCTTGCAGGGCATCAGTATAGGTCGATTTCAGCTTCGACAATTGCCGCCATTCGAGCACCTTGGTGGCGATGTCCTTGCCCGGCGAATCGCGGTCGGCGGCAATGCGTTCGAGTTCGTTGACGTCGGTCGAATAGACGCCCGATTTGCCCTTGCGGCCACCCTTGATGCCCATGCGTTCGAACAGCACGTCGCCCAATTGCTTGGGGCTGCCGATCGTGAACGGGCCACCGGCAAGCGCATGGATTTCGACTTCGAGCGCGCCGATCTGCCCGGAAAACTCGCCAGACAGCTGCGCGAGGCGTTCGCGATCGACCTTGATGCCGTGGCGTTCCATCTGCGCGATGACGGGGACGAGCGGGCGGTCGACCATTTCGTAGACGCGCGTTGCGCCTTCGGCGGGCAAGCGTGGCTTGAACCGCCGCCACAGACGCAGCGTCACATCGGCATCCTCGGCGGCATAGCGCGTCGCGGCGTCGAGATCGATTTCGTTGAAGGTGCGCTGCGATTTGCCGACGCCGACCACGTCCTTGAAGGCGATGCAGCTGTGCGAGAGATGCGTCGCGGCGAGTTCGTCCATGCCGTGGCCGTGCAGGCCGGCATCGAGATCGAAGCTCATCAGGATCGTGTCGTCAAAGGGCGTGACGTTCACGCCCAACCGCCCCAGCACGATCATGTCGTATTTCAGATTGTGCCCGATCTTGAGCACGCCCGGATCCTCGAACAGCGGCTTGAGCTTGGCGAGCGCCACCTCTGCGCTCAACTGCACCGGTTTTTCCGCAAAGAGCCCGCTTCCGCCATGTGCCAGAGGTACGTAGCAAGCGAGATTGGGATGCAGCGCCATGCTGATTCCGACCAGTTCGGCGCGCGTGGCATCGATTCCGGTGGTCTCGGTGTCGATCGCGATCCAGCCCTGGTGACGCGCGATGGTGATCCAGCGCTCCAGCGCGGCTTCGTCGACCACGGTTTCATACGAATCATGATCGCAGGGCGGGTCCTGCTCGGTCGGCACCGCTTTCGGCGCCGCGACAGGGGCATCGGCTACGGCGGACAATTTCGCGATCAGCGACTTGAAGCCGTGATGCTCCAGGAAGGCGCGCAAGGGCGCATCGGGGATGCCCTGCAATTCGAGCTCGTCGAGCGGCTGCGGCAGCGGTTCGTCGCATTTGAGCGTGACCAGAACCTTGGACAGCCGCGCATTATCGGCCTGCGCGATCAGATTGTCGCGCAATTTGCCGGCCTTCATCGTCGGCGCGGCGGCGAGCACGCCCTCGAGATCGCCATGTTCGGCGATCAGCTTGGACGCGGTCTTGGGGCCGACGCCGGTGACTCCGGGGACGTTGTCGACGCTGTCGCCCATAAGCGCGAGCACGTCGCCCAATTGCGCGGGTTCGACGCCGAACTTCTCGCGGACATGCTCCGCGCCAAGGCGGCGGTTGTTCATCGTGTCGTACAGATCGAGGCCAGGCTCGATCAACTGCA
The DNA here is from genome assembly GCF_049897605.1 of Sphingomonas sp. DC1600-2. Taxonomy (NCBI): domain Bacteria; kingdom Pseudomonadati; phylum Pseudomonadota; class Alphaproteobacteria; order Sphingomonadales; family Sphingomonadaceae; genus Sphingomonas; species Sphingomonas sp. DC1600-2. Next base: position 184,112 of record NZ_JAFCWO010000004.1, read on the forward strand.
TCAGATCCTTGTCGGCGGAGACGATCGTCACCGCCCAGCCCTGCGCCAAGGCGGCCTTGGCGTAGCAGGCGATGATATCGTCGGCCTCCAGCCCCTCGGTCTCGATACACGGCAGCGAGAAGGCGCGCGTGGCATCGCGAATCATCGGGAATTGCGGGACCAGATCCTCGGGCGCGGGCGGGCGATGCGCTTTATATTGATCGTACAGATCGTTGCGGAAGGTCTTGCTCGACTTGTCGAGGATGACCGCCATGTGCGTCGGCCCATCGGCCTTGTGCAGTTCATCGGCCAGTTTCCACAGCATCGTGGTATAGCCGTAAACGGCACCGACCGGCTCGCCATGAATGTTGGTGAGCGGCGGGAGGCGGTGATAGGCGCGGAAGATATACCCCGAGCCATCGACAAGATAGAGATGCGGCATTGCGGGTGGATAGCCCAAGCTTTCGCAAGGACAAAGCCCCGCTTTCGTGTCGGCTATCCGTGATTCGCCACGACGCTCGCCACCACCGCCTGCATCAGCGCCTGGCGGGCGGGAATCGGCTTGGGCGTATCGCCGATCATCACTGCGATCGCGTAGCTGCGGCCATCGGGGGCGATCAGCAGGCCGACATCGTTATAGCCGGCAGTGCGTCCGGCGAGATCCTGGCCCGTGCCGGTCTTGTGGCCGAAGGTCCACCCGGCTGGCACCGCGCCGCGCAGGCGCTGCTTGCCGGTATGCGAGGATTCCATCGTGGCCAGAAGATACTCGGTCGAGCTGCGCGACAACAGGTCCCCGCGCTTCAGCCGCGCCAGTGCCTCCGCAATGGCGCGGGGGGCCGCACCGTCGGGCGGATCGGAAACATAGCGTTCATAGGCGGCGATGCGGTCAGTGCGCGGGAGACGCGCGCGGGCGAGCGCAAAGGCGTTGCCGAAGGCGAAATCGGGTTTCCATACCAACCCGGCGGTCTGGCTTTGCAGCAGGCGCTCGCCCGGGCCGAAGCGAATGTCGCCCAGCCGCTTGCGCTGGAGGAAGTCGCGCACCGCATTGGGCCCGCCGACATAGCGCAACAAGCGGTCGTTGGCGGTGTTGTCGCTCATCGTCAGCGCGCGTTGCAACAATTCGCCGACGGTGGTCTGATAGCCCTGCTCACCCTTGATCAGCGCCGCGATCGGCTGATGGAAGACGGTGAGATCGTCGCGGGTCAGCGTGATCGGATCTTCGAGTTTCAAGCGCCCGGCATCGCGGTAATCGAGCACGGTCATCGCGACCCACAATTTGCTGACGCTTTGCTGCGGCAGGCGTTGCTCGCCGCCGGTGTCCACTGCCCAGCCTTCCTCGATGCTGCGCACTGCGACGCCAACGCGTCCGTCAAAGCCCCGCACCAGCGCCGCGACATTGGCGACGAGCGCGGAAGGCGGCGCGACGGGCCGCGGCGCGATGGGGACCGTCACCGCAGAGCTCGGCAGCGGAGCGAGCGGCGGAGCGGCGGCGAGGCGCGCGACATGGACATTGGCATCGTGACCGCAGGCGCACAGGGCAGCCGTAAGCACCATTGCCGCCGCCGGTTTTGGGAATCGATACGGAAGAATGCGCGTCACCGTTTACTTGCCCCAATGTCCCGAGAAAGACCCTCTCTCCCGAGCCCCACATCCCATGATAGGGCAACAATAGGGTTGAGGAATCCTTTCGCGGCAACCGTGCGATGAATCGCCTGTACCACAGGATGAGACGAGCTTTTAGCGGGAACCGGCCAGACCGTTGATTTCAGGGCACCAAAATCGTGTCGAGCGCTTCGGGCAGCATATTTGGATAATCCAGCGTATAATGCAGCCCGCGCGATTCCTTGCGGTGCAGCGCCGAACGCACAATCAGTTCCGCGGTCTGCAGCAGGTTGCGCAACTCGATCAGGTCGGGCGTGACGCGGAAGTGGCCGTAATAATCGTTGACCTCGTCGGTCAGCATGCGGATGCGGTGCTGCGCGCGTTCCAGCCGCTTGGTGGTGCGCACGATCCCGACATAATTCCACATGAAGCGGCGGATTTCGGTCCAGTTCTGCTTGATGACGACTTCCTCGTCCGAATCCTCGACGCGGCTTTCGTCCCACGGGCGGATCGCCGGCGGCGGGGGCAAATCGTCCCAATGCTCGCTGATATGCTGGGCGCAGGCTTCGCCGAACACGAAACATTCGAGCAGGCTGTTGGAGGCAAGCCGGTTGGCGCCGTGCAGCCCGCTCTCGCTGCATTCGCCCGCAGCATAGAGGCCAGGCAGATCGGTGCGACCGTCGAGATCCACCACCACCCCGCCGCACGTGTAATGCTGGGCGGGCACCACCGGGATCGGGTCGGTGGTCATGTCGATGCCGAGGCCGAGCAGCTTTTCCTGGATGTTGGGGAAATGCTCGTGGATGAACTCCGGCCCCATATGGCTGATGTCGAGATGGACGTAATCGAGCCCCAAGCGCTTGATTTCATGGTCGATCGCGCGCGCGACGATGTCGCGCGGGGCAAGCTCCAGCCGCGGATCGAAATCGGGCATGAAGCGATAGCCGGTGTCGGGGATGAGCAATTGCCCGCCCTCGCCGCGCACTGCCTCGGTAATCAGGAAATTCTTGACGTCGAGATTGTAGAGGCAGGTCGGGTGGAACTGCATCATCTCCATGTTGGAAACACGACACCCCGCGCGCCATGCCATGGCGATTCCGTCCCCGGTTGCGCCACGCGGTGCCGTCGAAAACAGATAGGTGCGCCCCGCCCCGCCCGTTGCGAGGATCGTTGCGCGCGCGGTGTACAGATCGACCCGACCGGTCGCGCGGTTGACGGCATAGACGCCCCACACATGGCCCGCGCCCGAATAGCGTTCCTCATGCCGGCTGGTGGCAAGGTCGATCGCGACCATATCGGGGACGAGCGTGATGTTGGGATGGTCGGTCGCGGCGCGTTGCAGCGCTTCCTGCACCGCCCAGCCGGTCGCATCGGCAACATGGACGATGCGGCGGTGCGAATGGCCGCCCTCGCGCGTCAAATGCAGCGCGCCGCCATTCTCTTCGCTTTCGGTCGCAAAGGGCACGCCCAGTTCGCGTAAGCGTGCAATCGCAGCCGGTGCGCGCTCGACCACCATTTCGACGGTCGCACGGTTGTTCAGCCCGGCACCCGCGATCATCGTGTCTTCGATATGGCTTTCGAAGGTATCGCCTTCCTCCAGCACGGCGGCGATGCCGCCTTGCGCCCAGGCGGTCGAGCCTTCGTCGAGCCGCCCCTTGGCGAGCACCGTAACCTTGAAACGATCGGCGAGGTTGAGCGCTGCGGTGAGCCCGGCTGCACCCGAGCCGATGATGAGCACGTCCGAGGTGTTGGTCTGGGGCAAAAGCGGATCCGTTCGTGTCGAGCGCAGTCGAGACACCTGTCGCGGTGGCCCGCAGGGTTCTCGACTACGCTCGAACCGAACGGGAAGACAAGGATATTAGGCGGCGTTCGATGCCCGCGTAAGGTTTAGGAACACGTCCTCCAGATCGGCTTCGCGCGTCGAGACATCGACGATGCCGTAACCATCGGCCTGCACCGCAGCGAGCACCTGGCCCGCATTCACCTGGTCCTTGGCATAGGTGATGGCGAGCGTGCGCGTGCCCTTGAGTGCGATCTTCTGGAAACACGCCGCCGTTGGCAGTGCGGCAACGTCGCGGTCGACGGTCACCTCGACCAGCTTCTCGGTCGCCTTTGCCAGCAATTCGCGCGTCGGCTCGTTGGCGATGACCTTGCCATGGTTGATAATGGCGATGCGGTCGCACAATTGTTCGGCTTCCTCGAGATAATGCGTCGTCAGCACCACCGTGATCCCCGCATCGTTGAGCGAGCGGACATAGGCCCAGAGCTGCTGGCGCAATTCGATATCGACGCCGGCGGTGGGCTCGTCCAGCACCAGCACGGGCGGGCTGTGAACCATGGCCTTGGCGACCATCAGCCGCCGCTTCATCCCGCCCGACAGCGTGCGCGCATAGGCATTGGCCTTGTCCTCGAGATGCACCGCGCGCAGCAATTCCATCGAGCGCCGCTTCGCCTTGGGCACGCCGTACAGCCCGGCCTGGATCTCCAGCGTCTCGAACGGCGAGAAGAAGGGATCGAACAGGATTTCCTGATTGACGATGCCGATCGAGACCTTGGCGTTGCGCGGGTGTTGGTCGATATCGAAGCCCCAGATCGAGGCGCTGCCGCTGGTCTTGTTGACGAGCCCAGCCAGGATGTTGATCAGCGTCGATTTGCCCGCACCATTGGGGCCGAGCAGGCCGAAGATTGTCCCACGCGGTACATCGAACGAGACCCCGTCGAGCGCGCGCTTGCCGCCCTTATAGGTCTTGCACAGGTTCGCGATGGAGATAGCGGCCTCGGTCATGGCTTCGCCCTACGCGCGCCACGCGCCAAGCTCAATCCTCCCCGTGCCGGGGAGGATTGTTCGCGCGCGACACCGCTGCTATGCGCGTCGCCATGATCGCTCCGCCCGAAATCGTCCGTGTCACCCACACCCGCAATCATTGCGATGGCGCGTCGGATATTCCCGGCGGTGCCAGCCTCGGCCATCCGCGCGTTTTCCTCGAAATCGATGAGAGCGGCTATGTCGATTGCGGCTATTGCGACCGGCGTTTCGTCCTGATCGGTGGCCCCGCCGATGGTGTCGATCCGTCGACCTTGCGCGATCACGGGGATGGCGCAGGCCTGTAAGCCGCCTATATTGTCGGAATGACCAGTCCGACAGACCCCCGCGCCTTTCTCTATCATGATGGCCAGCTTGATCCGGCGGAGGCGCAGGCGCTGACTGCCGCTGCGCTCGGCAAGGCCGATGATGGCGAGCTTTACCTGCAATATCGCAAGTCCGAGGCGTTCGGCTTCGATGACGGGCGGCTGAAAACAGCCAGCTACGACACGCATTCGGGCTTCGGCTTGCGCGCGGTGTCGGGCGAGATGACCGCCTTCGCCCATGCCAATGAGCTGAGCGCCGCCGCGATCCGGCGCGCGAGCGAAACGATGGCGCTGATCGATCCATCGTCCGCGCCCAAAGCGGGGCCGCCGCGCAGCACGAACCGGCATCTCTATACAGCCGCCGACCCGCTCGACCTGATCCCATTCGCCGACAAGGTGAACCTCTGCCAGACGATCGACGCCGCCGCGCGCGCGCGCGATCCGCGTGTGGCGCAGGTGTCGGTGTCGCTCTTGGGCAATTGGAACGTCATCGAGATCGTCCGCGCCGACGGCTTCGTCGCGACCGACGTGCGCCCGCTGGTGCGCTTGAACGTGTCGATCGTCGTCGAGCAGAATGGCCGCCGCGAAACCGGTACTTTCGGCATGGGCGGTCGCTATCTCTATACCGAGCTGATGGAACCGGCGACGTGGAACCGCGCGATCGATCAGGCACTGTCGCAGGCGCTGGTCAATCTCGATGCGGTCGCGGCCCCGGCGGGCGAGATGACCGTGCTGCTCGGGCCGGGCTGGCCCGGCATCCTGTTGCACGAAGCGATCGGCCACGGGCTGGAGGGGGATTTCAACCGCAAGGGCACCAGCGCCTTTTCCGGCCGGATCGGTGAGCGCGTCGCGGCCCCCGGCGTGACGGTGGTCGATGACGGATCGATCGCCGACCGGCGCGGGTCGCTGTCGATCGACGATGAAGGCACGCCGACGCAGGAGAATGTGCTGATCGAGGACGGCATCCTCAAGGGCTATATCCAGGACCGCCTCAATGCGCGGCTGATGGGCGTGGCCCCGACCGGCAATGGCCGCCGCGAAAGCTTCGCCCATGCGCCGATGCCGCGCATGACCAACACTTTCATGCGCGGCGGCAACGACGATCCGGCCGAATTGCTCAGCCGCATGAAGACCGGCATCTTTGCCAAATCCTTCGGCGGCGGTCAGGTCGATATCGTCTCGGGCAAATTCGTGTTCAGTTGCACCGAGGCGTATCTGGTCGAGAATGGCAAGCTCGGCGCGCCGATCAAGGGCGCGACGCTGATCGGCGATGGGCCGTCGTGCCTGACGCGCGTCGAAGGGATCGGCAACGATTTCGCGCTCGATGAAGGCGTCGGCATGTGCGGCAAAGGCGGTCAGAGCGTTCCCGCAGGCGTCGGGCAGCCGACCTTGCTGGTCGCGGGGCTGACGGTCGGCGGAACGGCGGTCTAAGCCCGCACATCGCCAAAGGGATGCGCTTATGTTAAGCGGTTGCGATGGAGTTCTTTCGCGCCCTTGACGACAAGCACCGCGCCTTTATCGCGCGGCAACCGATGTTTTTCGTGGCGACGGCGGCGGAGGGCGCGCGCATCAACCTCAGCCCCAAGGGCATGGACAGCTTTCGCGTGCTCGGGCCCAATCGCGTTGCCTATCTCGACCTTGGCGGATCGGGCAATGAGACGCAGGCGCATCTCGCCGCCGATGGGCGCATCACCATTATGTTCTGCGCGTTCGATAATCCGGCGCTGATTTTGCGGCTATACGGCACCGGGCGTTTCGTGATTGCGGGGGAGCCGGAGTTCGACGCGCTCGCCCAGCATTTTCCGCGCTTGCCCGGTGCGCGGCAGGTGTTCGACATCGCGGTGGACAGCGTGCAGACCAGCTGTGGATGGGGCGTGCCGCATATGACGCTCGATCGTCCGCGCGACACGCTGGTCAAATATCACGCCCAGCAAGATCCGGAGGCGCGCCTCGCCAAGATCGCGGATCGCACGACGAGCATCGACGGCCTGCCCGTGCGCGTGCAGGCGGTGTTGCCGAGCTTCGACGCGCCGTCCGCGTGACGGCCCGATGAGTCTGGTGGAACTCGGCCGTTTTGCGCGCAACGAAGCGCATATCGTGATCGGACTACTCGAGTCCGAGGGGATTCCGGCGTTCGCGCTCGACGGCAATGCCAGCATTGCGGATGGGAGCCAGTTCTTCATCCCCGTGCGCGTGATGGTCGATGCGGACGATATCGAGGCCGCGCGGCAGATCATCGCAGCGCTGCCCGATTCTTAGGCAGACCTTCGCGACTGCACAAAAATTTACCCATCGGTAATCTTTCCTGACGCGTTTGTGCGCGGAAACGCGTCTTTCTAACTCTGGCACGGTCATTGCGTAGAAGCCCTCGGGGTCCATAACCAGGGGCGGTTGTCGCATGAAGCTCGTCATAGCCATCATCAAACCCTTCAAGCTTGATGAGGTGCGCGAAGCGCTCACCGAAATCGGCGTTGCCGGGATGACCGTTACCGAGGTCAAGGGATTCGGCCGCCAGAAGGGCCAGACCGAAATCTATCGCGGTGCGGAATACAGCACCAACATGGTGCCCAAGATCAAGATCGAGATCGTCTGCGGCGCGGATCTTGCCGACAAGGTCGTCGAGGCGATCCAGGCGTCGGCCAATACCGGCGCGATCGGCGACGGCAAGATTTTCGTGCTCGATGTCGGGCAGGCGGTCCGCATCCGCACCGGCGAAACCGATGAGACCGCGCTGTGAGCGGGGCTGTTAAGGGGGTAAAGATGAAAGCATCGACCAAATTGGGGTTGGCGGCGCTCGCGGGGGCTGCCGTCTTCGCCGCGCTCCCGGCCTGGGCGCAGACCACGGCGGCGGCGGCCGTCTCGCCGATTCCAAAGGCCACCGTCGACAAGGGCGATACCGCCTGGTTGCTGGTTTCCTCGCTACTGGTGCTGATGATGTCGGTGCCCGGCCTTGCCTTGTTCTATGGCGGCCTGGTGCGCACCAAGAACATGCTCAGCGTCCTCACGCAGGTGCTGATGATCGTGTGCATGGTCGCAGTGATCTGGGTCACCTACGGCTATTCGGTCACCTTTACCGGCGGCAGCGCTTATTTCGGCGGCTTCTCCAAGGCGTTCCTGATGGGCGTCGACGCGAACAGCCAGGCAGCGACCTTCTCCAACGGGGTCTATGTCCCTGAATATGCCTATATCTGCTTCCAGATGACCTTTGCCTGCATCACGCCGGCCTTGTTCATTGGCAGCGTGGCGGAGCGGGTGAAATTCTCGCCGCTGATGCTGTTCACCGCTTTGTGGGTGACGCTGGTCTATTTCCCGATCGCACACATGGTGTGGTATTGGGGCGGGCCGGACGCGATTGCTTCGGCGGCGCTTAAGGGCGCAGCCGCACTGACCGCGCAGAATGCCGATGCGGGCAAGCTGTTCCAGTGGGGCGCGCTCGATTTCGCTGGCGGCACCGTCGTCCACATCAACGCCGGTATCACCGGTCTGGTGATGTGCATCCTGCTCGGCAAGCGTCTGGGGTACCCCAAGGAGCCGATGCCGCCGCACTCGCTGACCATGACCATGATCGGTGCCAGCTTGCTGTGGGTCGGCTGGTTCGGGTTCAACGCCGGTTCCAACCTCGAAGCCAATGGCGTCACCTCGGTTGCCTTCATCAACACCTTCGTCGCCACCGCCGCTGCTGGTCTGTCCTGGTTGCTGGTCGAACAGATCGTACGCGGCAAGCCGTCGCTGCTGGGGGCCGCATCGGGTGTCGTGGCGGGGCTCGTCGCGGTCACCCCGGCCTCGGGCTATGCCGGGCCGATGGGTTCGGTGGTACTCGGGTTGATCGTCTCGCCGCTCTGCTTCTTCTTCGTCGCCAAGGTGAAGTCGTGGTTCAACTATGACGACTCGCTCGATGTTTTCGGGGTGCACTGCGTCGGCGGCATCACTGGCGCGATCCTGACCGGTGTGCTGGACGCGCCGTACCTCGGTGGCCAGGGCATTGCCGACTATTCGACCAAGCCCGGCACGATGGTCGCCGGTAGCTATGACATGCTCGGCCAAGTCATCACCCAATGCTGGGCCGTCGGTCTGACGCTGGTCTGGTCGGGCGTCGGTGCAGCGGTGCTGTTCGTCCTGATCGACAAGACCTGGGGCATGCGTGTCAGCGCCGATGTCGAGCAGGAAGGCCTCGACATCGCCGAGCATGGCGAACGCGCTTACCACTATTGAAGAGATTGGCTGCCGGGTTCGGGGGAGCCCGGCAGCCAAACCATGTTCCTCCTGCGGACGACCTAAGGCCGGTGCGGCAACGCACCGGCCCTTTTTCCTTGTGAAGGCCCGGACAGGGGCGAAGGTGGCTAAGGCTGCGCGGCCAGGCCGTTGACCAGCATATCGGCAATCACGTCGGCGACCGCCTCGGGGGCAAGGTCATCGGTCCACACGCCGTAGCGCAACCCCAGGAACACGTTCATACCCATCACCGCCCAGGCGTGGACTTCGGACACGTCGCTACGGATCTCGCCGCGCGCCGCTGCTGCCTTCAGCCGTGCCGCGATACGCTCGGCGGTCGTCGCATAATGCAGGTGGAAGGATTCGGGATCGACGAATTCGGCTTCGTCGATGATGCGGTAAATTTCCTTGTGCCCGCGCACAAAGGCGATGAATTCGAGCAAACCGGCGCGCTCCGCCGCGATCTGGTCGGGTGCTGCGCGAATCGCCGGGGCGACGCGGTCGCGGACCTGATCCGACATGTCGCGCACCAGCGCGCGGAATACGGCGTCCTTCGAATCGAAATAGGTGTAGAAACTGCCCAGCGCGACACCGGCCCGACGCGTGATGCCGCTGACCGAGGCTTCGTGGAACCCACGCTCGCCGAATTCGATCGCCGCCGCATCGAGGATGGCGCGCAACGTCTTGCGCCCGCGCTCGGTGCGCGGTGCCTTGCCGGCGCTTGCCGAGTCGTCGAGGCGCACAGCGTCGCCGCGCGCGGCCAGATCGCCCGCTTGCGCCGCGTCGGCTGTTGCCACCACGCCACGTTTGGCTGCCATCGTATGGTCCTCCCCAAATCCCAAGTTGAAACCTGGTTCATGTTTCAGTAAAGCGAGAAGCACAGGCGCACAACCCGGATGCATATCGGGCCATGTGGATGCGCCGCAGGAGGGGAAAACCGATGACACGCCTGAATTCCGTGCGCCTGTTGCTCAATGCCAGCGTCGCGCTTGCTGCCATGGTCGCCGCGCCTGCCATGGCCCAGACCACCCCGACGCCAGCAGAACCGGAAGCGGTCGCCGAGAACAGCGACATCGTCGTCACCGCGCGCCGCCGCGCGGAGACCTTGCTGGATGTGCCGATCGCGGTGACCGCCTTCAGCGCCGACCGACTCGAAAAGACGGGTGTGGTCGATTTGACCGATATCCAGAACGTCACCCCCAACACCACGCTGAAGGATGCGCGCGGCACCAATTCCACGCTCGCCGCCTTCATCCGCGGCGTTGGCCAGCAGGATCCGGTGCCCGGGTTCGAGGCGGGGATCGGCATCTATCTCGACGATGTCTATCTCAACCGGCCGCAGGCGGCGGTGCTCGATGTGTATGAAGTCGATCGAATCGAAGTGCTGCGCGGGCCGCAGGGTACGCTCTATGGCCGCAACACCATTGGCGGCGCGGTCAAATACGTTACCAAGCGCCTGGCCGATGTGCCCGAGGCGAGTTTCAAGGCGAGCTATGGGTCGTTCAACCAGGCCGACGGTATCGTCAGCCTGTCGACGCCGGTCGGATCGCTGTTCAAGATTGGCGTGTCGGGCGCGCGGCTGACGCGTGACGGCTTCGGGCGCAACACCAACCTCAACATCGACAATTACAACAAGAACGTCTGGGCCGGGCGCGGCACGATCGAGTTTGCGTCGCCCGACGGGCGGATGTCGCTGCGGCTGACCGGCGATTACACCGAGGATAAATCGAACGCCCGCAACGGATCGCGACTGATCACCAGCTTGCTGACCGCGACGCCGGTGCAATCCAACCCCTTCGACACCCGCGCCGGGCTCAACAACCCGCGCCAGAACATCCAGGCGGGCGGGCTTTCGCTGGTCGCGACGGGCGAGCTGACCGACCATCTGACGCTGAAGAGCATCAGCGCGTTCCGCAAGGATCGTTCCTTTACACCGATCGACTTTGACGCGCTGCCCGCGGTCGATGTCGATGTGCCCGCCGTGTATCGCAACGAACAGACCAGCCAGGAATTTCAACTCGCTTACAAGAGCGACAAGCTCAACGGGTTGGTTGGCTTCTATTATCTGGGGGCCAAGGCTTCGACCGGTTTCGACGTGCTGCTGTCGACGACGCTCCCCAACTTTGACGCCTATACCGCTGGCGACGTGCGGACCGAAACCAGCTCGATCTTCGGCGATTTCACCTATGATTTCACGCCGCAATGGAGCCTGTCGCTGGGCGGGCGCTACACCTGGGACCAGCGCCAATCCTATGTCTTCAAGGCCAGCTATTTCGGCGTGACCTCTGAATTTGGCGGCAGCCCGACGCTGGTCGGCGCACCATCGACGGACTTCCGTGGCACCGCCAACTTCAAGCGCTTCACCCCGCGCGCTTCGCTGAGCTTCAAGCCGACCGCCGACCATCTGCTGTATGCGTCTTACTCGGAAGGCTTCAAAGGCGGCGGTTTCGATCCGCGCGGTTCCGGTACCTCGGCACCAGACGTCAATCAGGATGGCGTGCGCAGCTATCAGGAAATCTACAACTATCTGTTGTTCAAGCCCGAAGTGGTGAAGAGCTATGAAATCGGCTGGAAGGGCGCACTGTTCGAAAAGCGCCTGACCTTCGCGCTCGACGGCTTCTATTCGGATTACAGCAACGTGCAGGTGCCGGGGTCGGTCGGCTGCATCATCGGTGGCGTGCAATCCTTCTGCGGCATCACCACCAACGCCGCCAAGGCGACGATCAAGGGCGTCGAACTCGAATCGAACGCGATTCTCGCGCGGGATTTCGCAGGGGCGGGGTCGAACGTGACGCTTGCCGGGACGCTGGGTTATATCGATGCCAAGTACAAAACCTTCATCGGGCCGACCGGGACCGACGTCGCCAATGTTCGCGTGTTCCAGAACACGCCGGACTGGACGCTATCGGGTACGCTCGGTGCCACGGTTCCGGCCGGGCCGGGCAAGGTTAACGCCTCCACCACGGTGTCGTATCGCAGCCTGACGCATCAGTTCGAAACCGCCAGCCCGTTCCTCGACCAGCCGGGCTATGCGCTGTGGGACGCGCATTTGACCTATACCTTTGGCAAGGGGCGCTATTCGATCGGCGTCCATGCCAAGAACATCACCGACAAGCACTATAAGACCTCGGGCTATCAATATATCCGCACCGATCTGGCCGGGAATCCGATCAATCTCGCGAACGTGCCGGTGCCGAATGGCCCTTATGTTCCGACGCTGGGCAAGGAAGGCATCGCCACCGCCTTTTACGGCAATCCGCGCCAGGTGTTCGGTACGATTACCGCGAAATTCTGAATCGCGGCGGTTACAAACAGGTGGGCCGGGCACTCGACGCGGGGTGCCCGGCCCTTTTTACGATTGAGGGCAGGCAACATGACCACCGACACCCCCCGCCCGGCAAACCGCGCGCTCGTCCTGGCGATGCTGCTGCTGGTCTATACCTTCAATTTTCTCGACCGGCAGATTTTGAGCATCCTGGCGCAGCCGGTGAAGGCGTCATTGGCGCTGACCGATACGCAGCTCGGTATGCTTGGCGGGCTGGCTTTTGCCGCCTTGTATTCGACGCTGGCGATCCCGCTCGCCTTGCTGGCCGATCGCACCAGCCGCTCCTGGGTGATTGCGCTGTCGCTCGGCGTGTGGAGCGTGTTCACCGCATTGTGCGGCACCGCGCAGAGCTTCGGGCAGATGTTCGCCTTTCGCCTCGGCGTCGGCGTCGGCGAAGCGGGCGGGGTGGCACCCTCTTACGCGCTGATCGGCGATTATTATCCGGCCAAAACGCGGGCGCGGGCGCTGTCGATCTATTCGCTCGGCATCCCGGTCGGGGCGGCGGCGGGGGCGTTGCTCGGCGGCTATATCGCGCAGACGGTCGAATGGCGCAGCGCGTTCCTGGCGGTTGGGGTGGCGGGGCTGCTGCTTGCGCCTGCGTTTAAATGGATCGTGCGCGATCGCCCGCGCGCGGTGGCACCGGTGGATCAAGTGCCGATCACCCATGTCTTCGGTATCCTCGCCGCCAAGCCGAGCTTCTGGCTGCTCGCCTTCGGGGCGGCGGCAGGGTCGATGTGCGGTTATGGCGTGGCTTTCTGGCTGCCGAGCATGATCATGCGCAATTACGGTCTGGGCTTGAGCCAGACCGGGCAGTTTTTCGGCGCGTTGCTGCTCAGCGGTGGCGTTGCGGGGATTGTGCTGGGCGGATGGTTGGGCGACCGGCTCGGCGCGCGCGGGCGGCGCTGGTACGCGCTGTTTCCGGCGATCTGCTATGTGGTGGGGACGCCGCTGTTCATCGCAGGCGTGCTGGCCGGATCGTGGCAGGCGGCTTTCGCCTTGTTCCTGCTGCCACAGGCGCTGGTCTATGTCTGGCTCGGGCCGGTGCTGACCGCGGTCCAGCATCTCGTCCCCGCCCATATGCGCGCGACCGCCTCGGCCAGTTTCCTGCTCATCAACAATCTGATCGGGCTTGGGCTGGGCTCCTGGGCAATCGGCTCGCTGTCGGACCATTTGGCACCAGCCTATGGCACCGACGCCCTGCGCTATGCGATTGCGACGGGCCTGTGCCTGTATCTGGTCGCGGGCGCGCTAATGGCGCTCGCCAGCCGGTTTCTAACGCGCGATTGGGTGGAGTGAGGGCAGGGGCTGGAAAGCAGCGTTTGATGCCGCCCTGCCTGTTTAAGAAGTGGTGTCCCGTAGAGGACAAGGTTGGGCAATCAGATTATCGGAAAACCTCGGTCAAATGAAAGTATCATGCTAAAAATTATGCCGGAATTTTTCGGTCGGTATTTCTCCCCCGATTGGCTCTCAATCCCGCGCCTCTCGTATTGAATCAAGCTCAGCCAGCCGCACCGGATCGTCGGCTGCCAGTTCTTCCTCTAGATAATAGGAATATGGGATATCCCGCACCATTTGTTGCGTCGCTTCACTAAACTCCGGTGCGATGATCGCAAAGGCGTCGACCAGTTCGCGCAGGAATGTCTTATCTAGCGCCTTAAGATCAGCGCCCAGCAACTCCATCATCTGGATAGCCTCGTCGGGATCGAGAATATCGTCTTCCGTGAGGTCAAGAAAAAGCGAAAAATGAGCAATAATTCGTGCGATCTGAATTGCAATCATGGTTTCACGATCCTGATTTTTATGTTCGTAACATTCAACTTTTTTAGTAATTTTATAGCCGCAAGGCGCTCGTGTTCATTAGGAACTTCCCAAACGCCGATGAGGCGATGCTGCGACAAAACTTCGGACTGGCGCAAGACTTGCGCTCGTGCTCGCGGCTGATCCCGAATGGCCCATTTTCTATCAACCACATATTCGCCATGCACCCCGTCGAATTTGACCGGCCGCCTCGATCCATTGGGAAGGGTCCGGGTTAAGGTCGGCGCTTGGCCGGACCGAGCACCGGTCGCTTGGTCATTGTAAAGTTTCCAAGGCTTGTCGGAGGTAAGGTTCTCTTTAACCCAACCGATTTGCGGCGGATCATAGGAAATGCGCGGCGTTACAGCGCGCATACGGCGCAAGGCGGACACCTTCGACAGCGTCGCTCCGGGTGCCGCCGCCAGCGCGACATTGCCAACGATCGATCCGGTGGCACGACCAAGGTCGCGCGAAGACGCATGTGCAATCGTATCGACCGCGCGAGCGATATGAATCCGCGCGGGCGTGTTTTCGGCTACCAGGACCGAATCGATCGTTTCGGCAATACCGATAGCTGTATTGCTAACCGTGGTGACAGAGTTTGTCGTGAAAAGGGAATATGCCCCGGCGGCCGTCTCTTTCCCGACATGATACAGGCCTTCGCCAACCCCGCTGACGAATTCGACGGCAGAGTTCCGCTGAGCGCCAGGTTGCGTCTGCTGTGGCTTAGGTGGGGCCGCCGTTGAGCCAAGGCGGCCGGAAGGCGAAGGTCCCACTTTCGGCCCTGCGCCGCTAATCGGCTTCTGAGGCTCGCTACGGTTACCTATTGGTGCTCGATGGTCACCGGCCCGTCTGATCGGGCTGGTCCTGTCGCGACCATAGTTCTGCCCCGAGCCCGCAAAGGTGAACCGCCCATCCGCCGGATCGTGCCAGGGATTAAATTTGAGTTCGATGCCGTCCGTAAAGGCTACGCGCGGCAATCTGCCGGTTCGCAGCCAGATCGAAAATGCGCGTCGTCGCTGGCTCTCGGATATCAGGATCATGCCGCCCTCGCTGCTTTATGCGGCGAGAACATTTGAGCAACATTTTCCTACACGTCAACCGGAAATTCCACCGGTCAACGCCGCCACAGCCCCGCCTTACTCCTCTAATGGGATGCGATTCTAAAAATGTGGTGCGGCCGAGAAGACTCGAACTTCCACGGGCTTTCGCCCACAACGACCTCAACGTTGCGCGTCTACCAGTTCCGCCACGGCCGCACGTAACATCACCGGGCACGCCCGGCAGCTGGTAGGCGAGCGCCCCTAGCAAAGCATCGCGGCGGGCGCAATGCCTATCGCAATCGGGATGATGCGCGTAGCAGGCGCGGATGCCGGTTGCCCCACTCCCAAGTCGCTCCGACCGATGCGTTGCGGAGACGCGGCGTATTCTCACGCTGGCGTGGCCGGTGATGCTGACCAGCCTCAACTGGACGATTTTGAGCGTTACCGACATCGTGGTGGTCGGCCTGACCGGCACCGACCAGGTCGCCGCTTTGGGCGCGAGTCGCGCGCTGACCTTCGTGACGATCGTCGCCGGGCTGGCGTGGTTGTCGGGCACGTTGGTGTTCACCGCGCGTGCCGATGGCGCGGGTGACCTGCCGCGCACGGGGGCGACGCTGCGCGAAGGGCTGGTGCTGGCGCTGGTGCTGGGCGCGCTTGGTGCGCTCGGCTTCGGGCTGTTTGCCGAAGCGATGCTGGGCGGCATTGGCGTCGCGCCCGCCCTGGTGGGCCCGGCGGCGCGCGTGGTGCGGGTGATGGCGCTGTCCTATCCGTTTCAGTTGACGATCATCGCGGCGAGCTTCTTTCTGGAAGCGATATCGCGCCCGCGGCGGGTGATGGTGGTCAACCTTGCGGTTCTGCCGCTCAACGCGGTGCTGGCCTGGGCGTGGTCGGGCGGCCATCTCGGCTTGCCCGCTTTGGGTGCCGTCGGCGCGGCTGCGGCAACGGCGAGCGCGTCGCTGATCGGCGCGGGGGGCATGCTGGCGGCGGTGTGGACGACAGACAATGCGCGGGCGCGCGGCGTGCGCGATCTTTCGCGGCGGGCATGGGTGGCTGCGGTGCCCGGTGCTGTGCGGCCGGCGCGCTTCGGGATCGTGCCCGCAATCGCCTCGGGCTTGGAGCTGGCGGGCTTTTCGATTCTGATTGCCTTGTCGACCGATTTCGGACCGGTGACCGCGCACGCTTTCCAGATCGTCTTCTCGGTCCACAACGTCACCTTCGGGGTCGCGTTGGGGCTTGGATCGGCGGCGGGCGTGCGCGTCGGCAATGCCATGGGCGAGGGGACGCCCGCGCTGGCGGTACCCCGCACCGTGATCGCGGCCGGGCTGGCGGCGCTGTTCACGGGCCTGCTTGCGATCGTGATCGTGGTGGCGCGCTGGCCGATCGTCGCGGCGTTTCCGGCGGCACCTGGCGTGCACGCGGTGGCCTTGGCGATGCTGCCGATCTGGGCACCGTTCATTTTGTTCGACGGCGTGCAGGTGGTGTTCGTCTATGCGCTGCGGTCGCTCGGCGACCAGATTGCGGCGGGGGTGAACAGCATCATCGCGTTCTTCGTGGTGACCGGCGGGGCGGGTTGGCTGTTCGTCCAAGCGGGGGTCGGGCCGCTTGGGCTGGTCTATGCCTCCGGGCTAGGAATGGTTGCCGCCGCGATTCTGCACGGCGGCCGCTTCGCCTGGCTCAGTGCGCGGCCTCGCCGGAAAAACTGAGCACCAACTCCTGGGCGTTGACGGGCACGTTGACTTGTGCGGAGTTGAACTGGACTTGCCCCTTGGGCGGCAGCGTGGTCGCTTCGGGCCGGATGATCCAGCTAAACACGATCCGCTTCTGCGCATCGCGCAGGTCGGCGCGGATGTCGGGGATGGGCTGGCGCGTGTCGGTCGGGTTGAGCACGATGCCGCTGACCGCGAAAATCTCGTTGCCGTTGAAGGTATGCTGGTCGACCGGCTTGCTGACGATTTTCAGCGGCGTACCGGTCGCCGGGCGAAACAACTGGCCCGCCAGCCCGGGAAGGTCCGCATAGAAAACGAGCGCCGCTGCCGCGAGCATGGCGATGCCAGCCGCGATCGCCGCCACGGTCCAGCGCCGCGCCGGGTTGCGGCGGGGGCGAAACGGCGGTTCGTGTGCGAACGCATCATAGTCTTCATAGGGCGAAGCCGCCGGGTCGGCCGCAGGCGGGGGAGCGGGCTGTCGCTCAACCTCCGCTTCCATCCGGGGCGCGACGGGCGGCGGCGCGATCGGCACCGCTTCCGCCCGCGCAACCAGATCGAGCACGGGGGCACCGGCCTGGAACCAACTGTGCTTGCAGCTCGCGCACCGCACTGTCCGCCCATCCGCCCCAATGGCGGAATCCGGGACGAGGTAACGCGTGTGGCACTCGGTGCATTCGAGGATCATGATACGGCTTTGGCCCCGTTACCGCCCTGTGGCAACGTATCCCCCGAATCTAAGCCTACGCGGCCGCGCTAGGCAAGCGTTTCGCAACGCTATCGTGATGCCTGTGCTTGTGGCGGCGCGCCGGATCGTGCGATGCAGGCGCAGGGCATTGATAAGAGAGCGAGCAGCACGCGCCACATGGCGAATATCGTACAGTTCGAAAATGTGGGGCTACGCTACGGCACGGGCCAGGAGACGCTGTCCGACGTCAGCTTCACGCTGTCGACCGGGGCATTTTATTTCCTGACCGGCGCATCGGGCGCGGGCAAGACGTCGTTGTTGAAGCTGCTCTATCTGGCGCAGCGCCCGACGCGCGGCAGCATCCGGCTGTTCGGCGAAGACGCGGTGACCTTGCCGCGATCGCGCCTGCCTGGCTTCCGGCGGCGGATCGGCGTGGTGTTCCAGGATTTCCGGCTCGTCCCGCATCTCTCGGCCTTTGACAATATCGCCTTGCCGCTGCGCGTATCGGGCGTGCCCGAAAGCGATGTCGAGGCACCCGTGCGCGAGATGCTCGCCTGGGTCGGCCTCAGCGACCGCGTCGACGCGAAGCCGCCAACGTTGTCGGGCGGCGAGCAGCAGCGCGTGGCGATTGCGCGCGCGGTGATCGGCCGACCCGAAATCCTCGTTGCCGACGAACCGACCGGCAACGTCGATCCGGACATGGCGGAACGATTGTTGCACCTGTTCGACTCGCTCAATCGGCTCGGTACGACGGTCGTGGTGGCAACCCACGATTTCCACCTGCTCGGGCGCATCCAGAAGGCACACATGATGCGGCTGGACCACGGGCGTTTGCTCGACCCGACGGGTTCGTTGCGCTTTCCCCCGCCCAACGGCACCGGCGGTAGCGAATGAGCGTGCGAATGATTGCATCGGCGGCCGACCGCCGCTTGCTTGACGAGAGTCGGGGCACGCGGGCCATGATGTGGATCATGGCGATCATGCTGTTCCTGACGGTGCTTGCCGCCGCGCTTGGGCTGGGCACGCTGGGAGCGGCGGCGTTGCTCGACCGGCAATTGGCCGGCCGGTTGACGGTGCAGATTGTCGAGCCCGTGGAGAGCAAGCGGCTCGACCAGGCAGCGCGCGCGCTCGCCGTGCTGCACGCGGATCCGGTGGTAACGCGCGCGGTCGCGGTCGATCGCGCCAAGCTGACGACCTTGCTGCGCCCGTGGCTGGGGGCCGACGGTGCCGATCCCGATTTGCCGATCCCGGCGATGATCGACGTCGATCTCGGCGCGGCCAGCGATGCCGCGGTGGCACGCGTGCGCGAAGCCGTGCTGAGCGTCGCGCCGTCCGCACGGATCGACCGGCATGAAAGCTGGATGTCGCCGGTGCGCAGTTTCATGGGGCTCGTCACGCTGCTGGCGGCGGGGCTGGTCTTGCTGATGGCGACGGCCACGGCGGCGGTCGTGGTTCTGGCGGCACGCGCCGGGCTGGAAACGCACCGGGCGACGATCGAGGTCTTGCACATGCTGGGGTCGACCGATGTTCAGGTCGCGCGGCTGTTCCAGCGCCGGATCGCGCTCGATACGTTGATCGGCGGCGTGCTCGGCACGGTCGTCGCGGGCGGCGTGGTGATGCTGATTGGCTGGCAATTGACGACGCTTGGCTCGGATTTGCTGGGAGGCCTGGCACTTGGCACGCGCGATTGGGTGCTGCTCGGGGCATTGCCGCTGGTGTTCGCGCTGCTGGCAACGCTCGCGGCACGGCAAGCGGTGCTCGGTGCGCTCGGACGCTATTTGTGATCGCGCGGGTCCTGGGCTTGCTCGTGCTGCTCTGGCTGCTTGGGTTTGCGGTTTTCCTGGCGACGATGCCGGCACCGCTTGTCGGCCCGCGTACCGATGCAATTGTGGTGCTGACGGGGTCTGCCGGGCGGATCGATCGCGGTCTCACGCTGCTGCAGGGGCATATGGCCAAGCGCATGCTGATCAGCGGCGTCGCGCCGGAAGTGCGCCCGGCCGAACTGGCGCATGAATATCGCGTCAGCCCGGCGCTGTTCGCGTGCTGCGTCGATTTGGGCCATGAAGCAGTGGATACCCGCTCCAACGCCGACGAGACGGCGGACTGGGTGCGCAGCCACGGCTACAAGACGGTGCGGCTGGTGACCTCGGATTGGCATCTGGCGCGGGCGCGGCTCGAACTGGTCAATGCGCTCGATGGGGACGCGACCGTGTTCGGGGATGGCGTGCCGAGCAGCCCGCGCTACGCCGTGCTGATCGGCGAATATAACAAGCTCATTCTGCGCAAGGCTGCCTTGCTGATCGGGGCCGTCACGTGAACGCTTTGCGAAACTGGCTGTTCATGCTGGTGTTTTACGGGGGGTCGGTGCCGATTGTGCTGACCTCACCAATTTCGGCGCTGTTCGGCTGGCGCGCGATGGTGGTGCATACGCATTTCTGGACCCGCTTCCATGGCTGGGCGACGCGCACGATCCTCGGTATCCATCAAAACATTGAAGGCGCGCGTTTCGGGGATACGACGGGGCCCGGCCATATCGGCGGGGTGCCCGTGCTCTATGCCGCCAAGCACCAGGCGATGTATGAAACACTCGAGCTGGGGCGAATGCTGCGCAACCCGGCGATCGTGATGAAGCAGGAGTTGACCGATATCCCGGTATGGGGCTGGGCGGCGCGGCGCTACGGGGTGATCGTGGTCGATCGCGAGGCGTCGGCGGGCGCACTGCGGCGCATGTTACGCGAGGCGCGCGCGGCGCTTGCCGAGCAGCGCTCGATCCTGATTTTCCCCGAAGGAACGCGCGTGGCACCGGGCGAACAGCCGCCGCTGCGCGCCGGGTTCGCCGGGCTGTACCAGATGCTCAAGATCCCGGTGGTGCCGGTGGCGATCAACAGTGGACAGATATGGCCCAAACACGGCCCGAAAGTGCCGGGAGTGGTGACCTTCCGGTTCGGCGAGCCCATTCCCCCCGGCTTGCCGCGCGCCGAGATCGAGCGGCGCGTCCATGCGGCGATCAACGCCTTGGACACGCCGCAGGCCTAGCAACGCCGACGTCTTAGTCGTGCGCGCGCCCGAAATCCGGGGCCGGATCGTCCTGCCCCTGTTCGATGATGCCGCGTCGCACCGCGCGGGTCTTGGTGAACAGGTCGAACAATTCGTCGCCCTTGCCCCAGCGGATCGCGCGTTGCAGCGCGGTCAAATCTTCCGAGAAGCGCTGTAGCATGTCGAGCACCGCCTCGCGATTGGCGAGGAACACGTCGCGCCACATCGTCGGATCGGACGCGGCGATGCGCGTGAAATCGCGAAAGCCGCCAGCCGAATATTTGATGACTTCAGATTGGGTAACTTCCTCCATGTCGGATGCCGTGCCGACGATGGTATAGGCGATCAAATGGGGCAAATGGCTGGTGATGGCGAGCACGCGGTCGTGATGGTCGGGGGCCATCGTCTCGATTTCCGCGCCCAATCTGCGCCAGAATTCGGCAACGCGTTCAACGGCGAGCGGATCGGCATTCTCGGGCGGGGTGAGGATGCACCAGCGTTTGTGGAACAGCGTCGCGAAGCCCGCTTCGGGCCCGCTGCGCTCGGTCCCCGCGACGGGGTGGGCGGGAATGATCGTGGCACCGGGCAGCGCCTCGGTCAGCGCGCGCAGCACTTCGGCCTTGCAGCTGCCGACATCGCTGACCACGGCTTCGGCAGGCAGATCGGCCGCGAACTCGGCGGCGGCTGCTCCCATCGCGCCGACGGGCACGCACAGGATGACAAGGTCCGCGTCGATCACCGCAGCGCCGCTGCTATCGGCGACATCGTCGAACAGCTTGAGCTGGTCTGCGACGAGACGAACGTCCGCGTCGGCATCGTAACCGGTCAGCCGGACCGTCGGCATCGCGGCGCGCGCGGCGCGGGCGATCGACGAGCCGATCAGACCGATACCGATGATAGTGACACGAGCAAAGGGCAGCATGACGTCGCGCATGGCGGATGCTCATTCCATTGGCAAGCTGGCGTTGTCCGTCCGGCCTGCTAGGAGGCCGCGTGGGGAGATAGGAATGCGGGGAAGTGAAACGGTCTGGCGCGCTTTGGCGATGGCACGACGGGCCAATCTTACCGACACACAGCAGTCGGCACCGATCCCGGGGGGACCAGGCGAGACGCGACGTGCGGTATTGGCTGCACTCGCGGCGGCGGGGGCGGCAACCGCTTTGCCTTCCCCTGGCCATGCGGGGACGGCGAGCGCGGGCCCCGTAGCGATTATCGGCGGCGGCATCGCCGGGTTGACTGCTTTGTGGCACCTCACCCGCGCCGGGATCGACGCGCGCCTGTATGAAGCGCGCGCGCGGCTGGGCGGGCGGGTCTATACCGCACGCGAGCCGGGCAAGCCGACATTCGAGGCAGGCGCGCAGCTGGTCAATACCGACCATGCCGATATGCATGCGCTCGCCCGAGAATTCGGTTTGGCGCTGATCGACCGCAAGGGCACGCCGCACCGCACGATGATCCTCGCCGATGGCCAGGAGGTGCCACAGAGCAAGCTCGCTGCCGCGTTGCGCGGTATCGCCGGGCAAATCGACGCCGATTCGGTGCGGATGGACCAGGATTATGCGCGGGTCGGGCCCGAGCTCGATGCGCTGAGCTTTACCGACTATCTCGACCGGCATGCCGATTTGATGCCCGAACCGTGGGTCCGTCGCCTGATCGAGGCGACGGCGCGCACCGAATATGGGGTGGAACCGGGAGAGGCATCCGCAATCGAACTCGTGTTCAACCTGCCGACGGTCAAGGGGCGGCGGATCGACGTTCTTGGACGCAGCGACGAACGCTATCTTATTTCCGGCGGCAGCGGCGCGTTGATCGACGCCATGGCGGCGCGGTTGTCGGCCCGCATCCAGCTCAATCGCCGCGTCACGCGGATTGATCCGTTCGGGGCCGGGGTCCGCGTGGTATTTGCCGACGGAAAAACCGTCGATGCCGCCAACGTGATCGTCACGACCCCCGCGTCGATCACGCGCAACATCGATTTTCAGGTTCCCCTGCCGCCGCTGTGGACGCGTTTCATTACCGAGGTCGGATTGGGCATGAACATGAAGGTTCAGGCGGGGATGACCGCGCGTCCATGGGATGCGGTGGTCGGGCGCGGCGGCGACATCTGGCAAACCAACGCGCGGGCCGGAGTGGCGAGCGACTGGGATGGCAGCGTGCGCGGCGGCGGTGCGTCGGGCGACATGTGGACATGGTTCCTGGGCGGCGCGCAGGTGGCGGCGGCCGACCGGCCGGAGCCCTTATCGCTGACTGCCAAATATGCCGTCCAGGTGGAGCCCGGCGTGCCGGGCATGCTGGCTGCCACCGGGCCGTTCGTGCGTCGCACCAACTGGCATCGCGATCCGATGGCGATGGGCGCTTATGTCAATTTCCGGCCGGGCCAATTGACGCGCTTCGGGCGGCTGATCTGGACCGAGGTAAGCGGGGTCGTAAAGGCTCCGGTTTCGGCCGGCCCTGTCTTGTTCGCGGGCGAACATCTTTCCGACGCCTATCCCGGCTATATGAATGGCAGCGCGCAGACCGGACGGCTTGCCGCCTCGACGATCATCGCCAGCCGGGCGCATGCGCGACGCTTGAGTTGATCGCCGCATGATCCTAACCAGCGCGGAATGACTGAGGACGCGCGTTTCGGGCTTGCCCGCCATGTAAGGTTGCCCGGACCGCTGCGGCTGGATGGCGGCGCGCTGCTGTCGCCGGTCGAAATCGGCTATGAAACCTACGGCACGCTCAATGCCGATCGCAGCAATGCCGTGCTGATTTGCCATGCGCTGACGGGCGACCAGCATGTCGCCTCGCCGCACCCGGTGACCGGCAAGCCCGGCTGGTGGGCGCGCATGGTGGGCCCGGGCAAGCCCGTCGATCCGGCGCGGCATTTCGTCATCTGCACCAATGTGATCGGCAGTTGCATGGGGTCATCGGGTCCGGCCACGATCAACCCGGCAACGGGCACGCACTGGGGCATGGCCTTTCCGGTCATCACCATTCGCGACATGGTGCGTGCGCAGGCGTTGCTGCTGGATCATCTCGGCATCGCCACGCTGGCGGCGGTGATCGGCGGATCGATGGGCGGCATGCAGGCGCTGAGCTGGCCCGCGACCTTCCCCGATCGCGTCCGCGCTGCGGTGGTGATCGCCTCCACCGCGCGGCACAGTGCGCAGAACATCGCGTTTCACGAAGTCGGTCGGCAAGCGATCATGGCCGATGTGAAGTGGCGTGGCGGTGCCTATTATGAAACGGGCGATCCGCCAGCGGCGGGGCTCGCCGTGGCGCGGATGGCGGCGCACATCACCTATCTGTCAGAAGCCGGGCTGACCGAGAAATTCGGGCGGCGCCTGCAGCAGCGACCCGATCGGCCCGATGGCGCGATCAGCTTCGGGTTCGATGCCGATTTCCAGATCGAGAGCTATTTGCGGCACCAGGGCATCAGCTTCGTCGATCGCTTCGACGCCAATTCCTACCTCTATATCACCCGCGCGACCGATTATTTTGATCTGGCGAGCGAGCATGGCGAGCATCTGGCCAATGCCTTTCGCGCGACCAAGGCGCGCTTTTGTCTGGTCAGTTTCGATACCGACTGGCTCTATCCGACCCCGGCCTCGCGCGCGATCGTGCACGCGCTCAATGCAGCGGGTGCGCCGGTCAGCTTCGTCGAGCTGTCGAGTCCTTACGGCCATGACGCGTTTCTGCTCGACGCGCCGGAGATGAACCGCGTGGTCGACGGGTTTTTGAGGGCGGGGGCATGATCGAACTGTCGGACGACACGGCGTTGCTCGACGTGGCCCGCGTGCATGGCTGGCTCGCGTCCAGCTATTGGTCGCCGGGTATTGCGCGCGATCTGGTCGAGCGCGCTATCGCCGGGTCGCATTGCCTGGGTGCGTACCGAGATGGCGTGCAGCTTGGCTATGCGCGGGCGATCACCGATTATGCGACCTTCGCCTGGATCGCCGACGTCTGGGTCGACGATGAGGCGCGCGGTGCCGGGCTCGGGCGGCGCATGGTGCAATGGTTCGTCGATCATCCGCGCTATCACGGCATTCGACGGGTCGCCCTGGTCACACGCGACGCGCACGGCGTTTACGCAGCACTTGGGTTCCACGCGCCGATCCGACCGGAAAACTATATGGAACGGCTCGATCCGGTCTTTGCGGCGAGCCTGCGGTCATGACATTGCGCCCCGATCTCGCGATCATTGCCGACCATGTCGCACCCGGCAGCCGCATTCTCGATGTCGGCTGCGGTGACGGCGCGCTGATGGCGGCATTGCGCGACGCCAAGGGTGTCGATGCGCGCGGACTGGAGCTCGATTCGGCGAATGTGGCAGCGGCGGTGTCGCGGGGGCTGTCGGTAATCCAGGGCGATGCCGATATCGATCTGGCGGATTATCCCGATGCGAGCTTCGATTACGCAATCCTAAGCCAGACTTTGCAGACCGCGCGCCGCCCGGACGTGGTGCTCGATCATTTGCTTCGCGTTGGGCGACAAGCCTTCGTCTCCTTCCCGAATTTTGCGCATTGGCGCGTGCGGATGTCGCTATTGTGGGGCGGGCGGATGCCGGTAACGCGGCTGTTGCCCGAGCAATGGTTCGATACCCCCAACATCCATCACGTGACGATCGAAGACTTTCGCGCTTTTGTGAAGGCGCGCGGGATTGAGGTACAGGGCGCGTGGTTCCTGTCCGGCGATCAACAGACCGGGTCGGTGCAGGCCAATTTGTTGGCGGAACATGCGGTGTTCCAATTGGGCGGCCTTGTCCGAAAGGATTGAGCGAGATCAAGGAACCATCACCCCCGATACCGGGTTAGATAGTCCCAGGTCCCTATCCGAATGAAAAACGCCATGCCCGCCACTGCCCTCATTGTCGAAGACGAGATTTTCGTCGCGCTCGACCTCGAACGTATTCTGGTTGATGCCGGTTATGCGGTGAAGGCGATTGCAGCCGATCGCGACGGGGCGATCGATGCCGCGCGCGATTGCAGCTTCGCGCTGGTGGATATCAATCTCCGCGATGGTCCGACCGGCCCTGAACTCGCGCGCACGCTGGCGCGGGATTATGGGGTCAAGGTCGTTTTCGTCACCGCCAATCCCGGACAGATCGCGCATCCCAGCGGGGCGCTTGGCTATGTCCGCAAGCCGTTCAGCGAAGCGGCCATCCTGGCGGCGGCGGCCATTGCCAGCGCGTCGGCGGAGGTTGACGCCAGCGCCACCACCAGCGCGGACTTCGTCCCGCTCACCAATTAAGGCTTAGTCGCGGCGCAGGGCCGGGTTGGGAATGGCGATGGCCACGCGGAGCCCGTCCGGCTCCCACCGTTGCTCTACGGTCCCGCCCAATTGACGAACCACACTCAGTTCGATCAATTGCGAGCCGAACCCGGTCTTGGTCGGAACGTTGACGACCGGGCCGTCGCGCTCCTGCCATTCCAGCACTGCGCGTTCGCCATCGCGGCGGGTTGCGATCTCGACGACACCCGCGTCGCTCGACAATGCGCCATATTTCACGGCGTTGGTGGCAAGCTCGTGGAACAGCAAGGCCAGCGGCGTCGCCGAGCGATCGTCGATTTCGAAATCCACGCCCTGCACATAAATGCGGGGGGCGGCTTCGGGTTGATAGGGCAGGAACAGTTCGCTCAGCAGGCCATGCAGGCTGTTTTGCGAGACGGACGGGCGCGATTGCGCACTGTGCGGCCGCACGAAATCGTGCGCGCGGCCGAGCGCGGTCACCCGCTCGCGTAAATCGCTGGCGATCGGGCCGAAGCCGGGATTGCTGCGCGCGGACAAATTGATCAAACCCGAAATTACCGCGAAGATGTTCTTGATGCGGTGGCTCAGCTCGTGCGCGACGATTTCGCGCTGCTCGCTTGCTTCCTTCTGTTCGTGAATATCGGTGCAGGTGCCGAACCAGCGTACGATCGTGCCGTTATCGTCATACATGGGCAGCGCGCGACCGAGCGTCCAGCGATATTGGCCGTCGGCCCGGCGCAGGCGATATTCGATCTGATACGGCGCGCCGGTTGCCAGCGAGTGTTGCCATATCGTCCAGGCCCGGTCCTGATCCTCCGGGTGAAACATGCCGTTCCACTCCGCGCCATCGGTCGAGCCAACTGGCATCCCGGTAAATTCATACCAGCGCGCATTGTAATAATCATGGAAACCGTCGGCTCGAGTCGACCAGACCATCTGCGGCATGGTGTCGGCAAGCACGCGAAAGCGCCCTTCGCTATCGTCGAGCTTGGCACGCGATTGCGCTGCGCTGCGATTGTCGCTGAGCCGCGCCAGAACGTCGGCGGCCAGCACACGCAACCCCTGGCGCTGAAGCTCGGTCAGGCCGGGGCGCGGCACCGTATCGATCACGCACAGCGCGCCCAGCGGCAGGCCGTCCTCGCGAACCAACGGCATCCCGGCATAAAAGCGGATGCCAAGCGCACCCGTCACCAGCGGGTTATCGGCGAACCGCGGATCGATCGTCGCGTCCGGCACTTCGAGAATATCGTCCAGCACCATCGCATGCGCGCAAAACGAGGTTTCCCGAGGAGTCTCGGTCGGCTCCACTCCCGTACGCGCCAGGAAGGTCTGGCGATGCTCTTCGACGATACTGACCAAGGCAACCGGCGCATCGCACAAAGCCGCCGCGAAATCCGTGATTCGCGTAAGCGCCGCATCGTCGCGTAGCGCCTCCACGCCATATTCGGCGATGGCAGCAGTGCGCAATCGCTCGTCGATCCGCCAGCCCGAGCGGTTGGACATGGCGGGAGAGGAGAAATCGGTCATTGCTTGGCCCAACGCGGCAGAGCGCGTTCGGTTCAGAACGGAACGTCGTCGTCCAGATCGTCGGCAAAGCCGCCACGTGCTGCGCCGCCACCGGCGGGGGCCCCGCCGCCGCGTGATCCGCCGCGATTGCCGCCACCGTAACCGCCCGAACCGCCGCCGAAATCGTCATTGCCGCCGAAATCGTCGCGCGGGGCCCCGCCGCCGCCACCGCCGCCCGAACCGGGGGCTCCGTCGAGCATCGTCAGCACGCCATTAAAGCCCTGCAGCACGATTTCGGTCGAATATTTGTCGTTGCCGCTGGCATCCTGCCATTTGCGGGTTTTCAGCGCGCCTTCGATATAGACCTTGGAGCCCTTGCGCAGATAGCGCTCGGCCACGCCGCCAAGTGCTTCGTTGAAGATCGCGACCGAATGCCATTCGGTCTGTTCCTTGCGCTCGCCGGTATTCTTGTCCTTCCACGTCTCCGACGTGGCGATGCGCAGGTTCACGACCTTGCCGCCATTCTGGAAGGTGCGGCTTTCGGGGTCACGCCCGAGATTGCCGACGATGATTACCTTGTTGACGCTGCCGCCCGCCATAGTCTTTTCCTGCGCTGTCCGGGGCTAAAGCCCGAGTCCGATGGCGGCCCAATAGACCGCTCCTGCAGCGATGTAGGCGAGCGCGAACAAATAGCCAACCATGAAGGCAGGCCACTTCCAGCCATTGGTCTCCCGCCGTGTGACGGCAATTGTCGAGATGCATTGCGGCGCGAACACGAACCACATCAGGAAAGCGAGCGCGGTCGGCAAGCTCCAGCGCGCGTGCAGCGTCTGCGCCATCTTGGCTTCGTCTTTGTCGCCTGCGGTATCAATGGCATAGACGGTGCCGAGCGCCGCGACCGCGACTTCGCGCGCGGCCATTGCCGGGATCAGCGCCAGCACGATGTCGCGGTTGAAGCCGATCGGGCGAAAAGCGGGTTCGATGGTGTTGGCAATGCGCCCGGCGACCGAATAATTCACCGCCGAGACCGGGCTGCCCTCGGGCGGCTTGGGGAAGCTCAGCAGCGCCCACAATACGATGGTGGTGAAGGCGATGGTGGTGCCCGCGCGCTTGAGGAAAATCTCGGCGCGGCTCCACAGGCCGATCGCCAGGTCCCGCCCGCGGGGCAGCTGATATTTCGGCATTTCCATCATGAAGCCCGAAGAGGCCCCCTTGGTTACCGTGCGGCGCAGGACAAAGGCGACAACGAACGCCCCGACCACGCCCATGATGTAGAGGCCGAGCATCACCAGCCCCTGCAAGCCGACAAAGGGCAAGACCCTGGTGTTGGGGATGAGCGCGCCGATCACCAGCGTATAGACCGGCAGGCGCGCCGAACAGGTCATCAGCGGCGCGACCAGGATGGTGGTCAGCCGGTCCTTCTCGTCCTCGATCGTGCGCGTCGACATGATGCCGGGCACGGCGCAGGCGAAGCTCGACAGCAGCGGGATGAACGCGCGGCCCGACAAGCCGACGCTCGCCATCACCCGGTCCATCAGGAAAGCGGCGCGGACCATATAGCCGCTGGCTTCCAGCACCAGGATGAAGAAGAACATGATCAGGATTTGCGGCAGGAACTTCACCACCGCGCCGACGCCGGCGATGATGCCGTCGGTAATGAGCGAGCGCAGCACCGAATCGGGCATCACGTCCTTGACCTGCGCGCTCAGCCAGTCGAACCCGCCGGCAATCGCGTCGGCCGGATCGGCACCTGCGTAAAACACCGCCTGGAACATCACGAACAGGATCGCGAACAGCAGTATCAGCCCAAATACGGGGTGCAAGGCGACCGAATCGAGCGCGTGCGTCCAGCGGCGCACCGGGGCCTCCGCAACCGTCGCCGCCATCGCGATCTTGCGCGCGCGCCGTTGCAGCGTGACAATGTCCTCGCCGATCGTGCCGTCGCTCGGGCGCAGCCGGATCGCGGCCCCCTCGTCAATGACGCCGCCGAGCTTGGCCTTCAGCTCGTCCAGGCCGCGCCGCCGCACCGCCACCGTGGCGATGACGGGCACGCCGAGCTCCGCCGACAGCCGCGCCGGATCCAGCGTCAGCCCGTCGCGCTCGGCGAGATCGAACATGTTGAGCGCGACCACCACCGGTAGCCCGAGTGCGATCAATTGCAGCGTGAAGCGCAAATGGTTGTCGAGGTTGGAGGCATCGACCACCACCACCAGCGCATCGGGCAAACGCTCGCCGACTTGCGTGCCGGTCACGAAGTCACGCGTCACGCGCTCGTCGGGGCTGGACGGTTCGAGGCTATAGGCACCCGGCAGATCGACCAGATCGACGATGCGCCCGTCGGGCAGCGACAGCTTGCCCGAATGACGCTCGACCGTGACGCCGGGATAATTGCCGACCTTCTGGCGCGCGCCCGTCAGGGCGTTGAACAGCGCGCTCTTGCCTGCATTGGGATTGCCGACCAGCGCCACCAATGGCGCGACGCCGGGGACGGGGGGCATGTTAGCGCGTAACGGGCGAAACGAGGACGGCACCCGCAACCGCGCGGCGCAGCGCGACGGTCATCCGCCCGATCCGGCACGCGATCGGCCCCTTGCCGAGGCTGGCGCGGTGCAGCACCTCGACACCGACCCCTTCATCAAAACCCAGTTCGCGCAAGCGCCGCGCCTCGGGAGTCGACAAATGCGCCCAGTCGATCGCGGACACCGTCGCGCGTTGCCGCTGCGGCAGCGACTCGAGGCTGAGCAATGGAAGAGACGACGCAGTCTTCACCGGGTTGGACATATCCATGATGCGACTGATTATCAATGACGGGAGCGCAACGCCAGCGTTAAATGCGAATCACTCTCAAACCGCCGGGTAACGCAGCCGTCCGATGAAGCGGGACAGGCTCGGGCGCAGTTCGGCGCGGCCCACCACTTTTGCCTTGGCCTTTTCGAACTGCATGATCCCCGCGATGCGCCGCGCGAGAAAGGCGCGGGTGTCGGTATAGCCGTCGCTCTCATCGTTCAGAAAGATCGTGACCGTGGAGCCATACACCGCCGCCAGCAGCGCGCGCTTGGTATAGTGGTTATAGTCGGTCGCGGTATCACCCGCGGCGCGCCACATCACGTCGGCGGCATGCCAGCCGAGCTTCACTCCGCGCGTGACGTTCTGCGGCAGCGCGAGAAGGGCGAGCGCGCGCCGCAGGGCCTCGCGATCGGGCGCGGTTTCGGCGAGGCGCGCCTCGACCAGCGCGGTGATCTTGTCGCGAATTTTCATCGTCGCCAGCCGCTCGGCGGGTACGCGATGCAGCATGGCGTGGTCGATATGGCCGAACCACGCCTCCACCATATCGACCGCGCCGCCGGGAAAGGCGAGCCGCGCGACATCGCGATCGACCCCTGCACTATCCGCCGCGAGATCGCGCGCGCTATCGCCCCAGCCGTCAAACCCGGCATTAGCGGCGATCAGCGGCGCGAGCGCGGCGCGGATTTCATCGAGCGTTGCATCGGCCAGCGGCGTGGGGGCGATCGAGTCTGTCATGGGGGGGTATCTAGGCGCGCGCGGGGCGGCTGACCAGCACCAGCGCGATGGCAACCAGCAGCGCGCCGACCCAGTCGGCCCAGCCGAGTTGTTCATGATAGACGACCCAGCCGATCGTCGTGCCAACCATCGGCTGGACCAGCAGGGCGAGCCCGATCGTCAATGGCGGCAAGCGGCCAAGTCCGTAGATCATCAATCCCTGGCCGACGATCTGGCTCACCAACGCAAGACCGATCAAGGGTGCCCAATGCGTCGGCAGCAGCTTTTCACCGAGCAGCAGGGCGAAGCACAGCAGGGGCACGATGCTCGCCACCGTCGACAGCGCCAGCGCCGGGAGGGGTGCTAGCACCGCGCGCACGCGGGCCATGAGGATGAAATAGACGGTGTAGAGCAGCCCCGCCAGCACGCACAAAAGATCCCCCGCGAGATGTCGCGGATCGAGCTGGTAAGACCGGCCCATCAGCAACCCCGCGCCAATCGCGGCGAGCGCCAGGGCACACCCCTGCAGTCGCGTCGGCCACGCCCGTGCGATGAGAAAGCCGTAGATCGGGAACATCAGCGTCGCCGAATTGCCGAGCAAGGTTGCATTGGCGAGCGTGGTGCGCAGGATCCCCAGGTGCCAGCTCGCCAGATCGGCGGAAAAGCTGATGCCGCCGAGCGCGATCATCCACCACAGTCTGCGCGACAGAACGGGTGCTACACCAG
This sequence comes from Sphingomonas sp. DC1600-2, assembly GCF_049897605.1. NCBI lineage: Bacteria > Pseudomonadati > Pseudomonadota > Alphaproteobacteria > Sphingomonadales > Sphingomonadaceae > Sphingomonas > Sphingomonas sp. DC1600-2. Next base: position 215,594 of record NZ_JAFCWO010000004.1, read on the forward strand.
CTACGGGTCGCCATCCCCGCGCCGAGGCCGCCGCGACGAGCATCGGCGCGGCGAGGGTGATCCGCCAGAAGGCGGATGCGACCGGACCGGTATCGGACACGCGCACGAACCAGGGCCCGAAGGCCAGGGCCGCGTTGGCGACAATTACCGCCAGCAGCGCCACCGTGCTGGCTGGAATTGCAGGCGTAACAGTTATTCTTTTGTATAGGGTGTCGTGCATGCCGCGCTGTAGCGCCCTATTTATGGTGCGTCACAGCAAAAGGACTTGTCCGCAATGCCCAGCCTCTTCGACCCGATCCAACTCGGTACGATCCATGCGCCCAATCGCATCCTCATGGCACCGCTCACGCGCGGACGCGCCACGCGCGACGCCGTGCCCACCGAGATCATGGCCGAATATTATACGCAGCGCGCGAGCGCCGGGTTGATCATCACCGAAGCGACAGGGATCAGCCGCGAAGGGTTGGGCTGGCCGTTTGCCCCGGGGATCTGGACCGACGAACAGGTCGAACATTGGAAACCGGTGGTGGATTCGGTTCATGCGGCGGGCGGGCATATTGTCGTCCAGCTTTGGCATATGGGTCGCCAGGTGCATTCCTCGGTAACGGGCGTGCAGCCGGTCTCCTCCTCCGCCACCCGCACCGACGGGCAGGCGCATACCTTTGAGGGCAAGAAGGATTTCGAGATTGCCCGGCCGCTCGAACTCTCCGAGATCCCGCGCTTGCTCGCCGATTATGAACACGCCGCCCGCAACGCGATCCGCGCCGGCTTCGATGGCGTGCAGATTCATGGCGCGAATGGCTATCTGATCGACCAGTTCCTGCGCGACAACGCCAATTTCCGCGACGATATCTATGGCGGCTCGATCGAGAATCGCATCCGCCTGATGCGCGAAGTGACCGAGCGCGTCGTATCGGTTGCCGGTGCGGGCCGCACCTCGATCCGCCTGTCGCCCAATGGCGATTCACAAGGGGTGGATGACAGCAACCCTCGCGCGCTGTTCACCGCCGCCGCCAAGGCGCTCGACGAAATCGGCATTGCCTTTCTCGAATTGCGGGAGCCGGGCCCCGACGGCACCTATGGCCGCACCGACGTCCCCAAGCTCAGCCCGGCGATCCGCGAGGTCTTCACCAAGCCGTTGGTGGTGAATTCGGATTACACGACGCTGGAGCAAGCCCAGGACGTCCTGGACTCGGGCGTTGCCGATGCCGTCGCCTTCGGGCGCACCTTCCTTGCCAATCCCGATCTCCCCGAACGGCTGCGCACGGGGGCACCGCTCAACCCATCCAACCCCAAGACGTGGTTCAGCCAGGGCGCGGAAGGCTATATCGACTATCCGGCGCTGGAAACGGCACCGGCCTGAAGCCGGTGGCCCCTCCCGGAAACGGGAGGGGTCAGGCCAGCGGCACGAAGCGCAAGGGCAAGCCGTCTTTCGGCCGCGGAATCGGCCAGGCTTGCCATTGTGCCCCCGCGTCTGCGTCGAGTTCGATCCGATACCGGCTGAGCAATTGCGCGAGCAGGATACGAATCTGCATCGTCGCGAAATGCAGCCCCAGGCACATATGCGCGCCGCCGCCAAACGGCACCCACGCATATTTGTGGCGGGCGCGCACCGCCTCGGGCGTGAATCGCAACGGGTCGAAGCGCTGCGGGTCTGGCCACAGCTCTGGCATGGTGTGGGTATAGGCCACGCTGACGCTGACCGTGGTGCCGGCCGGAATATGATAGCCGCCGAAGTCGAACGGCTTGATCGCGCGGCGCGGCAGCGAGGGCACGGGCGGGATCAGCCGCAGCGCTTCCTTGAAAGCCATGTCGGTCAATTCGAGCCGGTCGAGCTGGCTATAGGGCAGCGCGCCTTCCGCATTCATGCCGAGTTCGGCAATCTCGGCGCGGAGTTTCTCCTGCCACTCCGGGTTGCGCCCGAGCAGCATGATCAGGCTGGTCGCCGAGGAAGTGATGGTGTCGTGCGCCGCCATCATCAGGAAGTTCATGTGATCGGCAATCGCATCGGCTGGCAGCGGCTGGCCGTCATCGCCGGTCGCGCGGCAGAATTGCGAGAAGAAGTCCTGGCCCTGGCCAGCCCGCCGCGCCGGAATCTCGCGTTCGAACAGCTCGATCAGATAGGCGCGCGCACGCACGCCCTTGCGCATTTGCGATCCCGGCAGCGGAATGCGGATCGGCGTGATCGACGCCTGCACTTCATCGACAAAGGCCTGGTTGATGCGCGTCGCCTCGGGGCCGAGCGGCATGCCGAGAAAGCTCTCCGCCGCCAGATCGAGCGTCAGTTCCTTGATCGCGTCATAGAAGCGAATGGGTTTGTTGCCCCAGGTCGCCACAGCGCGCGAAATGCCCGCATTGAGCGTTTCGGCATAATGCCGCATCGGCTCGGGCTTGAACGCCACCGCCATCACCTTGCGGTCGGCGCGGTGCTTTTCGAAATCCATCAGCATCAGCCCGCGCGGGAACAGCAGGTTGAGCAGCGGCCCCCAACCCTGTTCGGACGAAAACACGCGGTCGCGGTCGAACAGCACCAGTTCGTTGGCGTCGGGGCCGATCAAGCTGACCGTCGGGCCGCCAAAGGCATTGTTGCGGAACACCGGGCCATACGTGTCGATCATCCGCTTGCCGAAAGCGACGGGGTCGCGGAGCATGCGGAAGGTATTGCCGATGAACGGCAGACCGTCCTCGCCCGGAATGGCATGGATCGCGGATTGCTTCTGGCGGGGCAGCCAATGCGGGTTCGCCCGATAGGTGTGCGCATAGGCCATCGATCGCTCTCCCACTTATTGACACCAGTATAAGTAAGATCGCGGCGGATGGAAGCCTCAGGCGGCGGTGGTCTCGCCCAGCGAATCGAGGCAGCGCGCCACCCACGGCAAACCCACCGTGGCGATCGCACTGCTCAGCGCCACGCCGATGATGAGAAAGGGCAGCATCCATTCGATATTGATGATGGCGAGGAGCAGTAGGGTGGCCAGGGCAACGATGCCGAACAGCAGTACCCTGCCGACCCGCTGTTCGCCCTGCGGTGAAAGCGCGATCACGCGCGGGCCCTTTTGATCCCAGCTTGGCCCCGTGGTCAGCAAGCGGCGGCCGCTTGCGTCGCGCACCGGCACGGCGACCGCGACCAGCATCGCTGGGATACGCGCATCGGTCGCGCTGCGGCTCGGTCGCGCAACCGTGGCGGGCGGGGCGGGGGTCGTTTTGTCCGCCCAGGTATCGATGGTGATCAGCCGCCCGTCGCGCTCGAAAATTTTGTAGCGAGGCGGGGGCGGCTGCACCCGTGTTTCAGCCGAAGCGGCTCTTCAGCGCCAGCATCGCCAGCGCAGCCTTGGCCGCGGCACCGCCCTTGTCGAGCTGCGCGCGGTCGGCGCGGACGATCGCCTGCGCTTCATCCTCGGTGGTGAGAATACCATTTCCGATCGGCAGGCCGTCCATCGACAGCGCCATCAATCCCCGCGCGCTCTCGCCCGCGACGATCTCGAAGTGATAGGTCTCGCCGCGAATCACCACGCCCAGCGCGACGAACGCATCATAGGCTCCGCTATCCGCCGCCAGCGCAACGGCGGCGGGAATTTCCAGCGCGCCCGGCACGGTGATCGTCTCGTGCTTGTGGCCAGCCTCCTCGATCGCGGCGCGCGCGCCGTCGAGCAGCATGTCGTTGAGATGGTCGTAGAAGCGGGCTTCGACGATGAGAATCTTTGCCACGATCAATCCTTGGGAATGCCAGAATGCGAAATTGCGCCGCCTTGATAGCGCGGCTCGTCGCTAATGTCGCGGACTGCCCAGCTGGGCGAGGGCAGCGCCCTCAACCCCACATCGTCGGGCCATTCGATCTCGGCAAGTTCCAGCGGTGCCAACGCACCAAGGAATTGATCGATTCCGAACGTGATTCCCTGGTCGACGATCTCATAGCGCCGCTTGGCGAGGGCGGCGGCAGGCAGCGCCTCCAGCAGCGCGTACTCGTCCTCGGTCAAATAGGTGGTCACGATCGGTCGCGCGAGCGGATCGTCGCACTCGTATTTCTTGGTGAGCTTCAGCGCCTGCTCACCGCTGGCGCTTGCCGTCATTCGCCGCAAACGCATCCGCGTGTTGGCGATATAGCGGTCCTCAATCAGCACATAGGGCAGCGCCGACAGGTCGGGTCGTATTGCGGGATCGACCAGCCAGCGCCGCTCACGTTCGATATGCGCATATTTGGGATCGCGTGCCTCGTCGATCCCGGTGCGCATTATTCGCCTCCAGTGCCGGGAATCGTGCGTTCGTCGACGATCGACAGGCCATAGCCTTCCAGGCCGACCAGCGCATGGTGGGTGTTGGTCAGCAACACCATTTCCTCAACGCCCAGCTCCGCCAGAATCTGCGCGCCGACGCCATAATCGCGCAGCTCCTCGACCTCGGGCGCGCCTGCGCCCTTGCCTTCGCCGCGCAGCTTGATGAAGCGCGTGACCGAATCCTTCATCGGGCGGTTGATGACGACAATTACCCCGGCACCTTCCGCAGCGATCATTTCCATCGAGCGCGACAACAGGCCCGAACGTTCGGACTGCTCCCCGAACATGTCGACGAAATAGGACGCGGTGTGCATTCGCACCAGCGTCGGCTTGGTCGGGTCGATCTTGCCTTTGACCAGCGCGATCGATTCCTCGCCGGTCGCCTTGTTGAAGAAGGTCATCGCCTTCCACTGGCCGCCCCATTTGGATTCGAACGCCATTTCGGCGCGCTTCTCGACGAGATGGTCGTGGCGGCGGCGATAGGCGATCAGGTCGCGGATCGTGCCGATCTTGAGATTGTGGAATTGCGCGAAGGTGACGAGGTCGTCGAGGCGGCTCATCGTGCCATCCTCGTTCATGATCTCGCAGATCACGCCCGACGGGTTGAGCCCGGCCAGCCGCGAGACGTCGACCGCCGCCTCGGTGTGCCCTGCGCGCACCAAAACGCCGCCATCGCGCGCGACCAGCGGGAAGACGTGGCCCGGCGTGACGATCTCGTCCTTGCCCTTGGACGAATCGATCGCGACCGAGATGGTGCGGGCGCGGTCGGCGGCGGAAATGCCGGTGGTCACCCCATCGCGCGCCTCGATTGAAGTCGTGAAGGCGGTTTCATGCCGCGTGCCATTGTGGCGGCTCATCAGGTCGAGGCCGAGCTCGTCGACGCGTCTCCTGGTCATGGCAAGGCAGATCAGTCCGCGGCCATATTTGGCCATGAAGTTGATCTTTTCAGGCGTCGCCATCTGTGCCGGAATGACGAGGTCGCCCTCATTCTCGCGGTCTTCGTCATCGACCAGGATGAACATGCGGCCATTGCGGGCCTCGTCGATCAATTCCTCAGGGGTCGACAGGAACCCATGGCGCAGGCGCGCGACTTCAGGCTGTGGCACGATAATGCTCCATGCGTTTCAGATAGCGGGCGAGGACGTCAATCTCGATATTGACGGCGGCACCGGGGTGAAGGTCGCCCAGCGTGGTCATCGCCTGGGTGTGCGGAATGATGTTGAGCGAGAAATGCGAGGTGTCGCCATGGTCGGCGACGGCATTGACCGTCAGCGACACGCCATCGACCGTGATCGAACCCTTTTGCGCGACGAAGGGTGCCAGGTCGGCGGGCACCGCGATATCGATCTTGCGCGAATCACCGTCGTCGCTGACGCTCACCACACTGCCGATGCCATCGACATGGCCGGTCACGATATGCCCGCCCAGTTCCTCGCCGAGCTTCAGCGCGCGTTCGAGGTTGAGGCGGCGTCCGGTGGTCCATTGTTCGGACGGCGTGCGCGAGACGGTTTCGCCGGAGACGTCGGCGGCGAACCAGCCGGATTCGCCCGCGCCCGATTTGTCGACGACGGTCAGGCACACGCCCGAACAGGCGATCGACGCGCCAAGATCGACGCCTGCCATATCATAGTCCGTCCGCACGAAGATGCGCCGGTCGCCGCGCGCCTCGACCCGGTCGATCGTGCCGATATCGGTGATGATGCCGGTGAACATCGCGCTATCCTCTTTCGCCCGGTGCAGGCTCCCTGACGCGCTCGTAAACCTCGAGCCGGTCGCTGCCAAGGCTCCGCGACTCGATCGGTCGCCAGCGGCCATGCGCGTCGGCAAGATCGGTGAGGCCAATGTCGGGCAGCGTGCGCCCACCGCCGATCAGGATCGGCGCACGATAAAGCAACAGCCGGTCGACCAGATCGCTGGCTAGGAACGCGGCGGCGGTCGCCGGGCCGCCCTCGACCAGGACGTGATCGACCGCTTCGAGTGTCGAGATGTCAGCGGGCGCGGCGATGCGCGTCCAGCCATCGGTTTCGGTGCGCGACAGCAAAATTCGCTGCGGGCTGCGCGATTCAAGTCCCGCGAGCCGGACGTCGAGCTTCGGAGCGTCCGCTTCGAAGGTCCCGCGTCCAACCAAAATCGCTTCGTGGCGCGCGCGTTCCAGGTGCGCGTGCGCGCGCGCTTGCGGCCCGGTGATCCAGACGCTTTGCCCCGACGCCAGCGCCATCGCCCCGTCGAGCGACACGGCGAGTTTCAGCGTCACGTGTGGGCGTCCGAGCAGGCGGCGGGCAAGAAATCCCGCCATCGCCCGGCGGGCTTCGTCGGCGCGCACACCGACCTCCGCCGTGATACCGGCGTCGCGCAGGCGCGCAATACCCGCGCCGTTGGTGCGCACATCGGGGTCCTCCATCGCGACCACCACCCGTGCCACGCCGGCCAGTTGCAGCAGATCGCTGCACGCGGGGCCGCGCGGCGAGACGTGGGCGCAGGGTTCCAGCGTGACATAGACCGTCGCCCCGCGCGCCTGCTCCCCAGCCTCAGCCAGCGCCATCGCCTCGGCATGGGGGCGGCCGCCGGGCTGGGTCCAGCCGCGCCCGACGACGCGGCCCTCGGACACGATCACGCAGCCGACATTGGGGTTGGGGGCGGTGCGCCCGCGCCCGCGCTCGCCAAGCGCCAGCGCGGCACCCATCCAGCGATGGTCGTCGATCATGCTCAGAGCCCGTAAGCCTTGAGGCCGTCATTCACTTTCTTGAACTGCGCGCGCCGCTCGGCCTGCAGCCGCTTCAGCTCGTTTTCGCGCTTGGTCTGTTCGATGCCATCGATTTTCTGCTGCGCGACGATTTCGGCATCGGTGCGGTTGGCGGGCCATTGCTGCACATAGATGATGTCGCGGTGATAGGGCTTGGGCGGGATCCGCGATTCATAAATAACGCCGACCACCATCACATAGGTCAGCGCCAGCGCGACGCCCATGAAGCCGAGCTGATGCCGCTGCCGCGTGACGATGTAATAGCGCAAATCGCGCCAGGCACGCAGCGGAGAGAAATAGCGCAGGAAGTTCATGGAAAGGGAGATAGGCGCGGCGGGGCACCGATGCCACCCCCGCCGCACCTCATCACGGCCCGCTATTCGCCATCGAGCTCGAAACGCACCGCCATGGTGCGCCACGCCTCGACCGGCGCGCCGTCGCGCGTGCCCGGCGTGAAGCGCCATTTGGTCAGCGCCTGCTTGCGCGTCGCTTCGAAAAAGGCGGTGCTGGCGGCGCTGATCTGCTGCACCTCCTTCACGCGCCCGTCCGTGCCGATCAGCACGCGCACGACGACTCGGCCCGATCGGCCTGCAAGGCGTTCGTCGCTCGGGTAAGCGGGTTGGAAGAGGTTGGCATAACGCGAATCGAGTTGGGGGCCGACGATCGTCGGCACATGCGGCGGTGGGGCGGTGCCGATCTCGCCAGCCCCGGTGCCCACGGCGACTTCGGTCTTGGGCGGAAGGTCGATTGTGAACGTGGGGATGCCGGTGGCCGTCGCGGTTTGCTGTTTGGAACTATCGACGGTTTCCGGGGGTGGGTTGGTCGGGATTGGGTCCTTCAGATGCGGCGCAGGCTGGGTCTTTTCCGGCGGTGGCGGATCGGTCGGGATCGGGATGTTGATGGTCGTCAGCGGCGGATCGACCAGACGGGTGACGAGATTGGGTGCGGTCAGCGAAAGCCCGAATAAAAGCACCCCGCTCGCGCCGAGCGCGAAACCGACGCCCCCGGGGCTGAGGCCTTGGCGGCTGGAATAACGATCTGCGTACATCGTTTCTCTCCCACTATGGCGTCCGATCGCACGCCGGACAGGAAGAGAATGTTACATCATAACATTTCTGACGCAAGAGACATTATATCAGATCGTGGAAAGCCGCGCTGCCGCACGATCGCGACCGATCAACGGCAGCAGCGCCTTCATGTCGGGGCCGTGATCGCGCCCGGTCAGCGCGCGGCGCAGCGGCAGGAACAGCGCCTTGCCGCTGCGCCCGGTCTCGGCCTTCAACGCGGCGGTCAGTGCGTGCCACGGATCGGCGTCCCACGGCATCGTGGCGACATGGCGCGCGGCGGCGGCGAGGAAATCGGCATCGGCGGGATCGCGCACCGCGTCGATCCGCCCTTCGATCACCTTCCACCAATCCGCGGCCTCGGCAACGGTCGAGAGGTTTGGCCGCACCGCTTCCCATTCCGCCGCACCCACCCCTGCGGGCAGCCGCTCCGCCACGCTGGCGAAATCGAGCTGGTGGACGATCTTGGCATTGAGTGCGGCCAGTTCGGCCTCGTCGAAGCGGGCGGGCGCGCGGCCGAATTTGGCGAAATCGAAGGTTTCGACCAGCGCGGCGGTGTCGACCAAAGGCTCGACCGGCAAGCTCGTCCCGATCCGCGCCAGCAGCGCGCGGACGGCGGCGGGCTCGATCCCGACCTCGCGGAAATGCTCGACGCCAAGCGAGCCAAGCCGCTTCGACAATTTGCCTTCGGAGCCGACCAGCAACGCTTCATGCGCGAAAGCCGGCGCGGCGACACCCATCGCCTCGAACATCTGCAATTGCAGCGCGGTGTTGGAGACATGGTCTTCACCGCGCACGACATGGGTGATGCCCATTTCGGCATCGTCGATCGCCGAGGGGAGCATATACAGCCACGATCCATCGGCGCGGCGGATCACCGGGTCGCTCATCGTTGCCGCATCGAATTTCTGGGGACCGCGAATCAAATCGTCCCAGAGGATCGGCGTGTCATGGTCGAGCTTGAAGCGCCAATGCGGAGCGATGCCATCGGCTTCCAGTCTGGCGCGGTCGGCGTCCGACAAAGCCAGCGCCGCGCGGTCATAGATGGGTGGCAGGCCGCGCCCGGCGGCGATCTTGCGCTTGAGGTCGAGTTCTTGGGCGGTTTCATAGGCCGGATAGACCCGGCCCGCCGCGCGCAACGCGGCAAAGCGCGCTTCATACAGCGCGAACCGCGCCGACTGGCGTTCCTCGCCCTGCGGGGTGAGGCCGAGCCAGCCGAGATCGGCGCGGATCGCGTCGACAAAGCGTTCCTCGCTGCGTTCGGCGTCGGTATCGTCGATGCGCAGCCAGAATTCCCCGCCTTGCGCTTGCGCCCACAGCCAATTGTGGAGCGCGGTACGGATATTGCCGACATGCAACATGCCGGTGGGCGAAGGGGCGAAACGGGTGCGAATGGTCATGGATTTGCTCTAGGCAGCGCTCGTTCCTGCGGCAATGCCCCTTTACCGCGCGCAAAGCCCGCGCCTAAAGGACGCTCAGCCAACAGTGCGCGCAGCCAGACGCGGGGCATGGGGACCAAAAGGAGTTTCGAACGCCATGAAATTGATGACCGGCAATTCGAACTTGCCCCTCGCGCGCGATATTGCGTCCTATCTCGAACTGCCGTTGACCGACGCGTTGGTCCGCCGCTTTGCCGATGAGGAAATTTTCGTGGAAATCCGCGAGAATGTGCGCGGCGAGGACGTGTTCGTGCTGCAATCGACCGGCTATCCGACGAACGACAATCTGATGGAGCTGTTGATCTGCATCGACGCGCTGAAACGCGCCTCGGCCAAGCGCATCACCGCCGTCATTCCCTATTTCGGCTATGCCCGGCAGGACCGCAAACCGGGCCCGCGCACGCCGATTTCGGCCAAGCTGGTCGCCAATCTCATCACCGTCGCGGGTGCCGACCGCGTACTCTCGGTCGATCTCCACGCCGGGCAGATCCAGGGTTTCTTCGACATTCCGACGGATAATCTGTTCGCCGCGCCGGTGATGTCGGCCGACATTCTGACCCGCTATGGCAAGCGCAACCTGATGGTCGTTTCGCCTGACGTCGGCGGTGTGGTGCGCGCGCGCGCGCTGGCCAAGCGACTCGACAATGCGCCGCTCGCGATCGTCGACAAGCGGCGTGAGCGCGCCGGCGAATCCGAGGTGATGAACATCATCGGTGACGTCGAAGGGCGCTTCTGCATCATGATCGACGATATCGTCGATTCGGGCGGCACCTTGTGCAATGCCGCCGCCGCGCTCAAGCAAGCGGGGGCGGAGGGCGTCGCCGCCTATATCACGCACGGCGTGCTCTCGGGTGGTGCAGTGGCCCGAGTCGAAAGCTCGGCGCTCGAGGAACTCGTCATCACCGATTCGCTCGGCAGCCATGACATTGTCGCGGCCGCCAAGAAGATCCGCCATTTGACGATCGCTCCGCTGCTCGCCGAGGCGATCCGCCGCATCGCGGATGAAAGCTCGGTGTCGTCGCTGTTCGATTGAGGCGCGGTGGCTTAGGCCAGCGCATCCCAGATCAGCTTGATCCCAACCACGACCATCAGCGCATAAATGGCGGTGTAGAAGCGTGCGGGCGACACGCGGCGCACCAGCCAGACCCCGGCAAAGGTCGACGAAATCGCGACAGGTAACAGCAGTGCCGCGATGCCCAGCGTTTCGCGATTGAACTGGCCGAGCGCCCAGTAGGCGGGCACCTTGATCCAGTTGACGGCGGCAAAGAAGATCGCAGTCGTGCCGACCAGCACATCGCGTGGCAGGCGGCGCGGCAGCACGTAGATTTGGAAGGGCGGTTGTCCGGCATGGGCGACCTGGCTGGTGAAGCCCGAGGCAATGCCCAGCAGCGTGCCGACCCAGCCCGGCGCATGGGCAGCGACCGCCACCGCGCCGCGACGATCAGCCCACAGCCGGTACAGACCGAACACCACCGAGATCGCCCCGACCAGCGCAAGCACCGCCGTGGTCGGAACCTGTGCTGCAAACAGATAGCCGAGCGTAATCCCGATTGCGGCACCCGGCAGCATCCAGCCCAACACGGTCGCATCCCAATCGCGCCGGAACGCCCACACGCCGACCACATCCTGCACGATCAGGATCGGCAGCAGGATCGCGGCGGCGCGCACCGGTGAGGTTGTCATCGACAGCAGCGGCAGCGACAGTGCGCCAAGCCCGACAAAGCCACCCTTGGACAGGCCGAGCAGCAACACCGCCGGAATCGCCAGCGCGTAGAAGAAAGCGCTCTCGTTCAATGGGAAACGGGCGTTGCCTGCTGTGCTGCAGCCCGCACGCCGGCATGGCCGCGGCGTTTGAGTTCGGCCTTCAGCGCCTCAGGGCTTGGCGCGACCAGAAAGCCGAAGCTGACAGTCCCACCCTTGGTTTCCACCACATGGTGCAGCCGGTGCGCCTGGATGATGCGCTTCATATAGGCCGATTTCGGCAGATAGCGGTGGTTGAAGCGTTTGTGCACGATCACATCGTGAAAGCCGAGATAGATCGCCCCGTACCCGGCAATCCCGGCGCCAACCCAGATCGCCCAGTCGCCCCAGCCCCATTGCACGCCACCCAGCAACAGCGTGATCGAGGGGGCTGCGAAGATCACGAAATACAGGTCGTTCAGCTCCCAGTTTCCGGTGCGCGGGCGGTGGTGGCTTTCGTGCAGGAACCAGCCGGGACCGTGCATCAGCCAGCGGTGCGCGCCGTAGGCGAACCCCTCCATTCCGGCGACGGTGGCAACGAACAGCAGCGGGCCGATGATCCAGGACATAGACATGATATAGCGAGCCGCACGCGCAATGGCGAGCGACGCGGGCGCCTACGGGGTGGATTCGCGCGGGCGCCTGTGCTTAAGGCCAGTGCATCCCCGATCTTCGAAAGGCACCCGGCCCATGAACATCCATGAATATCAAGCGAAAGAAGTTCTCGCGAAATTTGGCGTGCCGGTGCCCGCGGGCTTCGCGGCACTGACCGTCGAGGAGGCCGTCGCCGCTGCCGCCAAGCTTCCTGGGCCGCTTTACGTCGTCAAGGCGCAGATCCATGCCGGTGGCCGCGGCAAGGGCAAGTTCAAGGAACTCGGCCCCGATGCCAAGGGCGGTGTCCGCCTCGCCAAGACGCTCGATGACGTTCGCGCCGCAGCGACCGACATGCTCGGCAACACGCTCGTCACGGTGCAGACCGGTGAGCATGGCAAGCAGGTCAACCGCCTCTACATCACCGACGGTGTCGACATCGCCAAGGAATTCTACCTGGCATTGCTCGTCAACCGCGCTACCGGCCGCGTGTCGATGGTCGCCTCGACCGAAGGCGGCATGGACATCGAAACCGTCGCGCACGAGACGCCTGAGAAGATCCACGCCATCGACATCGATTGCGCGACTGGCTTCCAGCCGCATCATGGCCGCGCCGTTGCCGCCGCGCTCGAACTGAAGGGCGATCTCGCCAAGCAGGCTGCCAGCGTCGCGTCCAAGCTGTATGATGCGTTCCTTGGCACCGATGCCGAGCAGATCGAAATCAACCCGCTTGCCGTCACCGAGGACAACAAGCTGGTCGTGCTCGACGCCAAGGTCGGCTTCGACGGCAATGCCATGTTCCGTCACAAGGACCTGCTCGAACTGCGCGACGAGACCGAGGAAGATCCGGCCGAACTCGAAGCCTCCAAGTATGACCTGGCCTATATCAAGCTCGATGGCGACATCGGCTGCATGGTCAACGGTGCGGGTCTCGCCATGGCGACGATGGACATCATCAAGCTCAACGGCATGTTCCCGGCCAACTTCCTCGACGTCGGCGGTGGCGCCAACAAGGAGAAGGTGACGGCCGCGTTCAAGATCATCCTCAGCGATCCGAACGTGAAGGGCATCCTGGTCAACATCTTCGGCGGTATCATGCGCTGCGACATCATCGCCGAAGGCATTGTCGCGGCAGCCAAGGAAGTGAACCTTTCGGTGCCGCTGGTCGTTCGTCTGGAAGGCACCAACGTTCAGTTGGGCAAGGACATCCTGGCCAATTCCGGCCTGGCGATCGTTCCTGCCAACGATCTGGGCGATGCGGCCAAGAAGATCGTCGCCGAGGTTAAGGCTGCGGCATAAGGAAGACTGCCGTCACCCCGGTGAGGATCGGGACCGCTCTGTAGCGGAGGGAAAACCCCCGCAGATCGGTCCCGGTCGTCCCGGGACGACGAAGGAACCGCCTCCCCAGGAACGGTTCGAATATTGGAGAGCGTGCAATGAAGGTGCTGGTCCCGGTCAAGCGCGTGCTTGACTATAACGTGAAGCCCCGTGTGAAGGCGGACGGAACGGGGGTCGACCTCGCCAACGTCAAGATGAGCATGAACCCCTTCGACGAGATCGCCGTCGAAGAGGCGATCCGCCTGAAGGAAAAAGCGGGCGTCACCGAGATCGTCGTCGTGTCGATCGGCGAGCAGAAATCGCAGGAAACGTTGCGCACCGCGCTCGCCATGGGTGCCGACCGCGCGATCCTGATCGTGTCCGAAGACAAGGTCGAGCCGCTGGGCGTGGCCAAATTGCTCGCCAAGATCGTCGAGGAGGAACAGCCCGACCTCGTCATCCTCGGCAAGCAGGCGATTGACGACGACAACAACCAAACCGGCCAGATGCTGGCAGGGCTGCTCGGTCGCGGCCAGGCGACCTTTGCCTCCAAGGTCGAACTGTCGCCCGGCACCGTCGTGGTGACGCGCGAAGTCGACGGTGGCGCGGAAACCGAATCGCTGCCGCTGCCTGCGATCATCACGGTCGACCTGCGCCTCAACGAGCCGCGTTATGCCTCGCTGCCCAACATCATGAAGGCCAAGTCCAAGCCGCTCGCGCAGAAGACCCCGGCCGATTACGGCGTCGATGTGTCACCGCGCCTGACCACGCTGAAGGTGGTCGAGCCGCCCAAGCGTTCGGCGGGGATCAAGGTCGCCGATGTCGATGAACTGGTGGCCAAGCTCAAGGCAATGGGAGTCGCGAAGTGAAGACGCTCGTTTGGGTCGAACATGATGGCGCATCCGTGAAGGACGCCACCCTCTCCACCGTCACCGCGGCTGCTAAGCTGGGCGAAGTGCATCTGCTCGTCGCCGGCCAGGGTGTCGGCGCAGTGGCCGAGGCCGCCGCGAAGATTGCGGGCGTCGGCAAGGTGCATGTCGCGGACGATGCGGCCTATGCCCATGCGCTCGCCGAAAACGTCGCGCCGTTGGTCGCCAAGCTGATGGAAACGCATGACGCTTTCCTCGTGCCCGCCACCACAAACGGCAAGAACATCGCGCCGCGCGTCGCTGCCTTGCTCGACGTGATGCAGATTTCGGACATCCTCTCGGTCGAGAGCGAGGATACCTTCACGCGCCCGATCTATGCCGGCAACGCCATCGCCACGGTGCAGACCAAGGACGCCAAGAAGGTGATCTCGGTGCGCGGCACCGCCTTTGAAAAGGCTGCGACCGAAGGCGGCGCGGGCACGATCGAAGCGGTTGCCTCGACCGGCGACGCGGGTGTGTCCACCTATGTCGGTTCGGAAATCGCCAAGTCGGAGCGGCCTGAGCTGACCTCGGCCAAGATCATCGTCTCGGGCGGGCGTGCGCTCGGGTCGAGCGAGCAGTTCCACGCCGTGATCGATCCGCTCGCCGACAAGCTCGGCGCGGGCGTCGGTGCCAGCCGCGCTGCGGTCGATGCGGGCTATGCCCCGAATGACTATCAGGTCGGCCAGACCGGCAAGATCGTCGCACCGGAAGTGTATGTCGCGGTCGGTATCTCGGGCGCGATCCAGCATCTGGCGGGCATGAAGGACAGCAAGACCATCATCGCCATCAACAAGGACGAAGACGCGCCGATCTTCCAGGTCGCCGATCTCGGCCTGGTCGGCGATCTGTTCAAGATCGTGCCGGAGCTGACCGAAAAGCTCTGATCGACCTGTCATTGCGACACGGGACGGGCACTCCGGAAGGGGTGCCCGTTCTCGTTTCGAGCGATCAGGCGGCTTTCGCGCGGGGCGCGATATAGCGCAGCACGACATAGCCTGCGATCGCCGACAGGATCGATCCGCCGAGCACACCGATCTTGACCGAATCCTGCACCTGCGCGTCGCCCGGAAAAGCGAGGCCGCCGATAAACAAGCTCATCGTGAAGCCGATTCCCGCGAGCAGGCCGACTCCATAAAGCTGCATCCAGCGCATCCCCTTGGGGCGCTTGGCGATCCCCAGACGCTCGGCGAGGGCGACACCCCCGACAATCCCGGCTTGCTTGCCCAGGAACAGCCCTCCCGCAATGCCCAGCACCAGCGGATCGCCCAGCGTCGCCGCCGATATGCCCAGCAGCGACACGCCCGCATTGGCAAAGGCGAATAGCGGCACGATGCCGAACGCGACCCAAGGCGACAGCGCATGTTCGAGCCGGTGGAGCGGTGAATGCGCGGCATCGGGCGCGCCGGGGGAGGTGGCGACCGGGATCAGCGCGGCGGTGATCACGCCCGCGACGGTGGCGTGGACCCCCGATAGCAGCGCCAGCCACCAGAGACCGCCAAAGCCGAGCAGATAGGGCCACAAAGCCACCACCCCGCGCCGGTTGAGCGTGAGCAGGATCAGCACCGTGCCCGCCGCGCCCGCCAGCGCGATCCAGTCGATACCGTGGCTATAGACCAAGGCGATGATCGCCACTGCGCCGCAATCGTCGACGATCGCGACGGTGGTGAGGAACAGCTTCAGCGCCGGGCTGACGCGCTTGCCGAGTAGCGCCAGTACGCCGATCGCAAAGGCGATGTCGGTCGCCGCCGGAATCGCCCAGCCCGGACCCAGTGCTGGCGCACCGCCGGTAATGGCGAGAAAGACCAAGGCCGGCATCGCCATGCCTGCGCCCGCCGCGATGATCGGCAAGCGCCGCCGCGCGGGGCTCGCCAATTGCCCGTCGACCAGCTCGCGTTTGATCTCGAGGCCGACCAGCAGGAAGAACACTGCCATCAAGCCGTCGTTGATCCATAGATGCACCGTCATCGGCCCGATGGCAGGGGCCAATACCGGCCCCGTCTCATGGTGCAGGAAGGCGAAATAGGCGGGGGCGAGCTCCGAATTGGCGAAGATCAGCGCGAACGCGGCCGCCGCCATCAGCACCATGCCGCCCGCCGCTTCCTGTGCGAGGAAGGTGCGCAGTGCCGAACGGATGTTTCGGGCTACGCGGCGCGACGTGGTGGGGTTGGCCATGCCCCCAGCCTAGCGGTACGGGCCCCGGTGCGAAACCGAAACCGGAGCCGCAGGGTCTTTACCCCGCCGCGCGCGCGAAGGCGGCGGCATCGGCGACCTGGTCATCGCTGGGGGTGACGCCGGTATAGAGCACGAACTGGTCGAGCGCCTGCAAGGTCGCGATCTCGGTGCCGGTGATGATCCGTTTGCCCGCCGCTTGCGCGGCGCGCAGCAGCCGTGTTTCCGGCGGATATTGCACCACGTCGATGACGACCAGGCTCGCCGCGATCATCGTTTCGGGAAAGGCGAGCGCATCGGCGTCGCCGCCCGCCATGCCGATCGGCGTGACGTTGATCAGCAAGGGCGCGCCCGCCGCGCCAAGATAGGCCTGCCAGCGAAAGCCGTAGCGCGTCGCCAGTGCCTGTCCCTGCTCGGCATTGCGCGCGACGATCGTGCCGTTGCGAAACCCGCTATTGCAGAGTGCCGCGGCCACCGCCTTGGCCATGCCGCCCGATCCGCGAAGCAAAAATGGCGTTGCGGGGTCGATGTCGGCGATCAGCCGCGCCACCGCCGCATAATCGGTATTGTGCCCGGTCAGCATACCCTCATCGTTGACGATGGTATTGACGCTGTCGATCGCGGCGGCGGAGGGGGAGATGCCGTCGAGCAGCGGAATCACCGCTTCCTTGAACGGCATCGAAATCGCGCACCCGCGAATGGCAAGCGCGCGAATGCCGCGCACCGCGCCCTCCAGATCGCGCGTTGAAAACGCCTTGTAGACGAAATCGAGCCCCAGCATTTCGTAGAGCCGGTTGTGGAAACGCGTTCCGAAATTGCCCGGGCGTGCCGATAGCGACATGCACAGCCGCGTCTCGCGCCCGATCAGCGGTTTGGTGGGCATCGGCGTGTCCTCGTCAGTCCGCCAGCGCTTCGGCGATCAGCTTGCGGCTATTGTCGATGCCGTACAGCGCGATGAAGCTGCCCATGCGCGGGCCTTGCGTGGAGCCGAGCAGCGTTTCGTACAGCGCCCCGAACCAGGCGCGCAGCGGATCGAACCCGCCTTCATTGCCGATCGCATAGACGATGTTCTGCAAATCGACCGCCGAGCTGTCGGCAGGCGCGTTGGCCAGCTCGCGGTCGAGCCGTTCGAGCGCGGCGACTTCGATGCCCTCGGGCTTGCGGCGCTGGAGCGTCGGCGCGACGTAATCGCGGTTATAGGCGAGTGCATGACCGATCAGCGCATCGAGTTCGGGCGTAACGGCACCTTCGATGTAATTGCTGAGATAGCCGTGGACTTGCTCCGCGGTCGCGCCTGCGCCCAGCACGCCGACCAGATTGAGCAGCAAGCCGAAGGTGACCGGCGGATTCGTGTCCGGCACCGCGGCATTGTGAATGTGGTGCACCGGATTGCCGAGTTTCTGCTCGACCGGCTGCGCCGCATAGCTTCCGCGGAACTGGAAATACTCGTCCACCGCGCGCGGAATGACGCCGATGTGCAACTGCTTGGCCTTTTTCGGCTCGCGATAGGCGAAGAAGGACAAGCTTTCCTGCGTGCCGTAATCGAGCCATTGCTCCAGCGTCAGGCCATTGCCCTTGGACTTGGAGATCTTCTCGCCCTTTTCGTCGAGGAACATCTCGTAGATCAACCCCTCGGGCGGGCGACCGCCGAGCACGCGCGCGATCTTGCCCGACTGCACGCCGCTGTCGATCAGGTCCTTGCCGTACATCTCATAATCGACGCCAAGCGCGACCCAGCGCATTGCCCAATCGACCTTCCATTGCAGCTTGGCCTGCCCGCCGAGCACCGATTGGACGAGCACTTCCCCATCGCTGTCGGTGAAGCGGATCGTGCCCTGCTCGACATTGACGACCTCGACCGGGACTTGCAGCACGATCCCGGTCTTGGGGCTGATCGGCAGGATCGGCGAATAAGTAGCGGCGCGTTCCTTGCGCAGCGTCGGCAGCATCACGCCCATGATCGCGGCATAGTTGCGCAGCACGCCCTTCAGCGCATCGTCGAACACGCCGGCTTCATATTGCGAGGCCGACGAGATGAATTCGTACTCGAAGCCGAAGCGATCGAGAAAATCGCGCAGCATGGCGTTGTTGTGGGCAGCGAAGCTCTCGAACTTCTCGAACGGATCGGGAATGCGGCTGAGCGGCTTGCCGAGATGCGTCGCAAGCATCGCCTGGTTGGGCACATTGTCGGGCACTTTCCGCAACCCGTCCATATCGTCGCTAAACTCGATCAACCGCGTCGGCGCATCGGACAGCGTCTGGAAGGCGTGGCGCACCATCGTCGTGCGCAGCACTTCGTTGAAGGTGCCGATATGCGGCAGGCCCGAGGGACCATAGCCGGTCTCGAAGATGATCGGTGCCCCTCCGGGCTTGCCCTCGGGATAGCGTTTCAGCAGTTTGCGCGCTTCCTCATACGGCCAGGCTTTGGAATCGAGGGCGGCGGTGCGGAAAACGTCGGTCATACGCGGGGGCGTAGCGCATGGGTACGGCGCGGCACAACCTCCATCGGGCGGGATGTGCCGTAAGGGGCGGTTCAAGGTTGCCCTTTCGTTCCGGCTCGCGCACTGTCGGCGCGATGTCGCCGCTTCCCGATCTTGCGCTGCCCTATCCGGCGCTGCACGCCAGCCATAGCGGCATCTGGATTTCGGATGAAGACGGCACGCGGCCGATCGGGCGGGGGGAGGCGATCCGGATCGCCGCCGATACGCCGGTGATCCTGCTCAATGCCGCCTTGGTCGGGCAGCGGCTGGGCTATGCCGATCTGTCGGGGCTCGATCTTCTCGAACTGTTCGCTTTTCTGTGCCCGGCGCGCTTCATGGTGCCGACGCCGCGCGGGCTCGCGCGCGTTACGGGGCTGACGCCGCCCGCCGCCGATGCCGAAGTCGCCACCTTCCTGCGCGCAGCCGCGGCGGCGTTGCTCGGCATCATCGAGGGCGAGTGGCCCGAACGCGAGGGCGCGTGGACTGCGGCGCAGTCGCTGTTTCGCCTCCGCTGGACCTGGGCACCGGTGCTGACCCAGCGCCTCAAAAAGCCCGAGACAGCCGAGCGCTGGCTGTTCTCCAAGCTCGGCGAATGGTCCGAAGGCGTGCCGCGCGCGCAGCCGCGCACGGTGACGCTGGAAGCCGACGAAACGCAGGCCCGACTCGCCCGCTTGACCGGCAGCACCGCCGAGCAGCGTCCCGGTCAGCGTGCCTATGCGCAGGCGGTGCGCGAGGCGTTCGGCCCGCGCATGGCGGCGGGGATGCCCAATATGGTGCTCGCCGAAGCCGGCACCGGCATCGGCAAGACACTTGGTTATCTCGCGCCGGCTTCGCTCTGGGCGGAGAAGGCCGATGGCGCGGTGTGGGTATCGACCTTCACCAAGGCGCTGCAACGCCAATTGGGGCATGAAAGCGCGCGGCTGTTCCCCGATGCGGCAACCCGCCGGGCGAAGGTGGTGACGCGCAAGGGCCGGGAGAATTACCTGTGCCTGTTGAACCTCGAAGACGCGCTGCAAGGCGGTTTCGCCGGGCGCGCCGCGATCCTGGCGCATCTGGTCGCGCGCTGGGCGGCGTATAGCGCCGATGGCGATATGGTCGGCGGCGATCTGCCCGGCTGGCTGCCGACGCTGTTTCGTCGCAACGGCGCGACCGCGCTGACCGACCGGCGCGGCGAGTGCGTGTATGCGGGGTGCCCGCATTACCGCAAATGCTTCATCGAAAAGGCGGCGCGCGCGAGTGCCGATGCCGATCTGGTCATCGCCAACCATGCACTGGTGATGGTCAACGCCGCGCGCGGGCGCGAATCGACCACGCGCCCGACACGCTATGTGTTCGACGAGGGGCATCATCTGTTCGATGCCGCCGACGCGATGTTCTCGACCGCGCTGACCGGTGCCGAGACGATCGAGCTCAGGCGTTGGGTGCTCGGCCCCGAATCGGGCGGGCGCGGGCGGCGGCGCGGGTTGGCGGCGCGGCTGTCCGATGTGGCCAGCTATGACGAGGGCGGCGCGCGCGCCATCGCCGATGCGGTGAACGCGGCGCAGGCGCTGGCGAGTGATGGCTGGCTGCAGCGCCTGGGCGAGGGCGCGCCGTTCGGCCCGATCGAGGCGCTGCTCGCGGCGGTGCGCGGCCTCACCTATGCGCGCGCCGAATCGGGGCGCGATCCGGGCGGCGATGCTGGCTATGGCTTGGAGACCGAACTGGCCGAGCCCGATCCCGGCTTGATCGAGGCGGCAGGCCCGGCAGCGGAAGCGCTGGATGCGTTGGTACGCCCGCTGGTGGCGCTCGGGCGGCGACTCGAGGCGGTGCTCGACGAAGCACCCGACTGGATGGATGGCCCGGCGCGCGCGCGCATCGAAGGCGCGATCGCCTCGCTTGGCTGGCGCGCCGAGACGGTGGCGGCGTGGCTGTCGCTGCTCGCGCGAATCGGTGGCCCCGCCTCGCCGGATTTCGTCGACTGGATGGCGGTCGATCGCGTCGAGGGGCGCGATTATGATGTCGGCCTGCACCGCCATTGGCTCGATCCGACGCGGCCCTTTGCCGAGACCGTGCTGAAACCCGCGCATGGCGTGCTGGTAACCTCGGCAACCTTGCGCGGCGGCGGCGATTGGGACGTGGCGGAGGCGCGCACCGGGGCGACGCATCTGCTGCGCGGCGCGAGCCGGTTCGAGGCACCATCACCGTTCGATTATGCGGCGCAGGCCGAGGTGCTGATCGTCACCGATGTGAAGCGCGGCGACATGGGCGCGCTCGCCAATGCCTATGCGCGGCTCGGCGTGGCGAGCGGCGGCGGGATGTTGGGCCTGTTCACCGCGATCCGGCGGTTGCGCGGCGTCCATGCTCGCATTGCCGATCGGCTCGCGCGCGAGGGGTTGCCGCTCTACGCCCAGCATGTCGACCCGATCGACACCGGCACATTGGTCGATATTTTTCGTGATGCTCCGGCGGCCTCCTTGCTCGGCACAGACGCGCTGCGCGACGGAGTCGATGTGCCGGGCCGCTCGCTGCGGATGGTGGTGATGGAGGGCGTGCCCTGGCCCAAGCCGACCGTGCTGCACGCCGCGCGGCGTCTGGCAGGGGGCGGTAGCGGCTATGACGATCGCATCGTGCGGGCAAGGCTGGCGCAGGCATTTGGGCGCTTGATTCGCCGCGCCGACGATCACGGCGTGTTCGTTCTGCTGTCTGCCGCGATGCCATCGCGGTTGCTGACGGCGTTCCCGCCGGGCGTCCGCATCACGCGCGTGACGCTGGATGAAGCGGTGGCGCGTGCAGCGGCGCTTCCCTCTGCCGCGCAAACGGGGCATGAGGCGCGCGAAACCGCCTGACGGAGACTCGCATGACCGCCGGCACCAAGACGCTGACGTTGCTCCGCCACGCCAAATCGGGGTGGGACGATCCTGCGCTCCGCGATTATGACCGCGCCCTCAACGCGCGCGGCAAACGCGCCGCCGCGCTGATCGGCGGCTATTTGCGCAGCGGCGGCGCGGTGTTCGATCACGTGGTGGCCTCGCCCGCGCTCCGCGTGGTGGAGACGCTGGCCCAGGTCGAAACGGGCTATGGCCGGACGCTTGCGCCGGAGTGGGACCGACGCATCTACCTCGCTTCAGCGGTCACGCTGCTGGATATCGTCCACGAATTTTCCGAAGACACCGCGCGGGTCTTGCTGGTGGGGCACAATCCCGGGCTGGAGGATCTGGCGATGCTACTGGTACCCGAATCGGAGGAGCCCCCGCGCGTTGCGCTTGAGGCCAAATATCCGACCGCGACGATCGCCGAACTCCAGTTTGAGGGGGACTGGGCCGACCTTGCCGCAGGCACCGCGCGGCTGGTCCGCTTCGTGCGTCCGCGCGATCTCGATCCGGCATTGGGACCCGAGGATTAATCCTTCGCCAACAGACTCTTTAAACCGGCAAGTGCCCCCGCCGGTTTGGCGTCGTCCTCGCTGATGACCCCCGCCGCGCGCAGCGCCGCCGCTGCATTGGGGCCGCGCGGGAACGGGTCGAGTGCCAGTGCCATCGTCTCCGCCGCCGCTTCGCCGAGATCGATCGCCGCGCCGTCATAGGGCATGGTGTCGAGCGCATCGAGATCGAGTTCGATTTCCTCCTCGGCGGCGGCTTCCTGCTCGGTGACGAAGCGCAAGGCGACGTCTTCGCTGACGGTGACGGGCAACGGCTCCTCGGTCACCGAGCACGCCTGCACCACCGACGCGCGCACTTCGCCGCGTGCCACCACGCCCGCCGCATCGCGCTGCACGCGGAAGGTGGCCTCCAGCCGATCGACCGCGAGCAGGCCAAACCGTTCCGCCAGTGCTGCCCGTTCGGTCGCATCGGCGGTGATCGAGACGCTGCGGGCCCCCTCGCCGATCGTGTCGATTCGCTCCAGTCGCGAAAATTCTGGGGTGGTCATGGCAGGTCTCCAGCGATCACCGCGGGGGCAGGGGTGGCGGCGAGCGCGTCGCGAAAGGCGATCAGCGCGGCTTGCGTATGTGCCAGCGCGGGCGGGGTGGGGTCGACGCCGCGATAGAGATTGCGCTGCAGCGCCGCAGTGAGATCGCCCATCGCCAGCCCATCGCGATATGCGCCCAGCCGCCCGCCAAGCATGCTCATCATCTTGCCGATATGCTTGCCGACCCCGATGTCGCCAATGCCGCTTTCGCGCAATTGTCCGTCCATGTCGGTGACGAAACGCTCGGTCAGGCGCGCGCTGACGGAGGCCGATTCGGCGTCTCCTTCCAGTCGCAACAGCACCAGCGCCAGCACCGCCGCCACCATATCGAAACGCCCGTCGAGCGTATCGGGCACGCCGCCCGCCTCATACCAATGCGGCGCGCGCGCGCGTTCGATCACGCCATTGTACAGCCGCAACGCGACCGTATCGCGCTCCCCGCCCAGCAATCTGGTAAGCCAGCCCAAAACCTTGTTCCCCATGCGCCCTTGTTTGGCCGCGTTTCCCGGCATATTGAGGCTCCCTGTCCGCGATGCAATGCGTCCCGGACCTTTGCGTGCCTGTGGAGAGTGTCGATGAGCCCCAAGTCCGTCCGCCTGATGACGGCCGCTGCCCTCGCCACCAGTGTGTTCGGGGCCAGCGCCTGCGTTCCGCTGAAGGGGCATCAGGGCTATGTCATCGATTCGGATCTGGTGAATTCGGTCCAGGCGGGCACGGATACCCGCCAGTCTGTGCTGGCGGTGCTCGGCAAGCCGACCTTCACCAGTGAATTCAACCAGGGCGACTGGTATTACATTTCGCGCGACGTGCGCAATTTTGCCTATAACAATCCGCATGTGCACGATCAGGTGACGCTGCGCATCAGCTTCGATTCGCGCGGTGTCGTGTCGGCGGTGCGGCGCTCGGGGGCCGAGCAGGTCGCGTCGATCAGCCCGTCGGGCAAGACCACGCCGACCTTGGGCAAGAAGCGCAGCTTCTTCGACGAACTGTTCGGCAATATCGGCACCGTCGGCGCGATCGGCGGCGGTCAGGGCGGCAACAACAACACCGGTGGCCGCGATACGCCGTAACGGCGGCGATACGCTTTTGCGACAACCCTGACAGAACCCTGTCACCGGCGTTCGTAAAGCGTTCAGGGCGCGTTTGCCAAAATCCTTTGCATGGCTCGACCTATTGATCCGGTCGGCCAGATATGGAGGATATGATGCGCAAATTCATTGCCACCGCGTTGCTCGCCGCAACCCTGGTGCCCGTTGCCGCCAGCGCCCAATCGAACGACGAGCTGCGCCGGGATCGGCAAGACATCCGGCGCGACCAGCGTGATCTTCGTGACGCTCGCCACGAGTATCGGGAGGACGTACGCGATCGGGAGCGGGCGTGGGGCCGCGATGACTGGCGGGGCTGGCGTGATCGCAACCCCAATTGGTATGCGCGCGGCCGCTGGGAAGCTCCGTTCCGCTATACCGCCTTCCGCCCCGGCCTGCGCATCGGCGCGCCTTATTATGGCCCGCGCTACATCATCGCCGATCCATGGCGCTATCATCTGCGTCGTCCGGCTTATGGCCAGCAGTGGATCCGGCATTATGACGACGTGATCCTGGTCGATACGCGGCGCGGCTATGTCATCGACGTGATCCGCGGCTTCTATCGCTAAACCATATCGCACCGGTCGCGCCTCTCGGCGCGGCCGGTGTTTCAGCGAATCGTGAACATCACTTGGTCGACCACGCGCCCGCCGACATCGGTCAGGCGCAGGCGGTGCGTGCCCGGACCCGCAATGATCTCGGGCTGCGAATCGGCCGCTCCAATGTCGGTCTTGTCGAGCCACAAACGGTGCGCGGTCACTGCCCCCGAGACATCCACCGCAAGCCGTTGCCGGTCATGCGGAATGTCCGGATCGATCGCATAGACGCTGCCTGAGACCGGATTGGTGATGCGCGGGCGGCGCGATTCATCGGGCGCAAAGGCGATGTGGCTTTGCCCGGTGCCGGCCAGGAAATATTCTATGCGCGGCTGCTCGATCGCGCGCGCAAAGGTGATTGCGCGCGCTTCGACGCCCGCCGGGCGCGGCGGCGGCGCGCCGCGTTCCTCGGCATTGAGCGACAGCATGATGTCGCGCCACACCGGTGCCGCGCCGCTGACGCCCGACACCGCACGCATCGAATCGCCCTCGAGATTACCGACCCAAACGGCGACCGTGTATTTCTGGGTGAAGCCGATGCACCAATTGTCGCGCAACGCCTTGCTCGTCCCTGTCTTCACCGCCGCCCAGAAGGGCAAATGCAGCGCCGAATCGAGCCCGAAAGTGACCGCGCGGGCATTGGCGTCGGCCATCATGTCGGCGACGATCCATGCGGCTTGCGGGGTGGTAATCGCGCGCGGGGCGGTGTGCGGTGCATCGAGCGTCAGCCGCAGCGGTGACCAGCGCCCGCCTTGCGCGAGGCTGCGGTAAGCATCGGCTTGCTCCAGCAAGGTGACTTCGGCCGATCCCAAAGCGAGCGAATAGCCGTAATATTCCCCATCCTCGACCAGCCCGCGATAGCCCGTGTCCCACAGCCGGTCGCGAAACGGATCGACCCCGACGAGCAGCAAAGTGCGCACGGCAGGCACGTTGAGCGACCCCGCCAGCGCCGAACGCGCCGACACCGGCCCCTTAAAGCCGCGATCGTAATTCTGGGGCACGTACAGGCCAGACGCCGTATCGAGCTGCACCGGCGAATCGTCGAGGATCGAGGCCGGGGTCAGATAGCCCTTCTCGATTGCCTGGGCATAAAGGAACGGCTTCAGCGTCGATCCCGCCTGGCGATAGCTGTTCGCGCCGTCGACAGCGGGCGCGGTCGACGCCCCACCAATGCCGCCGACATAGGCCAGCACGTCGCCGCTGGCATTGTCGACCACCACCACCGCGCCATCCCGCGCGCGCGCGCCGCCAAGGCCCTGCAACTGCCGTTTCAACGCGACGATGGCGAGCGTCTGGATGCGGCGGTCGAGCGTGGTGGTGACCTTGAGGCCGGGCTTGGTTAGCAACCGGTCCGAAAGATGTGGGGCGAGCCCCGGATCGAGCGCGAGACTGCGCGCCGGGCCGAGCATCGAGGCGGCTTCCCCGGCAAAGCGCCCACAGTCCTGTTCGTGCGAGACGGCGCAGGCACGCCGCGCGACGGTTCCGGCATCGGCTTGCGGATCGGGCAGCAGCGCCGCCAGTAGCAGTGCGTCATCGCGGGCGAGCGCGTCGGGGGTCTTGCCGAACAGCCCGAGCGCGGCCGCGCCAATGCCCTGCGCTTCGCCGCGAAACCCGGCCAGGTTGAGATAGGCTTCGAGGATCTGATCCTTCGACCAGCGTGATTCGAGCGCCCAGGCGGCGCGCATCTGGCGGATCTTGTCCCAGAAATGGCGCTGGCCGGGGGCGGCAAGGTCGGGCGCGAGGAAACCGGCGACCTGCATCGACAGCGTACTCGCCCCGCGCGCCCGTTCGCCCTTAGCCTTGTCGCGCGCGACCCCGGCGAGCGCGAGCCAGTCGACGCCGCCGTGTGAGAAGAAGCGGCGGTCCTCGACACCGACGATCGTCGTGCGCGCCACCGGGGCGATGTGGTCGAGCGGGGTCCAGGCGAGGCGGCGCGCCTTGAAATCGACCCGCGCGCTGTCGATCAGCACGCCGTTTCGGTCATAGAGCCACGCTTCGGATGGATGCCATGCGGCGCGGACCTGGGCGTAACCGGGGAGCGGCGGGGGCATGGTCGCATAATCAAGCGCGATGAAGGCGACGAGCGCGAGCGTTAGCCCGGCGACGCTCGCCCCCGCCCGAGTCTGGAGCGCAGCCCAAAGCTTTTCACCACCCCGGCGAACGCCGGGGCCCAGTTGCGACAGTTTCTGCAAGAGAGCGCCACGCTCGATCATTCAACCGCTCGATACTGGGCCCCGGCGTTCGCCGGGGTGAATTCAACAAAGATTATCGCTGCACCACCGTCATCGTATCGAGCGGCAGTTGCGCGCGGATCGCGGGCGAATACATCGCCTCGACCCGGCTCGGCGGCAGGTTGAAGCGTCCGGCTCCGTTCAGCCGCAGCATGTACGACGCGCTGAACGCCCCGCGCGGCACCCAGCCATAATAAGCCCGCCAGGTGTCGTTGCGCCGCTCGACATAGGCCGGGACGACGCCGACCTGAATGTCCCACAGCTTGCCATCGGCATCGCGCGCCTCGAACTTGGTGCCGGGTCCTGCCTGCGCTTGCCCGGCAAGGATTTGCGACTGCCCGCCCAGATCGCCGATGATCGTCGCGCCCGCCGGGATCGGATCGTTGATCACCACCCAGTTGCGCTCGGCGCTGGCCTTGACCGTGATCGTCACCTTGACCACGTCGCCGCGCGTGAGAACGCCCTTGGTGCGCGCTTGCACCACCTCGACACGGCGTTGCATCTCATAGCCGGCGAACAGCGGCTTGGTCAGCGGCACCGCTGCCGACACCGAGACGGTGGCCCACGGCCCGGCCCCACCCGATTGCGCGAGTTTCAGCGGGGTCTGGGTCGTCGGCAGCGCAAAGCTTGCGGTGCGCGCGGTGGCGGCGAGCGGCCAGCTCTTGCTGATCGTTTGCGTGCCCAACCCTAGCGTCGTCGTGCCGATGATCGCGCTGGCGGGATAGAGCGCGCCGAACTTGCGCGCCGCGATCGTGCCCCAGGCATTGGCGGTGGTGGTGTCCCACCGCCCGTGCGACTGGCGCAGCGCCACGCCGACCATCATCTTGGCGGCTTCGTCCTGCCAGCCTGGACGGCCGAGCGTGGCGATCACGGTCTTGATCGACGCTTCGTCGCCCGATGACATCAGCCACCATGGCTGATTGCTGCTGTCCGACAGATCGAGCCGTGTGCCTTCATAGACGAGCCGCGTGCGCAGGACGGCCTCGGCGGCGCTCTTCAGCGCAGCGCCATTGGCCAGGCCCTGCAGATGATCGAGCGACACGAGATAATCGGCCAGCAACGCGGTCGGCATCTCCTTTGGCGTCATGCTCAATTGGCCGAGCATCGCCGGGGTCGCGGCCCCGGCGCGCGCGAGCGCGTTGAAGGCATAGACGCGCTGCCAGCGCACATCGCCATAATCCTCATGCCGCAAGCGCCCGTCGAGCACGGCCTTCAGCCCCTCGATCATCTTCGCGCGCGGGCCCGCCGGGATCGGCAATCCCGCGTCGGAGGTCATCGCCAGCACATAAGCGGTCAGCGCTTCCGAGCCGGTCAGGCTGCCAGATGGCCAATAGCGCAGCAGGCCGTCATCCGCCTGATAGGCGGGAAGGTCGCCCGCCAGCGATTGCCACAGCCCGGCATCGCCCAGCGCGACCGCACGCGACAGACGCTGTTCGAAGCAATCATAAGGATAGCGCGCCATGAATTCGCGCACCCCGGCGAGCGGCGGCGCCAGCGTATCGTCGAGCCGGATATCGACGGTTCCGCGCCCCGCAATCGCGCCCGCAGGCGGCTGGATCGGGATAGTGGTGTCCGCGCCGACGCGGGCGAGCGTACCTGCCCACACTTCGACCGGGTAGAGCGGCACCACCGCCTGATCGGTGGTGATCTGATCGACCGCCTTGCCGTTCGACGCCTTGGCGCTGACATGCCAGCGCAAGCGATCGATGTTGGCCGGGGCGGTGAGATTCCAGGCAACCGGCACCGCGCCGCCCGCCGGGATCGTCACCGTCAGCGGTTTGCCCTGCGCGATGGCCGGGGTCAGGTCGACCGTTGCCGTCACCGTCATCGGCTTGTCCGATCCGTTGCGCAGCGTGAAGCTAGATGCATAGAAATCGCCGGTGCGCACGACCGGGGGAATGCCGGCATAGATCGACAAGTCCTGCGCGGTGCGCACGCTCGTCATGCCGGTGCCGTAGAGTTGCGCGCCGTCGGTGGCGATCGCGACCAGCTTGAACGAGGATAGCGCGTCGCTGAGCGTCACCGGAATGCGGGCATGGCCGTTCTCGTCGAGCGTGACGCTGCCCTTCCACAGGATCACCGGCTGGAAATTCTCGCGGTTGAGCCCCGAGGAATCGCCGCCGCCGCCGCCACCGGCCTCGACCGCTTTCTTGCCATAGTGGCGTTTGCCGACGACCTGCGTCTGCGCGGTCGAGGTCAGCACCGACAAGGGGCGCTCGCCCATCAGCGCGGTCAGCACGTCCCAGCTGTCATTGGGCGCGAGTTGCAGCAGCGCCTCATCGACCGCCGCGAAGGCGACATCTGCGGTGCGTGCGGGCTTGCCGTCGGGCGTCTTCACCGAGACATCGACTTGCGCCACGTCGCGCACGGCGTAGCGCGCGCGATCGGCCTTGACCGCGACTTGCAATTGATGCGCTTCCCAGCCGACCTTCACCTTGGCGATGCCGAGGCGATAGCTCGGCTTGGCGAGATCGACGAGCGCAGTCGGCTCCTGTCCCTCGGGTGGGCTGCTCGCCAGCCCGACCGACTGGGCGATGCCGTGCAGCCACGTCCAGAATCCGCTTTCGGTGCGACCGCGCACGACCATGACCGAGACGAACACGTCGGGCGCGTAACTGCCCGGCATCTTCACTTCGACCACCGGATCGGTGCCGCTGAGTTCGGTGACGAAGCTCGACAGCACGCCTTCGCGCTCGACCGTGACCAGCGCCGTCGCCTTGCGGAAGGGCATGCGCACCTGGAAGCGCGCGATGTCGCCTGCTTTATAAGCCTGCTGTTCGGGCACGACGTCCATGCGGTCGCCATTGTCGCCGCCGAACCACCAATCGTCATTGCCCGCCAGCCACACGCTTTGCGTCGCGCGCGCTTCATTGCCGTTCGCGTCCTTGGTCGTCGCAACGGCATAGACTTCGCCCGAAATGCCCGGCGCAATCTTGCATGTCGCCAGCCCCTGCGCATCGGTCGTCGCGGTGCAGCTTTGCGCAAGCTTGGTCGTCTTCATGCGGTTGTCATAGGCATAGAAGCCGCCGATCAGCCGCCGCCTGGCGGTGAGGATCTGGCGGCTGTAGAGCGCAACCGAAATCGCCTGATTGGCGATCGGCTTGCCACTCGTATCGAGCGCGACGAAGCGCAGCCGCAAATCGTCCTGCTTCATCAGCCAGCCATCGGTCTTCACGCCCAGTTGCACGGCACTCGGAAAGATCGGGATGCGCTTGGACGCGGTCAGCATTTCGCCATTGGCGTCCTGATAATCCATTTCGACCAGCATGTCGGTGACGCCGTCGAGCGTTTGCGGCACGGTGACGGTCTGTTTGCCGGTCCCGTCGCCACTGAGCGTGGTCGGCAGCGTCTGCGTTGGCGGGAGCGCGGTCTGTTCCTCCTCGCCATCGCCATTGAGCGGCTTGGTGCCCTCGGCGATTGCCTTGCCGCCGAAACTGTAGCTTTCATAGCCGTCGGGCTTGGTGTCATGCGCGAAATAGCCGATGCGCATGTCGACCGGCAGGTTCGACGCGCCGCCACCCGACAGATAGCCGACGAACAGATCGAGCAGCAGATTGGCGGGGCGGATCGCGGCGTCCTTGGGGCCGGTGACACTCGCGCGCATCGTCGGCAATTTATATTCGTCGACCTTGAAGGATTGCGTGGTTTCGATGCGGCGGCCATCGACGATCACCGAGAGATCATAATCGCCCATCGGCGCGCCGGCGGGGGCGGTCCACTCATTCTCGCCAATGCCATTGGCGTCGATCGTCAGCGGTAAGTCGAACTGCGTGTCGGACCCGCGATGCTGCAAGCGGAGCGTGCCGGACACTGCCGGGGCCATGCCGAAGCCATCGGCAATCGACGTGCGCAGGATGTGCTTCATGTGGATCGTTTCGCCCTGACGGACGAGCATGCGGTCGAACACCGTGTGCAGCATTTCGCCGCGCGCCTGATAGCCATAGGGCAAATCGAAGTCATACGGGCGGATGCCTTCGCCCCATGCCGTCAGCGTGAAGCTGAAGTCGTCGGCGGCGCGCGCCGAGACCATCAGCGGATGGCTGCTGGTACCTTCGCAACTGCCCCAGGTTTCGGGCTCGGGCAGGCCCGGCGGGGCATAGACGCCGCCGCTCTTGTCGGTCACGCCGCGCGCCAGCACTTCGCCGGTGCAGCTGTCGCTCACGCGCACTTCGGCCCCGGCGACGGGCTTGCCGGTGTCGAGTGCGGTCACCCAGGCGAGGCTCCTGGCGCGGCCCCATTTGAAGTGGACGCTCATATTGGTGACGAGCGCGGCTGCGGCGACATAGCGCGGCACCTTGCGCCCGAGCAGTGCCTGGCCCAGCACGGGGCTGGCCAGTTCGACGACATAGAAACCGGGCTTGCCGCCACCGAGCGGCATGCCGACGACTTCGAAATCCTTGCCCTTGCCGGGCAGGCCGATCTTCAGCGACGCGCCCTGCTTGCCGAGGATCGAGGTCGCGCCGGTGTCGTTGATGCGGACCTTGTCCTTGCCGCGCGTTTCCTCATGGCTGGCGGTATCGTCGGCATGGCCGACGGTGCGCAGCCATTCGGCGATCTTGCCATCCGAGCCGTCGATGCGCAGCGCTTGCCCGGCGATGCTGAGGTTGGTGCCCTGAAGGGCTGGTTCGACATTGCGCACCGTCACTGGCAGCACGCCGCCTTGCTTGGATTCCAAGATGCCGAAGGACGCGGCGAACTTCACCAGCGGCGGCGCGGCGTCGAAGCGCACGTCGAGCGGGAAGCGCTCGGCATTGGAAAGCGCGCGACCGCTCTCGTCCTTCACGCCGGTTGGCAGCAGCAGCTTGGCGGTTTGCGATTCGGGCAGCGGGCTCTTGAAGCCGACCGACGAGACGGTCGCCTTGCTCTTGGCATCGCCATGCCCGGAATCTTCGGAGGAATCATCGAACAGCGTCGGGGTCAGCAGCTTGCCGTCGGCGGTCTGGATGCGGATTTGCTTGGCGAGATCGGTCGCGACGGGCGCGGAGAAGCGCACCCACGCTTTCTCGACCGGATTGCATCCGGCCTGCGCATTGACGCGACCGCATTCGAAGCGCGCGGTAAAGGGCTTGCGCACGGTGTAATCGAAGCGTTGGTCGGCCCCTGCGGTCTTGCTGCTGGCCCCTGCGATGTTGGCACCCCATACCAACGCCATGTCGGTGCCCGGCGGCAGGGGACGGCGGCACTTCAGTGCGGTCACCCCGGCATAAGCCTTGGCGCGATCGGCAGCGGCGGGGATCGCGGCGGGGAGCCCGGCGCTTTCCAGGAAGTTCCGCACGTTCCAATTGTCGGTGCCCATTTCGCCCAGCAACTTGCCGGGCAAATCGGGTGCGAGCACTTCGACCGGAATCTTCTCGCCAATGCCCTTGACCGCGCAATAGGCGTTGGCAGCGACAGAGGCCGGGGTGGCGGGCAGGTTGGCGGCGACCAGGAAGACCTGATCCTCCTCAATCTCGCTGTCATATTGGCTGGGCAGCACCGCGCGCGCGACCGGGCCGCCGGCGTCGACCGAAAATTCCTGTTGCCCGGTCACGGCATAGCCCGACACGCTTTTCAGGCCCGAGCGCAGCTTGAACTTGCAGACGGTGCCGCCGGGCAGGCCGTTTGCGAAATCATAGACGAAGGTCTGCGGATCGACCCACCGCCCCTGCCCGCTGACCGCGCAGGTGACGTCGAAGGGCGAGGCCGCGCGCGGATCGCCGAGCGGTACGATCGGCTGGCTGAAGCGTGCGGTGAAACGTTCGATCGCGCCGTCGCCAATGCCGGGGGTGGCCAGGATGACTTGCGGGCTGGAGTCGCCAGAAGCTGCAAATGGAGCAAGCGCCAAAGCGAGCAGTGCGACTCGGAACGCGAGCTTCATCGAATCCTCCCAAAGGCTTTACCGCACGATATAAAGCGACGAACCGTGCTAGTACAGCGACGAATGGTGACGGTGTGATGACAGCTTGCTACGCGGCCATCGCTGCTAGACACTCCGTGTAGATCGACTCGGGGGGCCGGTCGAGGGGAGGAACGCTCTTGGGGGGAGAGTGGATCATCGCCGCGCTGGACGCGGTCGCGCGCGAAACGATGCTGTTCGCCGCGCTTGGCTTTCTCGTCGGTGGCCTCGATGATGTCGCGGTTGATATTGCCTGGATCGGGACGCGGCTGTGGCGGCGACCGGACGGGTTGCCCGCCACGCTGGAGGGCTACACCCGGCGCGCGCCCCGTCGGATCGCGGTGTTCGTCGCCGCCTGGGACGAAGCAGGCGTGATCGGCGCAATGTTGCGGACTTGCCTCGCACGCTTCGACCATCCCGACTACCGCATCTATGTCGGCACCTATCCCAATGATCTTCCGACCATCGACGCCGTGGCCGAGGTCGCGGCGGACGATGAGCGGATCCGATTGGTGATCGGTCCCAACGATGGCCCGACGACCAAGGCCGATTGCCTGAACGCACTTTGGGCGGCGCTGCTGCGCGATGAGCAAAACGAGCAGATTCGCGTGGCGGCGGTCGAGCTGCACGATGCCGAGGACATGGTGCATCCGGGCGAACTGCGCGTGATCGACGCCCTGATCGGGCGCTACGCCGCCGTGCAATTGCCGGTCTTGCCGTTGGTGGACGGCAAAGCGCGGCTCGTATCGGGGCATTATGCTGACGAATTTGCGGAGGCGCACGGCAAGAATCTCGTGGTACGCCAGGCGCTTGGCGCGGGGTTGCCGCTGGCCGGGGTGGCGTGCGCGATCGAGCGCGGAATGCTGGAGCGGATCGCGGCCGCGCGCGGCGGCATGCCGTTCGACGCGGACAGCCTGACCGAGGACTATGAACTCGGCCTGCACATTGCGGGGTTGGGCGGGCGTGGCGCGTTCGCGCGGGTCCGCGAAAGACCGGGCGGGCCCTTGGTCGCGGTGCGCGCCTATTTCCCGGGGACGCTGCAAACCGCCGTTCGGCAGAAATCGCGCTGGATGACGGGTATCGCGCTGGCGGGGTGGGACCGGATGGGGTGGGCGCGCCCGCTCGATCTGCACGAACATTGGATGCGCATGCGCGACCGCCGCGCGCCGATTTCGGTGCTGGTGCTGGCGATCGCCTATGTCGCGTTGGTGGCCTGGGGTGCGTCTCGATTGGGCCATGCGCTATTGGACGGCGGGGGGCTGCCGCTGTCCGATCCGATGGTGGGGCTGTTGCAGGTCAATGCGGTCTTGCTGTTGTGGCGGCTCGGCTCGCGGGCAGCCTTTACCGGTGCGGCCTATGGCTGGCGCGAGGCGGCATGGTCGCTGCCGCGCGCCTTTGTCGGCAATCTCATCGCGTTGCTCGCCGCGCGGCGTGCGATGGTCGCCTATGTCGCGTCGCTCCGCGGCACGGCGCTGCGGTGGGACAAGACCCAGCACACCTTCCCGGATGTGGCGCAGGTCGATCAGTGACGGCCGGGCGGGGACGCCCTTTGCGGTTCCTCGCCGTGTTTCTGGTTGCGTGGATCGGGGTCCGGGTCGCTTTGCTGTGGCCGCAGATCGATTCTGCGGCGGATGTGCTTCGCGCCGTCGTGCCGGTGCCGGTCGCGGTGATCCCGCCGGAATCGCCTGTCGTCGCGTCCGAACACACGGCGAAGGGAGACGTGCGGCGCTGGTACCGTGCCGCTGCGGCCAAACCGCGTGGGAGGCTGACCCTGCGCAAGCCCGATCCGACCCGGATCGCGCTCGCGCTGCTGGGTCTCGTCCGCTATGGCGATGCGCAACCGGTGTCGCAGGAGTCCCCATTATTGCCGGGGCTGCCCCATCGCCAGAGCCAACCCCTGGTGCCACGTCCGCTCTCGCGCTGGTCGGCAAGCGCGTGGCTGCTGGCGCGCGGTGGTTCCGGGCTCGCACCGGGCGGGCTTGGCGGGCAGCTTGGCGGATCGCAGGCGGGGGTGCGGGTCGCTTATGCCATCGATCGCAAACATCGCGTCGCGCTGGTCGGGCGCGTGTCCTCTCCGCTTGGGCCAGGCCTGCGCGAGGCCGCGCTCGGCGTCGAATGGCAACCGACTCGCTTGCCGCTGCGGCTGGTCGCCGAACAGCGTTTCGCGATTGCGGGCGGGCGCGGCGGACCGGCGCTGGGGGTTGTCGGCGGCCTTGATCCAACGCCATTGCCGCTCGGATTTCGGCTCGAAGGCTATGGCCAGGCCGGCGTTATTCGCCGCACCGCGACCGAGGCTTATGTCGATGGCGCGCTGCGCGTCGCGCATCCGGTGACCGAGATCGGCCGCGTCCGGGTCGATTTCGGCGCAGGGCTGTGGGGTGCGGCGCAGCGCGGCGCGGCACGGTTCGATCTTGGGCCTTCGCTTGCGGTCGCTATCCCGATCGGGGCGCGTTCGGTGCGGTTCGGGCTCGACTGGCGGCAACGCGTCGCCGGGGCCGCGCGCCCGGGATCGGGGCTGGCGGTGACGCTCGGCAGCGATTTCTGAAACGGCGTGCTTTGCGCGGGAAGCGCGAGCGGCTAACGCTGTCGGGCAATGGACATCTACCTGCCCATCGCCAATCTTTCGGTCAACGCGCTCGTCATCGTGTTGCTGGGTGGCGGTGTCGGCCTGTTGTCGGGCATGTTCGGCGTCGGCGGCGGCTTCCTCACCACGCCGTTGCTGATCGTCTACGGCATTCCGCCAACCGTCGCCGCCGCCTCCGCTGCGAGTCAGGTGACCGGGGCCAGCGTTTCGGGCGTGTTCGCGCACGTCCGGCGCAAGGGCGTCGACTTCAAGATGGGCGGGGTGCTGGTCGCGGGCGGGCTGGTCGGGTCGGTGTTCGGCGGCTGGGTGTTCCGCTTGCTGCAGGCGAGTGGACAGATCGATACCGTAATCGCGATCGTCTATGTCGTGCTGCTCGGTTCGATCGGCAGCATGATGGCGAAGGAGGCGCTGGGCGCGATTCGCGCGACACGCCTCGGGCTGGCTCCCAAGGCGCGCAAGCGGCGGCATCACCCGCTGGTCGCATCGCTTCCGCTGCGGACGCGCTTCTATCGCTCGGGGCTCTATATCTCGCCGCTTGCGCCGCTGCTGCTCGGCTTCGGCGTCGGCATCCTGACGATCCTGCTTGGTGTGGGTGGCGGGTTCATTCTGGTGCCGGCGATGCTGTATCTGCTCGGCATGACGACGCAGGTGGTGGTCGGCACGTCGCTGTTCCAGACGCTGTTCGTCACCGCGATGGCGACGATGGTGCACGCGACGACGACCAAGGCGGTCGATATCGTTTTGGCGGCGCTGCTGTTGCTCGGCTCGGTCGCCGGGGCGCAAGTGGGCGCGCGCTTCGCCGCGAAAGTGAAGCCTGAATATCTGCGCCTGGCGCTGGCGGTGATCGTGCTGCTCGTCGCCGGGCGGATTGCCCTGGGGCTCGGGTGGCGTCCCGATGAACTCTACTCGGTCGAATTGTCGTGAGACGCGGCTGGATCGCGGTCCTGCTTGCACCGCTGTTGATGGCGCAGGCCAAACCGGTGCTGGTGCCCGACGTGTCGCAACGCGACATCGAGATCCAATACAGCTTTACCGGTGCCAATCTGCTGCTGTTCGGGGCGATCCTCTATCCCGGCGGACGCTTGCCCGATGACGACAAGCCGACCGACATCGTGGTGGTGGTGAAAGGACCGGTGCAATCGATCCTGGTGCGCGAAAAGCAAAAACTGGGCGGGCTGATCTGGGTCAACGCCAGTCGCCTGCGCTATCGCTCCGCCCCGAGTTTTTATGCGATCGCATCGTCCAAGCCGATCGCGCAGATGCTCGATGCGCGCACCCGCGCAATTTACGAATTGGGGTTGTCGAGCCTGCAACTGTCGCCCGCCTCCAGCGCGCCGACGCAGGAACAGGATCGCTTTGCGCGCGGGCTGGTCGAACTGAAGGCGCGCAATGGCCTGTATGTCGAAGCTCCCGGCGCGGTCGAGATCACCCAGGGCGTGCTTTATCGTGCACGCGTCACGATCCCGGCGCGGGTGCCCGTGGGGCGTTTCACGGCGGAAACCTTCCTGATCCGCGATGGCCGCGTGCTGGCGGTGGCGACGCGGGAAATCGACATTCGCAAGTCGGGCTTCGAACGGTTCGTCGCGCGCTCGGCGGATCGGCAATCGGTGCTGTACGGGCTGGTTGCCGTGGCGTTGTCGGTGCTGTTCGGCTGGGGCGCGGGGGTAATCGCGCGACGGTTCTGAGGGCGGGTTGCCACCTCTCCCCCGTCCGCTTCGCTTGAGGACGTTACGAAAACAAGGGTTTGGAGGGCAGGCGCGGGGCTTTCCCGTCCATCAGCTGCTCCGCAACCACTGCCCAGTTCGCTATGCCCCAATCGAGTGGGTCTTGTTCCTTCAGAATTTCATCGTGGGAAAGGTTGTCCTCGATGAAGACATCCTGGAGCGGCACGGGCGTTCGGGTCCGGGCACAATAAAACACCCGCACCTTGGCGCGCGATGCGCGGCGACCGTTCAACAGGGTAACCGCGAGACGATCGGACGGCATCCGTATGAGCAATCCCGCCGGATAAACCCCAATCACTTTCATAAAGGAAAGCAGAAGCTCTGGATCGAAATGGCCGACCCAACGGTGCATTTTGGTGATGGCCTGCTGCGACGTCCAAGCGCTTTTATAGACTCGGTTGGAGGTCAGGGCGTCGTAAACGTCGCAGATGGCCGCCATCCGCGCCACGCGGCTGATCGCCTCCCCCTTCAACCGGAACGGATAGCCCGTGCCATCGACCCGCTCGTGATGATGGCGGCAGACGTCCAATACCACTGCGGGCGTCGTCGGGTCCTGGCGGAGCAGGTGATAGCCTCGCTCTGGGTGAGTGCGCACCACGGCAAACTCTTCGTCGGTCAGGGATTCGGGTTTCCGAAGAACGGCATCGGGGATGAAGATTTTCCCGATGTCGTGGAGAAGACCGGCGAGCCCGAGCTCGAAAACCTCTTGCTCGGTCATGCCCAGACTGCGCCCGAAACTGGCCAGGAGTGCGCTAACCGAGAGAGAGTGTACGTAGGTATATACATCGCGTGACTTGAGGCGCGTAATGGCGATCAGCGCGCGACGGTTGCGTTCAATCGACGATATTATGTCGACAACCGTCGCTGAAAATGCAGAAATATTTACAATATCTCCGCCGTGGACGGCGTCGAAGAGAGATTTTATTTCGTCGGTCGCGGCCCGGACCATTTCGGTCGCGCGCTCCGTCTCTTCGGCGAAACTGTTGGCCTGCTGTTGTGCCAATGGCGACCTTGGCGGCGATCCCCGGTCGGGACGCGTCGGAACGGTCGCGGTGGCCCGCCCGGAACTCGCGGCTTTCAAGGGCAGGCCGCGTCGCTCGTCGATCACGACCGATGGAACGGCGCTTTTGCGGATACGTTCGACATCGCTGGCATTTTTGACGAGGAAGCGCGTGAGCCAGAAGGGATTTTCCAGCCACGACTCATCGAAGGCATGAATGAACATGCCGATTTTAATCTGATCGGGCGTTATTCGTCTGAGCATTACTCTCCGTCGGCATAATTGGTGCGGGCGAATCGGTTAAAATTGCGTTCCCCCGCAGACGCCACGCGAGCACAAATGCCGATGGCCCGTCGGGCGCTGCGCCTGTCCTCATCCAATCTTTACCGGTTGCCTTGCATGAATTCCCCGACGCAAGCAGGGGCTGCCGCGAATGACCGAGATGCCGGGCGGAAACGCCTTTGTCCAAACCGTGCCGTTCGCAGCGGTGCCGTGCATTGGCATGGTGTTCGATATTGCCGGATCGAGCAGCATGGTGATGCTGGATCCCGTCGCGCTCGAAGGGACGATGGGGCATAGCGACGCCGTTATCGCCGCCGCCGGTTCGGTCGGCAGCCAAATCAAGGTGCGCGTCGGCGGCGCGTGGCTGATCGCCAATGTCCGCTCGTTGAAACTGGTCGACGGGCATGAGGATCGTATTGCCGCGCAGGTCGATTTCCTGGGCGAGGGCGATGAGGAAAAGCTGACAGGGAAGCTGTATAATTTCCGCCGCGGCGTCACGCGCTATCCGACGCCGGGGTATCCGGTCTATCCGGTTTCCACCGCCGATCTGACGCAGATCTATGCCGCCGACGAGCGCGCGAATATCGAGATCGGCACCGTGTATCCGACACCCGACATCCGCGCGGCGCTGTATGTCGATGCTCTGCTCGGCAAACATTTCGCGCTGCTGGGCTCGACCGGCACGGGCAAGTCGACGGCGGCCGCGCTGATCCTCCACCGCATTTGCGAGCTGGCTCCGCAGGGGCATATCGTGATGGTCGATCCGCACGGCGAATATGCCGCGGCCTTCAAAGGCAATGGCGCGATCTACGACGTGTCCAACCTGCAAATGCCCTATTGGCTGATGAATTTCGAGGAACATTGCGAGGTGTTCGTCACCGCATCGGGGGCGGAACGGCAAATCGATGCCGACATCCTCGCCAAATGCCTGCTCGGCGCGCGCGCGAAGGGGCGGCTGGGGCAGGAAATCAGCAAGCTGACGGTCGATGCCCCGGTTCCCTATCTGCTGAGCGACCTGTCCAACCTGATTCAGCTCGAAATGGGCAAGCTCGATCGGGCGGGCGACACCGCGCCCTATTTGCGGTTGAAGACCAAGATCGACGAGATCAAGGCCGATCCGCGTTATGGCTTCATGTTTTCGGGCATGTTGGTCGCCGATACGATGGGCGCGTTCCTCGAGCGGATCTTCCGCTTGCCCGGCGACGGCAAGCCGATTTCGATCATCGATGTGTCGGGCGTGCCAAGTGAGATCACCTCGGTGGTGGTGGCGGTGCTGGCGCGGATGGTGTTCGACTTTGCGATCTGGTCGCGCGGCGAGGCGCAGCGACCGATCCTGCTCGTCTGCGAAGAGGCGCATCGCTACATTCCGAGCGGGCAGCACGCCGATTTTTCGAGCGTCGGACGCATCCTCAGCCGCATCGCCAAGGAAGGCCGCAAATATGGCGTTGCGCTGGGGTTGATTACCCAGCGGCCATCGGATCTGGCGGAGGGTGTGCTGTCGCAATGCGGCACGATCATCGCGATGCGGCTCAACAACGATCGCGACCAGGCCTTTGTCCGTGCAGCGATGCCCGAGGGTGCGCGCGGATTTCTCGATTCGATCCCCGCCTTGCGCAACCGCGAGGCGATCGTCTGCGGCGAGGGCGTCGCGATCCCGATCCGCGTCGCCTTCGATACGCTGGCCGAAGACAAGCGCCCCGCATCGGACGACCCCGTTTTCTCGCGGCTGTGGCGGGAAACCGGCGGCGAGGGCGAGATTATTGCGCGCACGCTCAAACGCTGGCGCGCGCAGGGGCGGTAACGCGGGCGTTACGCCCCCGGGCGTACCGCCAACAGGCTCGCCACTTTCGCCTTGAACTGGCGCAATTGTTCGCCCGACAGGGTGGCAATGCTGGAGAAGGAGAAGCCGCGCGGGTTGACCGCGACGCCGTTGCGGATGACTTCCCAATGGAGATGCGGGCCGGTCGACAGCCCGCTCGAGCCGCTATAGCCAATCACCTGGCCGCGCGCGACATGCTGCCCGGACCGCGTCGCGAACCGGCTGAGATGGCCGTAACAGGTGACGATGTTGCCGCCATGCGCCATCTTGATGAAATTGCCATAGCCGCCGCTGCGCCCGGCATAGACGATGGTGCCGTCGGCGGGGGCGTGGATCGGTGTGCCCCACGGCGTGCCGATATCGATGCCCTTGTGCATCCGCGTGAAGCCGAGCAGCGGGTGGAAACGCATTCCGAAGCTGGATGTCACCCGCGCCATCGACACCGGCATGGTGAACATGCCCTGCCGCTCGGCCTGGCCCGAGGCTTCATACCAGGTGCCGTCGGTCCATTTGACCAACTGCGTCTTCTTGTCGCCGTGATCGAGCCCGGCGAACAGCAGATTGCCGAGCTGCTGCTCGCCGGTCGCGGCGCGCTGGCGTTCGATCACCAGATCATAGGTGTCGCCCGAGGAAACCCGGCCGATCGCGAATTTGGTGGCGATTGCCTTGATATAGGTTTCGACCAGCTTCACCGGCACACCGGCGGCGCGCGCCGAACGGTACAGGCTGCCCCCGACCGGCCCCTGAATGCGCAGCGGCGTATTGTCGATCGCAATCGCCTGGCGGGTGAGCGTCAGGCCGCTGCCGACACGCTTCAACGTCAGTTCGAGATCGAAGCGCGCACGTACCGACAGCGCTTCGAGCGGACGTGCGACGGTCTTGTTGGGGCGCCGACCCAGCGTCATCGGAATTTGCGTGCCGGGCTTCAGATCGCCGAGCGGCACGGCGGACGAAATCAGCGCGGTGGCATCCTGCGCATCGCGTTCGGAAAGGCCTGCGCGCTGCAGCATGTCGCCAAAGCCGCCGCCGCGTCCGACGGTGACGGTGCGATCCTCGATCGGGCGTTCGGGTGCTTCGGCCAGCGGGACGACGAGGTCGTTCGCCGCCATATGTCGCCCACTGTCGCCACCCCAGGCGATCGGCGCGATCGCTTGCGCGCGCGCTTCGTCGCGGTCGGTGCCGGAGAGCGGGCTGGGCATGGTGCCGAGCAAGGGGCGACCGATCGGCGGAGCGATCGCAATCGCGCCAGCGCACAGGGCGGCGCAGGTCGCCGCGCCGCGCCACCAGTCGAGCGAACCGATTCGCGATCCGAGATCGGGCACCCAGTCGATCTGGAGTGCGGCGGCGCGCAGTCGATCGACCAGCCCCAGTTCGGGTCGTGGGACGATCGCGCGACCGAATGCCATCGTCGCCGTGCCGCCCGCCTGTTCCAGGCCATGATCGCTTCGCAAGAACAAGGCTGAGGGTGCCCCCGAAAATTCCACCTGCCGCCAGTACCCGCCCCGCAGCATCAGGCGTAGGACTGTGCCCGACAAAGCCTAAAGTCAAATTAACCGAGCCGTTGAAATGGGCAGGGCGCGGCGAAGCGTTTGGTCTATGCGGCGAAGGGATGGAACTTACGGAAAAGTGCGTAATTCGATATGGTTAAGGGAATAAACCTAGATTATCATAATTCTTGCGGCCAGCGGTTGCGCGCGGCTCCGTGGCACGCGATGTTGCAGGGGTCATGCAACGAAACGAAGACCGCGCCGCTGCGGCGGTGCCCGTTACGGCAGTGTTGGGCCCGACCAACACCGGCAAGACCCATCTCGCGGTCGAGCGGATGTGTGGCCATTCGAGCGGCATGATCGGCTTTCCGCTGCGGCTGCTGGCGCGCGAAGTCTATGACCGCGTCGTCAAGCTGAAGGGCGAGAATCGCGTCGCGCTGATCACCGGCGAAGAGAAGATCGTGCCCAAGGACGCGCGCTGGTTCCTGTGCACCGCCGAATCGATGCCGCTCGACAAGGATCTCGCCTTCGTCGCGCTCGACGAGGCGCAACTGGGCGCGGACCCAGAGCGCGGCCATGTCTTCACCGACCGCATTTTACGCGCACGGGGTCGGGAGGAGACGATGCTGCTCGGCTCCGAAGCACTGCGGCCGATGCTCAAGGCGCTGGTCCCGAAGGTCGAGATCATCAATCGCCCGCGCTTTTCGACGTTGACCTATGCCGGGGCCAAGAAAATCAGCCGCTTGCCCAAACGCTCGGCGATCGTCGCGTTCAGCGCCGAGGAAGTCTATGCCGTGGCCGAGATGCTGCGGCGCTTACGCGGCGGTGCGGCGGTGGTGATGGGCGCGCTTAGCCCGCGCACGCGCAATGCGCAGGTCGCGATGTTCCAGGCGGGCGAAGTCGATTATCTGGTCGCCACCGATGCGATCGGCATGGGGCTCAACATGGATGTGGCGCATGTCGCCTTTGCCAGCCTCAACAAATTCGACGGTCATCGCCAACGCCGCCTGCGCATCTCGGAAATGGCGCAAATCGCCGGGCGCGCCGGGCGGCATCAGCGCGACGGCACCTTCGGCGCGCTGGTCGAGGAAGGGCCGGGGGCGTTCGCGCCGGAAGAGGTGCTGGCGATCGAGGAACATCGCTTCCCGCCGCTCGAACAGCTCTATTGGCGGCAAGGCGAGCCCGATTATTCGAGCGTCGATGCGCTGATCGAAAGCCTGGAACAGCGCCCGCAGCATCCGGCCTTGTGGGCGGCCCCGCAATCGGTCGATCTCGCGGTGCTCAAGCGCATGGCCGAGGAGCCGGGCGTGCGCGCCCGCGCGCGGCATCCGGCGATGGTCGCGCGGTTATGGGCGGCGTGCGGCGTACCCGATTTCCGCAAATTGGGGGTCGATCCGCATACCCGCTTCGTCGCGCGGTTGTGGGGCTATCTCAGCGAAGGCAAGGGCCATGTCCCGCACGAATGGTTCGCCGCCGAAATCGCGCGGCTCGACCATGTCGCGGGCGATGTCGAGACGCTGGCCGGGCGAATCGCGGCGGCACGCAGCTGGTCTTACATCGCCAACCGGGCCGATTGGCTGGCCGACCCGGCGCATTGGTCGGCACGGGCGAGCGCGGTCGAGGAACGCCTGTCCGATGCGCTGCACGCCAGTCTCACGCAGCGCTTCGTCGACAAGCGCACCACTTTGCTGATGCGCCAGATCGGCACCGATCCGCGCGCGCTGCCGGTGACGATCGGGCCTGAGGGCGAAGTGCTGGTCGAGGATCATGCGATCGGGCGGCTCGACGGCTTTCGCTTCACCGTCGCCGCCGATGCGCGCGCCGCCGACAAGCGCCTGCTGCTCGCCGCCGCCGAGCGCCGCCTCGGGGACGAGCGCACGCGGCGGGGGCTGGCGCTGGCCGATGCGACCGATGCCGATCTGATGGTGGTGATGGACGCAGGCGCGGTGCCGACGCTGCTGTGGCGCGCTTTGCCGGTGGCGACGCTCGGCCCCGGTGCATCGCTGATGCGCCCGCGCGTGGTCCTTGACCGAGCGCTCGAATGTCTGACGGTCGAGCTGCGCGGGCGCATTGCGACGCGGCTCGGCGATTGGTTGTCGGGGCAGCTCCGGCGCGCGCTGCCGGGGCTGGCGCTGCTCGATTCGGTGCAGCGCGATCCTGCCGCCAGCCCCGCCTCTCGCGCGGTTGCAGCGGCGCTGGTCGCGGGTGGCGGGATGGTGGCGCGCGCCGATATCGCGGTGTCGCTCGATGGTCTGGACGGCGTGGCGCGCAAGGCGTTTCGCGGGGCCGGGGTGACGATCG
Organism: Sphingomonas sp. DC1600-2; assembly: GCF_049897605.1. NCBI lineage: Bacteria > Pseudomonadati > Pseudomonadota > Alphaproteobacteria > Sphingomonadales > Sphingomonadaceae > Sphingomonas > Sphingomonas sp. DC1600-2. Next base: position 259,251 of record NZ_JAFCWO010000004.1, read on the forward strand.
GCGCGCTCGACGTGTTCGATGCGCGTGTGCTGAAGCCTGCACCGGCACGCTGGCGGCGCGTGTTGCGTGCGGCGCGCGCCGGTGCCGCAGTGGAAGCGGGGCCGCGCGACGGCGCGAGCGTGCTGGAGCGCGGGGCCCCTGGCGCAACGCTCGATCACGGCTATCGCCCGGTCGCAGCACAGGCGGTGCGGATCGATCTGGTCGAGCGGATCGCGCGCGCCGCGCATGACGCGCGCGGGGCGTCGGGTCGCAAGCCGTTCGCGCTCGATTCCGGGCTCGCTTTGTCGATGGGGCTGACACGCCCGACGCTGGAGCGGCTGATGGCCGGGTTCGGGTTCCGCCCGGCCCCGGGGTCCGATACGGCGGCCTTGTGGACCTGGCGCGGTCTGCCGACGGTGCGCGCCACGCCGCCGCCGCGCGACACCGCCATGGCCGGGGCGTTTGCCGCTTTGGCGGATCTGGCGGTGTAACCGCTTGGCGGCGACGCAGGGCATGATGCGGATCGACCGCTTCTTGTGGTTCGCGCGGATCGCCAAGACGCGCGGCCTGGCACAGGCGATGGCGGCAAGCGGGCATGTTCGGCTCGATGGCCGCGCGATCGACAAGCCCGCCGCGCCGGTGCGCATTGGCTGTGTCATTGCGTTCGTCACCCCTGGCGGACGCGTTCGCGCGTTGCGCGTCGAGGCGCTGCCGCTGCGCCGTGGTCCGGCGGACGAAGCCCGCGCTTGCTATGTCGACCTGCTCGAAAATGCGCCTTCCATGCGCGCAGGCGTTGACGGCGGAAGCGCTCGGGCATAGCAGCAACCGGTTCGTTGCTCCGGGAGTGTTTCAATGACCTACGTCGTCACCGATGCCTGCATCAAGTGCAAGTACATGGATTGCGTCGAGGTGTGCCCGGTCGATTGCTTCTATGAGGGCGAGAACATGCTCGTCATCAACCCCAGCGAATGTATCGATTGCGGCGTGTGCGAGCCCGAATGCCCGGCCGAAGCGATCCTGCCCGACACCGAAAAGGACGTCGAGACCTGGCTGGAGCTGAACGCGACCTTCTCCGCGCAATGGCCCAACGTCACGCGCAAGGCCGACCAGACCCCCGCCGATGCCGATGAGCATAAGGGCGAGGCGGACAAGTACGACAAATATTTCTCGGCCGAGCCCGGCGCGGGCGACTGATCCGTCCCAAAATGGGTAGCAGGATAGGCAACCCGCCACGCCTTTGAGCGTTAACGCCGCGCATGGAGCGACGTTTGGCTGGTAATTTTATTACGACTCTGTTAAAAGGATCGTACGGAAGCGCCGTCGCGCGCAAATCCGGCACGGAGACGTATACACTCAAAACCCTGCATGCGCCTCTTCAGCCTTGCTGCTGCGGACGCGCTGCCCCGGGAATCCCGGTCCACAGAAAGGTCTTACGGAATGGCTGCCAAGGCGCTGTCCTTCGACGTCGGCGATTATGTCGTTTACCCCAAGCACGGCGTTGGCCGTGTGATCGAACTGCAACGGCAGGAAATCGCCGGGATGCAACTCGAACTCTATGTCCTGCGCTTCGAAAAGGAACGCATGACGCTGCGCGTTCCCACCAATAAGGCCGAAAGCGTTGGCATGCGCAAGCTGTCCAGCGACAAGACGTTGCGTGAAGCGCTCGAAACCTTGACCGGCAAGCCCCGCGTCAAGCGCACGATGTGGTCGCGTCGCGCCCAGGAATATGAGGCCAAGATCAATTCGGGCGACCTCGTGTCGATTGCCGAAGTGGTCCGCGATCTGTTCCGCGCCGACGACCAGCCCGAGCAAAGCTATTCGGAGCGGCAGATCTTCGAAGGCGCGACCAGCCGTCTCGCCCGCGAACTCGCCGCGATGGAGCAGGTCGACGAGCCGACCGCACAGGAAAAGATCCTCGAAATCCTGCGCAAGGCCGCCGCGATCCACAATAAGGACAAGGCCCCGGCCTGATCCGCCCCGGCCTGATTCGCATTGGCGACGGAATCTCGAAAAAGGGCGGCTGGCGACAGCCGCCCTTTTTTGTTGCGCGCGCGATCCAGGGGTGTATTGTTACGGCAACACACAGGAGACCCTTATGCGCGCCATCCTCTTGCTCCCCGCTTTGCTGTTGACCGCTGCCCCATTGGCGGCCTGCTCGGTTGATGGAGACGATGGCGGCCCCGGCGCTTCCGCTGCGGGCACCGGTACCGCACGGACCTTCGCGATCACCGGTTTCACGGGGGTCGCGCTGCGCGGATCGGATGATGTCGATGTGCGCGTCGGCCCGGCTTTCTCGGTCCGCGCCGAGGGCCCGAGCGCCGAACTCGACAAGCTCAAGATCGAGCGCGTCGGGGACACGCTCCGGGTCGGGCGCAAGCCCAATAGCGGCTTCAGTTGGGGTGGCCAGCATCGGAGCGTCAAGGTGTTCGTGACGATGCCGCGCATCGCCGCCGCACAAATCGCGGGATCGGGCAATCTGGCGATCGATCGCGTAACGGGGGGCGATTTCGACGGCGACAGCGCAGGCTCGGGCAATCTCAGCATCGCGTTGCTGACAGTGCCGCACGCCAAACTGTCGATCGCCGGGTCGGGCGATATCGCCGCGAAGGGCGCGGTCGATCGCTTGACGGTCGATGTCGCGGGATCGGGCAATGTCGCGGCTGGCGGGCTGAACGCGCGCAGCGCCAGCGTGTCGGTCGCCGGATCGGGCAATGTCCGCGCCGAGGTGGTTGGCAGCGCGTCGGTCTCGGTGGTCGGGTCGGGCGATGTCGATCTTGGCCGCAGTGCCAAATGCAGCACGACCAAGATTGGCTCGGGCGAGGTGCATTGCGGCGGCTGATAGCACTTGCATGGGGCGGCCCGAGCGGGGATGCTCGGCGACGATGAACCGTCTCGCGCTTGTCGTGCCGCTGCTTGCCGTCGCCGCCCCGCTTGAGGCGGCGGACCGCACGGCCTTTGTCACCCAATTCGATCGGGTCCGTGTGGACGGCCCGTTCGAGGTGCATTTGGCGACGCGCGCCGGGCCGGGCGCACGGATCACGGGCGCGCCCGACGCGGTCGATGTCCATGTCGAGGCGGGCACGCTGATCGTCCGCGCCGCGCCCCGGAGCGCGGCGGGTGGCGGCGCGGTCGTCTATCTGCGCACCACCGATTTGCGCGTCGCGACCGTGATCGGGGGCGGCAAGCTCGACATCACCGGCCCGCTGCGCGCGCAACGCGTCGATGTGCAATTGACGGGCGGTGGCACGATCGTCGCGCCGGCGATCGAAGCCGAACAGGTCAATGTAACGCTGATCGGTGCGGGCACGCTGACGCTGGGCGGACGCGGCGGGCAAGTGCGGATCATCTCCAGTGGCGCAGGCACGATCGATGCGACCGCGCTGCACGCCGACCAGATTGTCATCCGCAACGGCGGGGCGGGTCCGATCACGGCCAGCGCGCGCTATTTCGCCGATGTCATGACCACGGGGCTGGGCGCGGTGACGGTGCTCGGCAGCCCCAAATGCAAGACCAAGGCGGTGGGCGGCGCGATTACCTGTGGCGGCGCGGCGGTGGGCCAATAGCAGGGCGGGCCTCTCAAGCCGCTACAGCAACCCCAAAGCCGACAATTTCCCCAGCAACGCCGCCGGAATGGCATCGCCCGCCACCGCGCCCTCGCCGAGATCGGCGGGGGCGTCGGTGGCTTCAAGATAGCGCCAGCCCTGATGCGCGCGCTTGGGGCGGCCTTCGGTCAGCACCAGTTCGGGGTCGATATGGATCGCCACGCGCCCGCCCTCGGCTTCGCCGAAGCGCAGGATCGGGGAGCGCGCCACCAGCGTGTGCTTGATGATCCAGAACAGCGAGCCGCCCGCTTCGGCACCCGGCCCGGCGATTTCCTCATGCCGTTTGGGCAAATAGCGCGTGGTGAGGAACACCGGCCCTTCGGCCCCGCGCTGGCGCAGGCGTTCGGCGAGATGGTCGAGGCTGGTCGCGCCGAACGCGACCTTGGTCAAATGCAACGGCATCTGCGCCAAATGGGGCGGCGTGCGCTAACCGCCAAGCCCGAACAGCGTGGCGAGCCCGAGGAACGAGAAAAACCCCATCACATCGGTCATCATCGTCACGAACACCGCCGACGACACCGCCGGATCGATGTCGAGCCGGTCGAGCGTCACCGGGATCAGGACGCCCGACAGCCCCGCGATCAGATTGTTGATGACCATCGCCATCGCAATCACGATCGCCAGATTGGCGTTGCCGAAGATCAGCAGGGTGCCGATCCCGATCAGCGCGCCCAGCATCGCGCCATTGGCGGCGGCGATGCGGAATTCGCGGTAGATCATACGCCCGGTGTTGGAGCTGGTCAGCTGGTTGGTCGCGATCGCGCGCACCATCACCGCCAGCGTCTGCGTGCCGGCATTGCCGCCCATGCCCGACACGATCGGCATCAGCACCGCGAGCAAGGCGAAGCGCCCGATCTCGCCCTGGAACAGCCCCACCACCGATGCCGCCAGCATCGCCGTGCCGAGATTGACCACCAGCCAGGTGATGCGCGTGCGCACGGTCAAATGGATCGGTTCGTTAATGTCGCCGTCGCCCGCGCCGGACAGGCGCAGAATGTCCTCGCCGGCTTCTTCGGAAATGATGTGGACCACGTCGTCGACGGTGATCATCCCGACCAGCCGCCCGGCGGGATCGACCACGGCGGCCGAAATCAGCGCATATTTCTGGAAGCGGAGCGCCACCTCTTCCTGGTCCATGTCGACCGGGATCAGCGTCTGTTCGCGCTGCATCACATCGCTGATGGCGATGCCGTGCGGGGTGCGCAGGATCCACGACAAGGCCACGGTGCCGACGGGCTTGTGCGCCGGGTCAACCACGAAGATTTCCCAGAAATCGGTGGTCAACTCCTCATGCCCGCGCAGATAGTCGAGCACGTCGCCGACCGACCAATGTTCGGGCACCGCGATCAGCTCGCGCTGCATCAAGCGACCGGCCGATTCCTCCGGGTAGCGCAGCGCCTCCTCGATCGCGGCGCGGTCGTCGGGGTCGAGCGCGCGGAGCACTTCGCGCTGGTCGGCGGGCTCCATGTCCTCGATGATCGCGACCGCGTCGTCGGTATCGAGCTCGGAGGCGATGTCGGCGACTTGCGTGGCGGACAGCGCGTCGATCAAATCCTCGCGGACATAATCGTTCATCTCGGCGAACACGTCGCCGTCGAGCAGGTTTTCGAGCGCGGTGGCGAGCGCGGCGCGCAGTTCGTGCGGGGTCAGCTCGAACAGATCGGCAATGTCGGCGGGGTGGAGCGGCTCGACCAGCGCGCGCGCGGCCTCGGCGTCGCCATCCTCGACCGCATCGAGCACCGAGCGGACGAATTCCGGCTTGAGCCGATCGTCCTCGTCAAGCTGCGCGGTATCGACGTCGGTTTCGGGCAGATCGGTCTCGCTCATGTCAGACCTCCTCAGCCACGCGACCATGGCGGTGTAGCGTCGCCCCGCCGCAAAGCCAAGCGAACGCGACCCAGCGCGCTGGCTGCGCGGTTGCGGATTTGCCAGCCGTGCCCGGCATCGCTACGGCGGACCATTACGGATAATAGCAGGAGAGCCTCCGTGGCCGAACTTCCCGAAACCCTTACCCTGACGCTCGACACCGGAAATGGCGAAGGCGGCGATGTTGTCATCAAGCTGCGCGGCGATCTCGCGCCCAACCATGTCGCGCGGATTGCCGAACTGGCCAATGACGGCTTTTACGACGGCGTCGTGTTCCACCGCGTCATCCCCGGCTTCATGGCGCAGGGTGGCGATCCCACCGGCACCGGCATGCACGGCTCGGACAAGCCCAATCTCGCCGCCGAATTCTCGAAGGAGCCGCATGTCCGCGGTGTCGCGTCGATGGCGCGCGCGCAGAGCCCGAACTCGGCCAACAGCCAGTTCTTCATCTGCTTCGACGATGCACGCTTCCTCGACGGCCAATATACCGTGTGGGGCGAAGTGACCTCGGGCATGGAGCATGTTGACGCGCTCCCCAAGGGCGAGCCGCCGCGCGAGCCCGGCAAGATCGTGAAGGCGCGCGCGGAATAACGCTATCTCCCTCTCCCCGCTTGCGGGGAGAGGGTGGCCGAGCGCAGCGAGGTCGGGAGAGGGGCAGTATCAAGGGGGCGCCCGTGGACGGCCTCTCTCCCCGACCCTCTCCCCCAGGGGGAGAGGGAGATTTACACGCTCGGATCGGCGATGGTGTCGATCAGCCAGTCGTGAAACAGCTTGACCGGGCGCTGCGTCAGCGCGCGCGGGCGACAGGCGAACCAATAGCTGTACGGGCTTTCCACCGGAATATCGAACAGCCGCACCAGCCGGTCGTCATGCGCATCCTCAAAATGGCTGGCGTGCATGAAGGCAATGCCAAGCCCCTGCGCCGCCGCCTCCAGCATCAGTGCGCCCGAATCGAAATGGTCGATCGCCAGCGGCTCCAGGTCGGTCAGCCCCGCCGCCGCGCGCCAGGCGCTGAACGTATCGGGCATATCGCGATGGACCAGCGCGGTCAGGCCCGCGAGCTGTTCCGGTCGCACGATCGGGTCGGCACCTTCGCGCAAGTGCCGCGCCCCAATCACATAAACCTGATTGCGATCCAGCCGCCGCGCATACAGCGACGGGTCGATCTCGCGCGCGAGCGCGATCACCGCGTCCAGCCCTTCGCCCAGGCGCGCCAGGCCGTGTTGCGCGGTGTCGACATCCAAATGCAATTCGGGGTGCTTGGCGCGCAGTTCGGGCAAGCGCGGAAACAGCCGTTGCGAGGCGTAGAGCGGCAGGATGCCGAGGCGCAGCCGCAGCACGTCGGTGTTGCTGGTCATGATCTCGACCGCGTCCGACAATTGGTCGAGCGCCGGGGCAATTTGCTGCAGCAAGCGGTCGCCATCGGCATTGAGCACGACCGCTTGATGCCGCCGTTCGAACAGCGGGCGTCCGATGAAGCGCTCCAGCGCCTGGATGCGACGACTGAGCGCGGGCGGCGACAAAGCGAGTTCCTGCGATGCAGCCTTGATCGACCCCGTCCGTGCGACCTGCACGAACGCCTCGATTGCGGTCAATGGCGGCAATCTCCGCATGATGGAATGGCCTCTTCCCTTATGGTTGCGCTATCTTGTGCAGCGCACCAAAATACCGTTCGCTCGAAAGCTATCATTTCTCGACTGCAAAAGAAAAGCACCGATTGCAGAAAGCGCAATCGCAATCGGTTCTTTCGCACTTGCAACATGGAACGCCGCACGGCACATAGGGGGTGCCTTTCAGGCATCCTCTCCTAAAACTTTCAAGGCCGATCCTTCACAGGGTCGGCCCTTTTTTTGTTTTATCAACGCCTTCCGTAACGACTTCGCCCGCGCTCTCGCATTTGTGGAACCACGTTCCTATCTCGCGCGCTCAACACCTGGCCGACTGCCCTGCGCAGCGACGGGTTTAAGCGAGGAACAGATCTATGGCGGACGTCGAGACGCCGATTCGGAAATTGCAGGTCGCTAACGCCCGTCCCGAGGATAGCGGGCGCGGGCTCGCCCACGTGCCCCGCGCGCTGCTGGCCGCGCTCGGTCTTGGCGAGGGCGATGTTATCGAGATCGTTGGCAAATCCTCCACCCCCGCGCGCGCGGTCGCGCCTTATGCCGAGGACGAAGGGCTTGAGATCATCCGCATCGATGGGCTTCAGCGCGCCAATGCGGGAGTCGGGTCGGGCGATTTCGTCGAAATCCGCCGTGTCGAATCGAAGGCGGCGACGCGGGTGGTGTTTGCCCCGGCGCAGCAGAATCTGCGTTTGCAGGGCTCGTCCAACGCGTTGAAGCGCACCTTCCTGGGCCGCCCGCTGACGCAGGGCGACGTCGTCGCAACCGCAGGGCAGCAGCGCGTCGACAACATGCCCCCCGGTGTGCAGAATATGCTGCGCGCGCCGGCTTATGCGCTCCAGGAAATCCGCCTCGCGGTGATCTCCACCGTGCCCAAGGGCGTGGTGCATGTGGACGAAAATACTGAAATTGAACTTCGCCCCGAATATGAGGAGCCGAAGGAAGCGCGCCGCGCCGACGTTACCTATGACGATATTGGCGGCATGGGCCCGACGATCGATCAGTTGCGCGAAATGGTCGAATTGCCGCTGCGCTACCCCGAATTGTTCCAGCGTCTTGGCGTCGATCCGCCCAAGGGCGTGTTGCTGCACGGGCCGCCCGGCACCGGCAAGACGCGGCTTGCGCGCGCCGTTGCCAACGAATCCGCCGCCGAGTTTTTCCTGATCAACGGGCCCGAGATCATGGGCTCCGCGTACGGCGAATCCGAGGGCAAGTTGCGTCAGGTGTTCGAGGAAGCGGCCAAGGCGGCACCCTCGATCGTGTTCATCGACGAGATCGATTCGATCGCGCCCAAGCGCGGGCAAGTGTCGGGTGAGGCCGAGAAGCGGCTGGTCGCGCAATTGCTGACGCTGATGGACGGGCTGGAAGCGCGCGCCAATGTCGTGGTGATCGCGGCGACCAATCGCCCCGAAGCGATCGATGAGGCGCTTCGGCGTCCGGGTCGGTTCGACCGGGAAATCGTCGTCGGCGTGCCGGATGAGCGCGGTCGTCGCGAGATTCTCGGCATCCACACACGTGGTATGCCGCTTGGCGACAAGGTCGATCTGGATGAGCTGGCGCGCACCACCTATGGCTTTGTCGGGGCCGATCTTGCCGCACTCGCGCGCGAGGCGGCGATCGAGGCGGTGCGCAAGCTGATGCCGCGGCTCAACCTGTCGGAGGGCACGATCCCGCCCGAGATCCTCGACACGCTCGCCGTGACCCGCGAGGATTTCGTCGATGCGCTGAAGCGCGTGCAGCCCTCGGCGATGCGCGAAGTGATGGTCGAGGCACCGCGCGTCCGCTGGGACGATGTCGGTGGTCTCGATTCAGCGCAGATGCGCTTGAAGGAAGGTGTCGAACTCCCGCTGAAGGACCCCGATGCGTTCCGGCGGCTGGGCATTCGCCCGGCCAAGGGCTTCCTGCTTTACGGTCCGCCCGGCACCGGCAAGACCCTGCTGGCCAAGGCGGTCGCGCGCGAGGCGCAGGCGAACTTCATCGCGACGCGCTCGTCCGATCTGCTCAGCAAATGGTATGGCGAGAGCGAACAGCAAATCGCCAAATTGTTCGCGCGCGCGCGGCAGGTGGCACCGTGCGTGATCTTCATCGATGAGCTTGATTCGCTCGTGCCCGCGCGCGGCGGCGGTCTTGGCGAGCCGCAAGTGACCGAACGCGTCGTCAACACCATCCTCGCCGAGATGGATGGGCTGGAGGAATTGCAATCGGTCGTCGTGATCGGCGCGACCAACCGGCCCAACCTGATCGACCCGGCCTTGCTGCGGCCGGGGCGCTTCGACGAGTTGATCTATGTCGGCGTGCCGAGCCTCGACGGGCGCGCGCGCATCCTGGCGATCCAGACCGCCAAGATGCCGATCGCCGAGGACGTCAATCTCGACGAACTCGCGCGACGGACCGATCGCTTCACCGGAGCCGATCTCGAGGATCTCGTGCGGCGCGCCGGGCTCACGGCTTTGCGCGAATCGCTGGCCGTCACGCAGGTGACGATGGCGCATTTCGAGATTGCGCTGGGCGAATCGCGCGCCTCGGTCACGCCCGAGCTCGAACGCGAATATGAATCGATGAGCACGCGGCTGAAGCAGGATGCGGCGTCGCTGCAGCCAATCGGCTTCGTCTCACCGGGGCAATTGCGCCCCCGCGAGGGAGATCGCTGACGGTTCGCGCAAGGTGAAGCGGGCATAGAGGAACAGCAGCAGCATTGCGGCACCCGCTGTCAGATAGGGCAGCGGGTGCCATGCTTCATACAGCCCCACCCCGATCGACGGCCCCAGCACGAACGCCGCACCGTTGATCGAGGTGACCTTCCCCGCAACCGCCCCTTGCGCGTTATGCCCGACCGCGAGCGACGCCCCTGCCGTAAACGCCGGGCGCGTAAAGCCGAAGCCGACGCTGGCGAGCGCATAGGCGCAGGCGATGCTGTAGAGCGACGTCGCCAGCCCGGTCAGCACGCAGCCGAGCGTCGCGATCAGCAGCCCCGTCAGCATCATCGCGCGCGGTCGCAGATCGAGATTGGGGATGATCCCCCATTGCACCAGCAGCGCCGCGCCCGCGCCCATCATGAGCACGATACCGGTCGGTTGCAGCGCGAGCGCCGGGGCGAGATGCAAGCGGTCGATCACGAGGAAACCGATCGCCTGCCCCGTCATCGCCTGGCCGTGGCCCATGATCAGCCCCGCGATCATCCAGCCCCGAATGCGCGGGTCGGCATAGCCCACTTGCTCGCTATGCGGCTCGGTCGCCGCCATGATGCTCGCACCCGAACTTTGCCCGCCGATCGAAGGATAGGCATTGGCCGCACCATGCGTCCCCGCCTGCGGGATCAGGTCGTTGGGCAGCATCTGCCGCACCGCGATCCACACGCTGAGCCCGAACAGCGCGAACAGGAAGGCCGGGCCCGCCAGCCCGATCTCGACCCCGCCGAGCGACCCGAGGATCAGGTAGGGGGCAATGGCGGGGCCAAGGATGGTCCCAAGGCCAAAGGCCGATCCCAACAGCGTCAGGGCTTTGGTGCGTTGCGCGCGCGAGGTATTGCCTGCGACCAACGCCTGGACGGCGGGCGGTGCCGCTGCGCCGAAGGTGCCGTAGATCAGCCGCCCGACGATGAAGCACAGGAACGCCGCCGTCCCGCCGATCCAGCCATTGATCCCGGCGGTGAGAAACACGCCGCATACGCTCAGCGACACGGCAAAACCACCGACGCCGAGCAGGATCATCGCGCGCCGTCCGTGCCGGTCCGACCGCTTCGCCCAGAACGGCGCCGCCAGCACCCACAGCAGTGCCGATACCGAAAATGCCGCCGCCACCGCGCTGTCGGGCACGCGCAGCGACCGGCCAAGCGCGGGCAGCACCGATTGCAGCGCGGTGTTGCCCGCCGCGATCGTCAGCATGACGGTGAACAGCAACGCGAAATCGCGATCGATCCGCGCTTGCCGCTTCACCGCTCGCGCCCGAAATTGAGCCGCTTGGTGACGTTATAGTCGAGCACGGTCATCACGAAAAAGGCAGCGGCCTGCTTGGTGCGAGTCCACCAGCCGGTGGTGGCGCGATAATGTTCGGCGGTGATCCGCTCGGATTCACCCACCTCGTTATCGACATAGGCGCGGACATGCGCGGCAAAGGCCGGGTCATCGATCCGCAGCATCATTTCCAGGTTCAGGAACAGGCTGCGAATATCGTAATTGGCCGAGCCGATATAGACGACGTCGTCGATCAGGAAGAGCTTGGTGTGCAGCTTGGTCGGCTGATATTCGTAGATCTGCACGCGCTTGCGCAGCAGCCCGGCATAAGTGAAGCGCGACGCCCAAATCGCGGCACCGTGATCGTTTTTGGACGCCAGCACGATCCGCACCCGGCCGCGCAGCCCGGCCGCGTCGAGCCGCCGCAGCATCCCCGGACTCGGCGCGAAATAGGCGGAGATCAGATCGACGCGCTGGGCGGCTTCGAGATCGCGCTTCACCGCGCGCGCCCAGGGAGACAGCCTGCGGGTCGGGCCGCCGAACAGCCAGCGCACGCTGCCATCTGGCTCGCTCCACGTCTTCAGCGCACGGCGCAGTGCGCGCAACGGAGGCTTGGGCCGCTTGGCCCAGCGCGCCAGCGCATCGAAATAACCGGTGATGCGCTGCGCGGCGGGCCCTTCGACCAGCAAACCGAGGTCGCGCCATGCCTGCTCGGCGGGTGTCCCGAAATAGCTGTCCTCGACGTTAAAGCCGCCGATAATGGCGCGCGCTTGATCGGATTCGCCATCGGCCAGCGCCAATTTCTGGTGATTGCGCAATAGATAGCGCCTGCCCCAGCGCGGCACGAAGCGACAGACCTCGACGCCGGCTTCGCGTAGCGGTTCGAAAAAGTGATGGCTCTCGGCGACTTCGCTGCCCAGGCCGTCGACCACCAGCGATACCTTCACCCCGCGCGCCGCCGCCCGGATCATCGCGCCGCGCACCTTGGCCCCGGCCGCGTCATCGACATAGATGTAGTAGAGGATGCGCAGCGTGTGTTTGGCACCGTCGATCAGCGCGATCAGCGTGTCGAGACGTCGCGGACCCGTATCGAGCATGGTCAGGCGGTTGCCAGCGACCGTGAAGGTCGGTTGTTCGCGCGGGCTCTCCATCCGCCTGCTCTGGCGGGGCCGCTGGCGGGATGCAACCCGCTTTCCTTGACTCCCGCGCACTTCCAGCCTAAATCGCCGCCTTTCCGACTATCGTCGTACAAGCAAGGAAGCCGTTCATGGCGCGCGTCACTGTCGAAGATTGCGTCGACAAGATTCCCAACCGCTTCGATCTCGTCCTGTTCGCCGCCCAGCGCGCGCGGCAGATTTCGGGTGGTGCTGAATTGCTGCTAGATCGCGATCGCGACAAGAACCCGGTCGTCGCGCTGCGCGAGATCGCCGAGGAGCTGGTGCAGCCCGCGCATCTGCAGGAATCGGTCGTCTCCGGTCTGCAGCGCGTCCAGATGGACGATGACGATGTTGCCGATGCGGTCGGTTCGCTGGCGGCTTCAGCCGAAGCGCTGCGCCTCACCGCAGCGGCTCCCCCGCGCAACCAGAATCTCGGCGCGGACTACGAAGGCTGAGTATGACGCCCGCGCCTGACGCTTTGCGTTAGACGCGGGTCACCCAAGTGGCGGACGGCGGTAGCGCGGGGCGTGTTCCCGCGTTTGCCGTCCGACGGCGTGGTTTGCCACACCGTATTTACGTCTCCCAGATCACGCCTCGTCTGGTTCCGTCGCGGCCTTGGCGCGACCCTTGAAACCCTGCGCCACCACATACCATTCGCTCGACGCCTTGCGGCTGGCGGCGGGCTTGGCGTGTTTCACCGTCGCGAAATTGCGCTTCATCTCCGCCACCAGGGCGGTGTCAGCACCACCTGCGAAGACCTTGCCGACAAAGGCACCGCCGGGCTCCAGCACGTCAATGGCAAAGGCCAAAGCCGCCTCGACCAAGCCCATCGTGCGCAAGGCATCGGTCTGGGGATGGCCGACGGTATTGGCCGCCATGTCCGACAGCACAAGGTCGGGCGCGCCATCGAGCGCCGCCATCAGTCGCTCGGGCGCGACATCGGCCATGAAATCGAGCTGAAATATCGTGACGCCGTCGATCGGGTCGACCGGGAGCAAATCGATCCCGACGATCGCCGCCTTGGGCACCAGCCGTCGCACCACTTGCGACCAGCCACCCGGCGCGATGCCAAGATCGACCACGCGGCGCTTGCCCTTCAGGAAGGCGAAGCGTTCGTCCAGCTCGCTCAATTTATAGGCCGCGCGGCTGCGAAAGCCGTCGGCCTTGGCGCGCTTCACATACGGGTCGTTCAATTGCCGCTCGAGCCAGCGCGTCGATTGCGCGGTGCGCTTGCGTGCCGTCTTCACGCGGACCCTCAGGCCGCCACCATCCCGGCTCATGCACCATTTCCCATCAAGCGTCGAAGAATGCCCTCGCGAATGCCGCGATCGGCGATGCCGAGCCGTTCGGCCGGCCACAAGTCCAGAATGGTTTCCAGAATGGCGCAACCAGCGACGACCAGATCGGCGCGTTCCGACCCGATACAGGGCAATTGCGCGCGCTGGCGCAAGTCCATTTCCGCAAGCTCGGTACTGATGCGCCGCATGGCGCTGGCGGGGACGATCAAACCGTCCACTTGCGCCCGGTCGTAATGCGACAGGCCGAGATGCACGCTTGCCAGCGTGGTGACGGTTCCCGATGTGCCGAGCAGGCGCGGCACCGCGATGCCGCGTGGCAGCCGCGCCGCAAAGGGGGCCATGCTTTCGGTAACCAGCGCGCGCATGCGGGCATAAGCGGCCGCGCGGCCCTCCGGCCCGTCGCCATGGCCGGCGCTTTCGGTCAACGAGACCACGCCCCATGGCGCGCTGTGCCAGTCCAGCACCTTCGGGTCGGGGCCGCGCGTGTCGACCAGAACCAGTTCGGTCGATCCGCCGCCAATGTCGAAAATGAGCGCAGGGTCTTCGCCCGGCTCGATCAGCGCATGGCACCCGAGCACCGCGAGCCGCGCCTCCTCCTCGGCGGTGATAACGTCGAGCAAAATCCCGGTTTCGGCATAAGCGCGAGCGATGAACTCGGCCCCGTTGCTGGCGCGGCGACAGGCCTCGGTGGCCACCGCGCGCGACAGGGTGACGTTGCGGCGCTTCAATTTGTCCGCGCAGATTTTCAGCGCGGCGATGGTGCGTTCGATCGCAGCGTCGCTCAAGCGTCCCGAACTTGCCAGGCCTTCGCCCAGCCGCACGATCCGCGAAAAAGCGTCGATTACGGCAAATCCATCGCCTTGTGGTCGCGCGATCAGCAGGCGGCAATTGTTGGTGCCAAGGTCAAGTGCGGCGAAGTGGCGTGGATCTCGCCCGCGTGTAACGAGTGCGGTGCCGCCTCTTGGTTTGCCGTTGGTCGGCGCCGAACGGGCAGGCTTTACCTGCCGGTACGGCATATCGGGCGATCGATCCCCCATGCCGTGTGACTCGCTTATTCTGTTCTGCCGTCGCGGCGCGCGGGTCGCGCGCCGTTCGGTGCTTGGGCGGGATCCTAGCGGATGGTCGGTCGACCGGCAAGCGACCCCGCTGCGCCTCTGCCATCGGTTGACATGCGCGGCGCTCGCCCGTAGAGCGCGACCCCGGCGTTGCCCCGTCGTCTAATGGTAAGACTGCGGTTTCTGATACCGCCTATTGAGGTTCGAATCCTCACGGGGCATCCAGCCATCTCCTTCCTTTTCCGACCCACTGGCGCGCAACGATCTCGCGCGCGCTGGGTTGATGGGGGGTACGCCCGCACGTTGCATGGCCGGGTTATGGGAGGTCGGGTGAACGGAAGCGTATCGGCAGCAGGAGGTGACCGTCTCGCCCGGTGGCTGCGCTGGCGCTATGTTCTGGGCGCGCTCGGCTTGGCGTTGGGGGCGGTTTTGCTTGGGCTGTGGCTGGCGCGCAAACCGCTCGCCGAGCATTTCATTGCCGATACGCTTCGCGCTCGCGGGGTTCCCGCGCGCTACCAGATCGAGAAAATTGGCCTGCGCACACAGCGCCTGACCAATGTCGTCCTCGGTGATCCGGCCAATCCCGATTTGCGCGCCGACTGGCTGGAAGTGGATACCAGCCTGGGGTTTTCGGGGGTCGGCGTTACGGCGGTCCGTATCGGTCATCTCGCCATGCGCGGGCGACTGGCCGACGGAAAGGTCTCGTTCGGTGCCATCGACCGACTGCAGCCCCAAGCCGCGGGTACGGCATTCGCGCTGCCGCGCATCAGAGTCGACATTGCCGACGCGCGCATCGCGCTGACGACGCCTTATGGTGCGCTCGCATTGGCGACGACGGGATCCGGGGCGCTGGACGATGGCTTTTCGGGGAGGTTGCGCGCGACCTCGGCGCGGCTCGCGGTTGGCGGGTGTCGGCTGGACGACGTTTCCGCCGATGTGGCGATACAGGTGCTGGCAGCACGGCCAAGCGTCAGCGGCCCCGTCCGCGCCGCACGCGCTGACTGTGCGGGCGTGCAAGCGACGGGAGCAGCCGTCGACCTAGACGTGGTGCTGAACCGGCAGCTCGACCGATGGAAGGGAAAGGCACAGCTTGGTATCGCGGCTGTCGCGCGGAGCGGTGTGGGCGCGCGCACGATCATGGGGCCAGTGTCCTTCGCTGGATCGGGGAAGGATCTGTCGGGTGCTGTCGACCTGCATTCGGGCCCTTTCGCCGCCAGCGGCGTTGCCGGACGCCAGGCCGCGCTGACCGGAGCCTATCGGTACGCGAATGGTGGTTTCACGTTCGATGGCGACGCGCGGGCGGTGGCAGCGCAACTCTCTCCCGCCCGGTTGACGCAGCTCGATTCGTGGCAAAGCGCGAGCGCGGGAACGCCGCTCGGGCCGATGGCCACGCAGGTGGTGATGGCGACACGGTCGGCGGCGCGTTCCGTCAGTGTTGATGCCCGCATAACCGCCACGATCGGCGGTGCCCAGGGGCGGGTACGGATGTCGCGACTGGCGCTCGCGACTGCGTCGGGCGTGAACCTTCGTGCCTCGGGCGCTGCTGACATCACCTATGGCGGGGCCCGCAGCGGATGGCGGATCGCGGGTGCCGCCGAGATGGCAGGCGGCGGCTTGCCGGAGGCACGGGTTCGGGTCATGCAGGATGCTGCGGGCAGCCCGTTGATCGGTCAAGCGATCATCAAACCCTATGCCGTCGGGACATCGCAGCTTGTGTTGGCCCCTGTCGCCTTCACCGCGCGCAACGATGGCGCGACCCAGGTCACGACCAGGATCGATGTGTCGGGGCCGCTTGGCGACGGTCGGGTCGAATCGCTGCGCTTGCCGATCGTGGCGACGTGGGACGGGGGCTCCCGCTTGACCGTCAATGCCACATGTGCCCCGCTCGGGTTCGCGCGACTACGCCTTTCGGGCATCGATTTGCGGCGGTCTTCGATGACGCTGTGCCCCCGCGATGGCGGACTGGCGCGCCTGGAGCGCGGCGTGTTGCGCGGCGGAGGCGGGATCGGGCCGATCCGACTGGCTGGGACACTGGGCGCGTCGCCGCTGGAACTGGTGATGCGGCAGGCGCAGTGGAGTTTGGAAGACCGTCGCTTCGTGCTGGCGGGGCTTGGTGTGCGGGTCGGGACGGCAGAGCGGATCACCCGGCTCGATGTGGCGCGATTGGCCGGGGCGTTTGCCGCCAATCGCCCGCAGGGCAGCTTTGACGGAGCAGCGGGACAAATCGGCAGCGTCCCGCTGCTCCTGTCGGCCGCCAATGGCAATTGGCGCTTTGCCGAGGGCAAGCTGTCGCTGGCGGGAGGACTCGCGGTGGCGGACAGTGCCGCCAGTCCGCGGTTCCACCCTATGGCGGTGCGCGGCGCGGCCGTGACGCTGGCCGACAACCACATTGTCGCCACTGGCACGCTGTTCGAACCGAAGCAGGGCGTGAAAGTGGCCGATGTCACCATCGCGCACGATCTCGGCACAGGAACGGGCCGCGCCGATCTGATCGTCCCGGGCATCACCTTCGACGAGCATTTCCAGCCCGATCACCTCACCCCGCTGACCTTTGGCGTCATCGCCAATGTCGTGGGTGCGACCAGCGGAGAGGGGCATATTCGCTGGACACCGCAAGCCGTGACGAGCGACGGCGTGTTCCGCACCGGGGGCATCAATCTGGCCGCCGCTTTTGGCCCGGCGAGCGGCATTGCCGGGGAAATCCGCTTTACCGATCTGCTCAATCTCGAGAGCGCGCCTGGGCAGGTCGCGACGATCAAAAGCCTCAACCCGGGCGTTGCGGTCAATGACGGCGTGGTTCGCTATCAGTTGCTGCCGGGCGCGCGGGTGCGGGTCGAGCAGGGCGTATGGCCCTTTGCCGGCGGTCGCCTGTCGCTCGAACCGACCCTCCTCGATTTCGACGAGGCGCAGGAACGCCATTTGACCTTCCGCGTGACGGGCGTGCAGGCCGACCAGTTTCTCCAGCAATTCGACTTCAAGAATTTGAACGCGACGGGCATTTTCGACGGCGCGCTGCCGATGGTGTTCGATGCGCGCGGCGGGCGGATCGAAAACGGCAATCTGGTGGTGCACCCCGGCGGCGGCACGATCGCCTATGTCGGCGAAGTGACGCAGAAAGACCTCGGCTTTTGGGGGAATTTCGCGTTCCAGTCGCTGAAATCGCTGCGCTATCGCAATCTCGACATCGTCATGAACGGTCCGCTGGCGGGCGAGGTGATCACGCAAGTGCGTTTCGCCGGGATTGCGCAAGGCGCGGGCGCCAAGCGCAATTTCCTGTTCGACCGGCTGCAGAAGCTGCCGATCGTGTTCAACCTCAGGATTTCCGCACCGTTCCGCCAGCTCGCCGATTCGGTGCAGAATTTCTATGATCCCAAGCGGCTGGTCGAACGCAATTTGCCGACCCTGCTGGAAGAACAAAATAAACGCGCGGTGCCGCCGACGCCCGCCACCCCCATTCAGCCCTCCGACAGCAGGACCGTGCCATGACCGAAACAGCATTGACGATGATGAAGGACCGGCCGAGCAACAGTGTAATGAAGAGACTGACGATCCTGGGCCTGTGCGCGCTCTGTCTTGCCCAGACGGCATGCGTTAATGTGACCGCGCCCGACAAACCGATCGTCATCAATCTCAACATCAGCGTGACGCAGGAAGTGGTCTATCGTCTTGATGGCCAGGCCAAGAATTTGATTCAGTCGCAACCGGGGATTTTCTGATGAACAGGCTCAAGATATCGATCGCGACGCTCCTGCTGGTCGGCGGTGCGTCTGCGGCCGTTGCCCAGCGTGATCCGGCCTATCAGGCGGCGCGCGCGGCGGGCGAAGTGGGCGAGCAGCCCGATGGCTATCTCGGCGTGGTCGGCAGCGCGAGCCCGGCGGTGCGCGCGCTGGTCAACAACATCAACATCCAGCGCAAGGCGGCGTATACCCAGCAAAGCGCGGCGTCGGGTGCCACGGTCGAGCAGTTCGCCTTTACCAGCGGGTGCAATTTGATCCTGAAGACCGCGCCAGGCGAGAAATATAAAGGCCCCGACGGCGTTTGGAAAACGCGCACCGCCGCCCCGCCGGAACGCGATTCGCGCTGTATCTGAGCGGCGCGCGTTATTTGGCCTCGGCGAGCGCGGCCTTGGCGGTGGCGCTCGTCCAGTCCATGCCGCCGGTGCTGCGCCAAACTTCGTGACCGGTCGAATCGAACAGGATGCTCATCGGCAGGCTGGCATTATAGGTGATGCTGAAGCCGACATCCTTGTCGAGATAGGGCTTCAGCCGTGCGAAGCTGTGCTTGGCGAAGAAACCGGCGACGGTCGGGCGGTCCTTGTCCTGGCTGATCGTGGCGACGGTGATGGTTGCTGCCGCTGCATCGAGCGTCGGCATTTCCTTGACGCACGGGCCGCACCAGGTCGCCCAGAGATTGACCAGCACTGGCTTGCCCTTGAACGCCGCCAGCGTCATCGGCTTGCCATCGGGGTCTTCGAACGTGACCGCGGGGGCGGCTTCGCCCTTGTGGCTGCGGTCGATCGCGTGCGTCTCAGCCGGTTCTGCGGTGGCCTGCGCGGAATTGGCGGTGGGCGCGAGCGCGTCTTGCCCGTTGGACGAGACTTGCTTATCGCACCCGCCAAGCACTCCGAGTAGCAGGACCGGGACCATCACCGAGCGTAAAGACATATCGGGCGCATCCAATGCGATGTGGGGCGGTCGTTTTGCCGAAGGGCCGACCGCTGTCATGCGGGCGATAAATGCCTCGATCCCGTTCGACAAGCGTTTGTGGCGACAGGACATCGCCGGGTCCAAGGCGCATGTCGCGATGTTGGGCGCGACCGGCATCGTTTCGGCCGAGGATGCCGCCACGATCTCGGCTGGCCTCGACACCGTTGCCGCGCATTATGCCGAGCATGGCGTGGCCGAGGACATGGTGCTCGAAGACATCCACATGCAAAGCGAGTCGCGCCTGGCCGAGGCGATCGGCCCGGTTGCCGGGCGGCTGCACACCGCGCGCTCACGCAACGACCAGGTCGCGACCGATTTCAAATTATGGGTGCGCGATGCGATCGACGAGGTCGATGCGGCGTTGGGCGCGTTTCAGGACGCCTTGCTCGCCCGCGCCGAGCAGCATGCCGACAGCGTGATGCCGGGCTTCACGCATCTTCAGAGCGCGCAGCCGGTGACGCTCGGCCATCATCTGATGGCCTATTATGAGATGATCGCGCGCGATCGCAGCCGCTTCGCCGATGCGCGGGCGCGGATGAACCTGTCGCCGCTGGGATCGGCTGCGCTGGCGGGCACCGGCTTCCCGATCGACCGGGAGATGACGGCGGCGGCGCTCGGCTTCGATGGTCCGACGCGCAATTCGCTCGATGGCGTGTCCGACCGCGATTTCGCGATCGATTATCTGACCTCGGCGACGCAATGTTCGCTGCATCTGTCGCGGCTTGCCGAGGAATTCGTGCTGTGGGCGTCGCAGCCGTTCGGCTTCGTCGCTCTATCGGATCAATGGTCGACCGGCAGCTCGATCATGCCGCAGAAGCGCAACCCCGATGCGGCCGAACTGGTGCGCGGCCATGCCGGGCGCATCCTCGGCTGCATGACCGCGCTGATGGTGACGATGAAGGGCCTGCCGCTGGCCTATTCCAAGGACATGCAGGACGATAAGCCGCCGGTGTTTGAGGCGCATGATTTGCTAGGGCTGTCGATCGCGGCGATGACGGGCATGGTCGAAAGCGCGACCTTCCGGACCGATCGGATGCGCGGGCTTGCCGAAGCCGGTTTCGCCACCGCGACCGATCTCGCCGACTGGCTGGTGCGCGAAGCAGGCGTGCCGTTCCGCGAGGCGCATCACATCACCGGCCAGGCAGTGGCGCGCGCGGAAGCGCTGGGGGTGAAGCTCGACGCGGTGCCGCTGGCCGATTTGCAAGCCATTGATGCGCGGATCGACGATCGCGTCTATGGCGTGTTGTCGGTCGATGCGTCGGTTGCCAGCCGCACGAGCTTTGGCGGCACCGCGCCGTCGCGCGTGCGGGCGGCGATTGCGGCGGCACGCGAAGGGAAACGGTCATGACACTCACGCGGGTGCCGGGTTTGATGGTCCTCGGGTCGATCGCGCTGCTCGCGGGTTGTGGTTCGGCGACCACCTTGAAACCGCCCAAGGGCCAACCATTGCCGGTCGCGCCTTATGGGGCGACCGCCACGCCGACGCCTGCCGATTTGATAAAACCGAGCGACCAGGCCCGCCCCGAGCGCAGTGACGAAGTGCTCAAGAACTCGCAGCAGCGGCGCGGCGACGATTTCGATTTGCCGCCCCCCAACTGATTTAGGCTGTTTCTATGGATCATTTTTCGCTCGTCGATGGGGCGATGCACTGCGAAGGCGTGCCGTTGTCGGTGATTGCCGAGGCGGTCGGCACCCCGGTTTATGTCTATTCGACCGCGACGCTGAAGCGCCACGCGCGCGTGTTCCGCGAAGGGTTGGCGGGGGCGGGGGATGTCCACCTTGCTTATGCGATCAAGGCCAATCCCAATCTCGCGGTGCTGCGCGTTATGGCGGATGCGGGCTATGGTGCCGATGTCGTGTCGGGCGGCGAGCTGGCGCGCGCGCTGGCGGCGGGGATTCCGGCCAGCGACGTGGTGTTTTCGGGCGTCGGCAAGACCGTTGCCGAATTGACCACGGCGCTTGAGGCTGGGCTCGGCCAGTTCAATCTCGAGCTGGAAGAAGAAGGCGTCGTGCTGGCCGGGCTGGCGGCGGCGCGCGGACTGGTCGCCAATGCGACGCTGCGCGTGAATCCCGATGTCGATGCCGGCACCCACGCCAAGATTTCTACCGGCAAGCGCGAGAACAAGTTTGGCGTGCCGATCGATCAGGCCCCGGCGATTTTCGGGCGGCTGGCGGGCTTGCCCGGGCTCGCGCTGCGCGGTGTCGCGATCCACATCGGCAGCCAGTTGAGCGATCTCGCGCCGCTGGAGGCGGCTTATCGGCGCGTTGGGGAACTGGTCGCGCACTTGCGCGGGCTTGGCTTCCCGATCGAACGCGTCGATCTGGGCGGTGGGCTGGGCGTGCCGTATCGCGACGGCGATGTCTTGCCGAGCCCGGCTGAGTACGGCGCGATGGTCGCCCGCGCGACCAAGGACTGGGGCGTGCGGCTCATGTTCGAGCCGGGTCGCGTGATTGCGGGCAATGCGGGTGTGCTGCTGACCAAGGTCATCTGGGTCAAGCCCGGCGCGATCAATCCTTATGTCATTGTCGACGCAGCGATGAACGACCTCATGCGCCCGGCGATGTACGACGCCTGGCATGATTTCAAGGCGGTCCGTCCAACCGGCGAACGCATGATCGCGAACATTGCAGGGCCGGTGTGCGAAAGCGGCGACACCTTCGCGATGGGCCGCGACATCGATGCCGTGAAGAGCGGCGACCTCGCCATTTTCCGCACGGCCGGCGCTTATGGCGCTACGATGGCGTCGACCTATAACAGCCGCGCATTGGTGCCCGAAGTGCTGGTCGATGGGGACCGGTTTGCGGTAGTTGCCGACCGCATCCTGCCCGAGACGATCCTCGCCGCCGAACGCATTCCGGAATGGCTTACGCCGAGTGACTGACGACGCCCGCCTGCACAGTCTGCCGCTGTTCGTGCGGCTGGCCGGGCGGCCGGTGATTCTTGTTGGGACGGGCGAAGCCGCCGACGCCAAGCGCCGCCTGCTGGAGCGCGCCGGGGCCGAAATCGTTGGCGAGGACGCGAGCGCTGCGCTGGCCATCGTCGCGCTGGAGGAACCTGCGCAGGCGCAAGCGGTGATCGCGCGGCTGAAGGCCCGCGGCGTGCTGGTCAACGCCGTCGATCGGCCCGATGATTGCGACTTCACGCTGCCCGCGATCATCGATCGCAACCCCGTGATCGTCGCGATTGGCACCGGCGGTGCCTCGGCCGGGCTGGCGGCGGCGGTGCGGCAACGGCTGGAGACGCTGCTGCCGCAAACGCTCGGGCCCCTCGCGACCGCGCTGTACCGCTGGCGGGCCACGATCCGGCTCGCTTTCCCGTCGCTGGAGGCGCGGCGGCGCGCGCTGGGCGCGGCCTTTGCGCAAGGCGGAGCGCTCGATCCATTGGCGGCGGGGCCGGAGGCGGTCGAGCCATGGCTGCTGTCGCCGATCGCGCAGCGCGACCAATTCGTCCATATCCGTCTGGTCTCGGACGATCCCGACGATCTCACGCTTGCCCAGGCGCGCGCGCTCGCTTTGGCCGACCGGATTTATGCGGCGGCATCCGCTCCCTCTGCCGTTCTGGACCGCGCGCGTGCGGATGCGGTGCGGATCCTCTGCGCAGGTCCGCCCGTTACGCGCGAGCCGGGGCTTTCGGTTTGGCTGGAGAAACTATGAGCGGTTTTGCCTATTGCGTTGCCGACGGCAAGGCGGCGCGGATCGACATCGGCCAGGCCATCGCGGCGACTGGCGACCTGGTCTGGGTGCATCTCACCTCGAACAACGAAGATGCGCAGGCGTGGCTGACCGACACCGCCAAAGCCCCCGATTATATCGTCGATGCGCTGACGACGTCGGAATCGCGCCCGCGCTGCGATGCGGTGGGCGATGGCGCGTTCCTCAATTTGCGCGGGCGCTCGAACGAAGCGATGACCACCTCCGACCCGCTCGCGTCGCTGCGGATCTGGGCGGTGGCGGGGCGGGTGATTTCGGTCACCCGGCGTGCGGTGACCGCGATCGACGATGTCGTGAAGCTGATCGAGGGCGGCCATATCCGCGACCCAGGCGACCTGATCGCCGAATTCGCGGTGGCGATTACCGAAGAGCTCGATCCCGAAGTTGCCGATCTCGGCGACCGTCTCGATGATTGCGAAGCCGATCTCGATGCGGACAAAGTGTTCGAACTGCGTCGCGGTGTGACCAAGGTGCGCGTTGCGGCGATCGGCTATCGGCGCTTCCTGCAGCCGCAGCGCGCCGCGCTGGAGAAACTTGCGGCGCTTCCTTGCGATTGGCTGCATGATGATGACCGGCTGCATCTCGGTTCCGCGGCCGACCGCGCGGCGCGTATGGCCGAGGAACTGGAAGCGATCCGCGAACGCTCGGCACTCATGCATGAATCTCTGACCGATCTGCGCGCCGAGCAGATCGATTCGCGCGCACTGCTGATCTCGATCGTGGCGTTGATTTTCCTGCCGCTGACCTTCCTGACCGGGTTGTACGGCATGAATGTCGAGGGGTTGCCTTATGCCAAGGAACCTTGGGCGTTCGACGCGATCGGCGGGATTTGCATTGCGATCACGATCGGGATCATCGGGTATTTCAGCGCGAAACGCTGGTTCGGCTGAGCCATTGGATCCGGTCGGTCAGCGCCTTGACCGACGCAGCCAGGCGCTTGCGCTCGGCCTGCGTCGCGGCGAGCGTGGCCCTGGTTTCGCCCAGTTCGACCGCACGCGTCGCAACGCGGGCATCGAGCGCTGCATTGGCGCGCTTGAGCTCGGTGATTCGTCGGGCGCGAGCAAGCACGCGGGCAATCCGTGCGGCAAGGACATCGAAGTCGAGAGGCTTGGCGACATGGTCGTCGGCACCGGCCGCGAGTCCGTCGATCGCGGCGGCGGGGTCGCGGTGACCGGTCATCATGATAACCGGCAAGTCCGCCGTATCGGCATTGCTGCGGATCTCGTGCAGAACCTGAAGGCCGGACATGCCCGGCATCACCATGTCGAGCAGGACCAGATCGAACCCGCGCGCCGCAATCAGGTCGAGCCCTTCTGATCCGTTGTCGCTGAGCGCGGTGCGATAGTCGAGCTGACCGAGCCGCTGGCCGAGCACGCTGAGGCTGGTGCGGCTATCGTCGATCGCCAGGATCGTGCCGGTCGCGGGCGGTGTTGCGCACGGTGTCGAAGCAGGGGACTCGATCGGCGGGGTAGCGTCGGTGCGCGATTGCGGCGGCGTTATGCGGGTGCCATTCCGTTGCGACAGGGGGCTGGTCATGCGGCGCGCACGGTACGCCAGGCCTGGCCGATCTCGTCGAGCGTCGCTGCGACCTCGCGAAACGGAGCCGGATCGCTGCCGATGCTTGCATTGACCACGGTTTGCCGCGCTCCGGCATAGAGGTTGGCCAAAGCGGGGGCGACGGTGCCACCGGCGTCGAAATCGAGCCCCGCCTCCAGCGCGAACAGGATCGCGGTGGCACGCGTCACCTTTTCGCTCTTCATCGCATAATTGCCGTTCTCGGCAGCCCACGCGGCCCCGCGCAAGGCGCGGATCGCCTCGTCATACAATAACTGGACAAGCGCTGGCCCATCGGCCTCGGCGGTCTGTCCGGCGAGTTCGATCTGACGATACGTCGCCTCCGGGTTGCGGCCGAAAGCGGTTGCGTAGGCGGTGCTCACCCGGTTTTGTTCCACTGCGCGATTTGGTTCGTCAGCGCGGTTTGCGATGCCTTGTATTTGGCCACCAGCGCGTCGGACGCGGCATATTGCTTGGTCAGGCGTTCCTGATAGGCCGTGGTGTCGGTGGCGACCTTGGCTTCGGCGTCGGTCACCTTGGTCTTGGCAGCGGTATAAAGCGCGGTGCTGCCGACCAGACCGATATGTTCGACATTGCCGTTGATGGTCACTTTCTGGTCGACTGCTGCGGTCGAGATCGCATCCAGCGCCGCGGCGATGCCGCCGCCGGTTGCGCCCGTGCCATTGGCAAACAGCGCTTCCACCGCATCCGGGGTATTGGTCAGCGCAGCGTTCAGCTTGGTCGAATCGACGCTCAGCGTGCCGTCGCGATTGGTCGACACGCCGATCGAGGCAAGGTTGATTGGGTCGCCTGCCGCCGCGCCCGTCGTCAGCGTGGTCAGCGGCAATGCGCGCAGCGCGCGCGCCAGGCTGGTCGCATTATTGTCGTTGCGCAGCGCACCCGAGGTGGAATCGGTCTCGGTCTTGAGCACCGCCTGCAGCTGATTGTAGGTATCGACGAAATCCGTCACTGCCTGCGATAGTGCCGCAGTCGGTTTGGTGTTGCCCAAGGTCACCGGCTTGCCGACCGCAGTGCCGGTAAGTTCGAGCTTCACCCCCTCAACCAGATCGGACACTGTGTTGCTCGAGCGTTCGATGCTGACGCCGTCGAGTTTCAGCTGGGCATTACCAGCCGCGCTGCCGATCGTGGTCGCGCTCTCGCCGACGCCGACGTTGAGTGCGGACAGTGCCGGCGTGTCGCTGGAGAGGGTGAACGCCTGATTGGTGCCGGTCGCGCCTTTCAGCGTCAAGCGCGCAGTGCCATTGGCGTCGGTGACGATGCTCGCGGTCACCCCGGCAGACGCGGCGTTGATTGCCGATGCAATTCCCGAAAGCGTCTGGTGCGCACTGTCGATGGCGATGGTCACCGGTTTGGCGGTTCCCGCAGTAAAGCCCGTCAACGCGCCGCTGTCGACGGTCGCTGTGCCGAGGGTCAACGTCAGATTGCCGGTGCCGACGGTGGCATCCCGGCTGGAGAAGGACGTTGCGCTGGTGGCCACCTGCGCGGTGGCGAGGCGAGTCACTTCGACCGAGGCGGCGAGACCCGACAATTTCGCACCCGGAAGCGCAGTCGCGGTGAGGACGCTGGTGTTCGAACTCGTAGGCTGTGTCACCAAGGTGCCGCCCGTCACCAGCGTCTTGAGCCCGGCGGCAAAGCTGGTGATGCCGCTTTGCACTTTGGCGACCGAGGAGATCTGCGCGGTGAGCGCATCTTCCTGCTTGGTCAGCGACGCGTTCTTGGCAGCGAACTGCGCTTGCACGAGGGAGGCGACCAACGATGCCGTGTCGACGCCGGATCCGGCCCCGAGCGAAGTGAGGATCGACTGGGTTGCGGTGGTGGTCACCATGGCTGTGGTCTTGCTCCCAAACTCATGTGTAAGAACGACGGGCGGGCGGTCATGTTTAGGATTCCTTCACGCCATTTTCGTCGAAGCGCGCGCTCGGCGGCACCAGCACCGGCGGCGGCGTACCGCCCGCCGCGGTGTTGAGCCCGAACACGAAGGCAAGGATCGTCGCCAGCGCGACATACAGGTCGTCGCGCACCTCTTGCCCTTCGCGGCTGGTGTAATAGACGGCGCGCGCCAGCGAGGGATATTCGAGCACGGGCACCTGCGCTTCCGCCCCCAATTCGCGGATCGCGAGCGCGATCACGCCGCGGCCTTTGGCAACGACGACGGGCACCTGGTCGGACTCGCGATTATAGCGCAGCGCGACCGCAAAATGCGTCGGGTTGGTCAGGATGACATGCGCTTCGCCCACCGCCGCGCGCATGTTGCGCTTGGCCATCTCGCGTTGACGCTGACGCATCGCGCCCTTGGCCTCGGGCGAGCCTTCGGTTTCCTTATGCTCGTCGCGGATCGCCTGTTTCGACATGCGCAATTTGCGCAGCAGCTGGATCAATTGCAGCGGCACGTCGATGCCCGCGATGATCACGAGCCCGCCCGCCATCGCGAACAAAATCCCCATGAAGGTGCCGCCGAGCGCAGCGACGGCCGTGCCGATATTGGTCGAGGCAAGGCCGATCGTCATGTGCGACGCCTGTTGCAGCATATACCAGCCGATGCTGCCGAGCAGCGCCACCTTGAGCAGCGACTTGCCGAGCTCGATCCACCCTTGCGGTCCGAAGATGCGCTGCAGGCCCGAGGCGGGGTTGATCCGCGACGCCTTGGGTGCGAGCAATTTGCCATTGAAACCAAGGTGGCCAAGCCCGGCCTGGCCAAGGATCGCCGCCGCCAGCGTTACCGCCAGCAGTGAGCCGATTGCCGGTGCCAGCTTCCAGCCGCTTTGCAGGAGCGGGCGGAAAGGGGAGAAATCCTCGATATCGCGCTGGTCGAACGAAAAACTCGACGTCATGATCTCCTTGCACGCACCGACCAGCGAAGGCCCCATCATCGCCAGCCAGCCGCACCCGGCGAGGATCACCAGCGCGGTTGCAAACTCGCGCGATTTGAGGATGTCGCCCTGTTCCGCCGCATCGCGTTTGCGCTTGGCGGTTGGGGCTTCTGTCTTTTCACCATATTCGTCTGCCATCAGCCGAGCACCAGGCTTTGCGTGGCGGCGAGACCTTCGTTGATGATGACGAGCAGATAATCCCCCATCGCCGGAAAGCCCAAGGCGAGCGCAACCACGCCGACCGCGAGGCTGGCGGGCAAGCCGACCGCGAACAGGTTGAGCGACGGGGCAGAGCGCGAGATCATGCCGACGACGAGATTGAGGCACAGCAGCAGGAAGCCGACCGGCAGCGCCAGCAGCAATCCCGCAAGGAAGGTGTAGCCGCCGAAAAACGCGATATTCTCAAGCTGCGCTGGTTTAAGCCAGGCGGCCCCCGGCGGCAGTGCGTCATAGCTCTTCACGATCATCTCGACGAGGATGAGGTGGCCGTTGACGCTGAGGAACAGCAGCGTCAGCATCATCGAGAAAAACTGGCCGAGCGCCGGGGTCGAGCGGCCGTTCTGCGGATCGATCGCGGACGCGAAGCCGATGCCCATCGAGGTGCCAATCACTTCGCTCGCGATCATCGGCGCGGCGAATGCGATTTGCAGGATGAAGCCCATGGCAAAGCCGACCAGCGCTTCCGCTGCGACCGCCAGGAAGGTGGTGAGCGCGAAGATCTGCGCAGGCGGCACCACCGGATGCACCGAGAGCACCAGCACGCCGATCGCGCCGGACAACGTGACGCGCACGGTGACCGGGATCGACACCGCGCTGAACACGGGAGCCGCGATGAACGCCGCGCCGACGCGCACCATCACGAAGATCAGCGCCCATAATTGCGGCTCGATCGACAGGCCGAAGCCGAGCGGTCCGTTCATCTTCCCCTCCCGCTTGCGGGAGGGGTTAGGGGAGGGGCGTGGCGCGAGCATTGCGCGCGATAAAGGAACTGCCCTCCCCCAGCCCCTCCCGCAAGCGGGAGGGGGGAAGAAAGGGTCAGGCCCGCGCTCATCGCACCAGATCCGGGATCCGTTCGAAAATGCCGATCGTGAAATCGGTGAGCAGCCCCAGGATCAAGCTGCCGAACACCAGGATCGAGACCCCGACGACGATCAGCTTAGGCACGAACGACAAAGTCTGTTCGTTGATCGAGGTCGCTGCCTGGATCATGCCAGTGATCAGCCCGGCGAGCAGCGCCGGGATCAGGATCGGCGCGGCGGCGAGCGCCAGCACCCACATCGTCTGGTTGGCGACGGTCAGGAAATAGTCCGCGTCCATCAGAAACGCTCCTTTCCGTTCGCCCTGAGCCGGTCGAAGGGCAGCGCGCCACGGCGACCGCGGCAGGTGCTGCGCGCGGGCTTCGACAAGCTCAGCCCGAACGGTCGTGTGCTGCGCATCGCTTCAACTCACGAACGAATTGGCAAGACTACCCATCGTCAGCGCCCAGCCATCGACCAGCACGAACAGCAGCAGCTTGAACGGCATCGAGATGATCGTGGGCGACAGCATCATCATGCCGAGCGACATCAGCACCGTCGCCACCACCAGATCGATCACGATGAAGGGCAGGAATACCAGGAACCCGATCTGGAACGCGGTCTTCAGCTCGCTGGTGACGAAGGCGGGCAGCAGCACCGAAAAGGGAATGTCATTGGCCTGTTTGTACGGCCCGCTCTTGGCGATGCCGGCAAACATGGTGATGTCCTTCTTGCGGGTCTGCTTGGTCATGAAGGTGTGCAGCGGGATCGCGGCGGCCTTGATCATGTCGGTCGCGCCGATCTTGCTTTCGGCATAAGGCTGGATCGCGGTCGCGTTGATCTGGGTGATCGTCGGGGCCATCACGAAGAAGGACAGGAAGAGGGACAGGCCGATCAGCACCTGGTTGGGCGGCGTCTGTTGCAAGCCCATCGCCTGCCGCACGATCGCCAGCACGATGATGATGCGCGTGAAGCTGGTCATCATCAGCAGGATGCCCGGGAGGATCGTCAGCAGCCCCATCACGATCAGGATCTGCAAGCTCAGCGCCATCGGCGCATTGCCGCCGCCAAGATCCTTCAGCGCGCGATCGGCGGCGTCGCCGGCCCCTGGGGTCGGCACCGCGATCGGGGCGGCCTGGGCGAAGGCAGGGTGCGCGACCAGGATCGCGAAAACCACGCCGAGCAGCATCAGCGCCAGCTTGCCCCAAGGCAGCACGCGCGCCACCGATGGCTTGATCAGCGCCGGGCCCGAGCCTTTGCGAATGACCTTGACGCTCACCGTGCGTCCCCACCGCGATCGACCAACGCGACGCCGGTGCGGCTGACCGAGACGAGCAGCTTGCGCCCCTCGAAATCGATCACCGCCAGCCGGACGCTGGGCGAGATCATCATGGTCTCGGTGACCTTGAGCAGCCGATTGGCAGGCTGACCCGGCAGCCGCGATTCGAGCCGACGCCAGGCATAGAGGCACCCGATCATCAGGCCGCACACCAGCGGCAGTAGCACGACGAGCTTGAGGATATAGGACCACATCATGGCGATCAGGCCCGCTTCTCGGGGCTGACCAATTCGGTCATACGCACGCCGAAGCTGTCGCCGACCATCACCACTTCGCCGCGCCCGATCAGCGTGCCGTTGACCAGCACGTCGAGCAGTTCATTGGCTTGGCGGTCGAGCTCGATCACGCTGCTTTCGCCAAGCGCGAGCAATTCGCGCAACGTGAGCGAAGTCGAACCGATTTCGACTGTCAGCTTGACATCGACGTCCTGCAGCAGCCGGAAATTGGCGGCCAGGCTGGCATCGACGGGGAATCCGCCACTCAAGTCGGTCATTGCAATTCACCCCCGAAAGCACGGTCTAGGTCGTAGGAAATATGCGTGAGCTTGATCGCGGCCTTGCCGTTCGACGTACCGACAGTCCCCGCGCCGAGCCGATCGCGGCCGACCATCACCGGCACGTCGCCACCGACCGAAATCGGGATCACGTCGCCCGCCTTCAGTTCCATCAATAGGCTCAGCGACACCATCGGTTCCGCCAGTACGGATCGGATCGGGAAGCGCACGTCCATCACCGCACGGGTGAGGCCGTTGCGCCACGCCGGGTCAGGCTCGGCGGTCTTGCCATGCACCTTGCCGGTCAAGGACGGGCCGTGTGGCTTCAACGCGGTGACGGGATAGAGCAGGTCGAGGAACACGGGCTTGGCGGTCCCGGAGGCGATGCCGAAGCGCGTGATGACGACGGCGTCATCGGCGTCGAGATCGGTAATCAGCGCCGGATTCGCCTCGACCCGGCCGGGGGTGAACTCGATGCGGGCGAGCGGCTCCCATGCCGCGCGCATCGGCTCGGCCAGCATCCGGCCGAGCTGGGCGATCATCGCCTCGGCGGCGGGGGTGAATTCGGCGGGCAAGCTGGCGGGCGCGGCCCCCGTGCCGCCAAAGAACAGATCGAGCAATTCCATCACGAAGCGTCCGTCGAGCACCGCCAGCGCCTGCCCTGCGGCGGGTGTCCCAACCGCCGTCATCGCCATTGGCAGCCACGCGGTCAGGCCGTCGGGGCGTTCCACCCGGTAATCGGCCAGGCGCTGCACCACCAAAGGCTCGGCCCAGGTGCGGCATTCGCGGCGCAGCAACGGCTCGAACACGGCGCGCACGCCGCGCGCGAGGCGCGCGGACAAATGCTGCACCGTGTGCAGGTCGCCGAACGGGTTGAGGTTGGCCGTCCCCAGCGTGACATGCTCTGCTGTCCGCCGGGGCCGTTCCCGCCTGTCGCTCGCGCTGTGAAGGCCTTCGTTAACCATGCCTCACTGAACAACGAAATTGGTAAAGTAAACGTTACCGACGCCTCCAAAGCCTTCTTTTTCCTTGAGCGTATCGTTGATCGCTTTGGCGATGCGACGCTGCAAAACCTTCTTGCCGTCGCTGGTAAACACCTGCTCCTCGGTGGTGTCGCCGAGTGCCATCAGGATTGCCGAGCGCACCGCGATTTCGTTGGTCTTGATGTTCTCGATCACCGAATCGTCATAGGGCGTGGAGACGGCGACCCCGACCTGCACGAAATGGACGCTGTCCTGCAGGTTGGAGGTGAACTCCTTGTCCATGGTATAGTAATTCGAGGCATATTTGTCGCCGCCCACGCCGATCGGTGGCTTGGTGCCGCCTTTGGCTCCCTCGGCACCCTCACCGGTGCCGACGCGCTTCTGCTCGGCCTTGGGGACCAGCCGTGGGCCAGTCGGCTCGGGTGCGGCCTTGCTGCCGCCAAGCAGCCCGGCATGCATGGCGAACACCGCGCCGCCGACGCTGCCGCCGACGAGCACCAGCCCGCCGACGATGAGCAGCAGGATCTTCATCATGCCGCCCTTCTTCTTGGGCGTTTCCTTGGTGGCATCACTCATGGTTACTTTCCTTCATCTTTAGGCGAGGCGGTGGTCGACGGGATCGTCAGTGGCTTCGGAGCGCGCGCGGGGCGGCGTTCGCGAAGGTTGCGGGGTTGGGCGCGGCTGCGGGGCGGCACCGTTGCCGCCGCCCGCGCTATCGGTGGTCACGCTGGTATCGCCGATGCGAACGCCGCGCGCGGAGGCCAGTTCGGTCAAGCGCGGCTGCGCCTCGGCGATCAGCGCGCGGGTGGCTTCATGCTGGGCGGTGAAGCGAACATGGACGCGGTCGCCATCCTGGCGCACCGCGACGTCAACGCTTCCCAGTGCGTCGGGGGTAAGCTTTATGCGCGTGTCATGCGCATTGGCATCGTCGCGGAGCGTTTCGATGCGATCGATCATGTGCTGCAAGCCCTGATCCTGCCTCAGGTCGAGGGGCGTGGCGTCGGTTTTGCCGGTTGCCGACACGCTTGCCGGACCCCGCAAATCGACCGTCGATGCCGGGCTGAGGGCGACTGAGAGTGTGGCAGTGTCGCCCTCATTGCGGGCTGCGGGCTTGTCGCGCCAGGACGTCGCCGCCGCGATTGCCGCCGCGAAGACTTGACCGGCGGGTTGCGGCGTCGTGCTGACGGTGATGGCTGGCACTGCGGCGTCGCGCCGGGCGACCCGGATCGGCGGATCCGAACGATCAACCCGCGGGGGTGATTGCGGCACCGCTGGCGGCGTGATCGCGCTCGACGCGGCAACGATCGGGAGGGGTGCCGCAGGTGCGGAAACAGCGGCAGGCACCAAGGGCCCTGCGTCGCCCGGCAGCGGCGTTGCCACGGGTGCGGTTGCCGTTGAAACGATGGGGAGCGGTTGGGCCGTGGTTATGAGCTCGGGCCGAGACGGCTCAGGCTGGCGGATCGCGTCGACGCGATCGGAATTTGGCAGTGTGATCGAAACGGGCGGGGTGTCGACCCTTGCTGGCGCGTTTGACGGTGCCGCAGCGACGAGCTCGCTCCCGGCGGCGGGGATGGTCTGAACGATCGCGGCCGAATGGACGGCAGGTGGCGATACCGTATGGCCGACTATGGTGGCATCCGCGTCTGCGGCGTTTGCGATATCTGAGGTGACGGGCGCTTGGGCCCCGGTCGATGGCAGCGTCGACGGGCGGGTGGGCGTTGCCAGCGACGATATTGCGGTCGTGACAATTGGCGAGGGTGCGGACCTGAGGCTCGTCACCGATATCGCGCGCTGAGCCGCGGCGGGCGAGGCCACGGTTGCCACGCTCTGCAGACCTGAATCGAGTTCAGCGTCGTTACCGGTCGCCGGTGCAAACGCGATAGCGGGCGCGACCAGCGGCGACCCCGGATTTGGGACAAGCGCTATCGTCGCATCGTTTGCGTCGACGCGAACGGCCTGGGGCAAGCTGTTGTCTGCGTGCGCTGGCTGCGCGCGCGCCGTCGCCGGGCGTGCCCGCGATGTCGCCGTCGCGTCGCGCGCTTCCAGAAAAGCGCTCAGGGTTTGGACGCGTGCTCCGGTCGCCCGAGGCGGGGCGGAAAGGGATATCGATGGTTTTGCGGCTCCGGCCGTGGAAGTCCCGGTGTCCGGCGACAATGGCTGCGGCTTCTCGGCCAAGACGGTCGGTGCGGGTGTCGCGTCCCTTACGACCACCACCGGGACGATTGGCTCGATCGATGCGGCGAGGGGCGCAAGCGGAGCCGCCCCGCTTTGTGAGGGCACCGGCAGGGGGCTATTGTCCTGCGACAGTGCCTGCGGCTTCTCGGCCAAGACGGTCGGCGCGGGCGTCGCGTCCGCTACGACCACGGCCGGGACGACTGGCTCGATCGATGCGGCGAGAGGCGCAAGCGGAGCCGCCCCGCTTTGTACGGCGGCAGGCCGCTTGTGGCTCGACCGGTCGATCGCGGGAAGCGGTGCCGCCGTTGCTGCTGCGGTCACGTTTGCGGAGGCCACTGCTGCTGCGGAAGCGCCGGTCAGCAGGCCTTGCCCTTTGTCCCGCCAGCGCGTCGTCGACGGAGGGAGCGGATCTTTGGCGGTGGCCGTCGGGCGATGCGACGCGCCATCGTTTACGATGGCGACAAGCGTGGTGTTTGGCGCAACCGCGGGCACCCGCGAAGCGGGCGCGCCGCTATCTGTCCCACCCTGCGCCGCCACAAGCACGACGGCTGGCATAGGTGCGGCGATCTTCGCGGAAGCGACTGGTGCCGTCGTGGACGGCCCGGCGGCAAGGGACGTTCCTTCAGCGTCGATCACAGCGGATTCGAGCCGGCTGCCATCGTACGTCGTTTGCAACGCCGTATTTTGCGCGGGCATGGCCTTCGGGACTGCGGCTGGGAGTCGAGCCGGCAGAGCGGTTTTGATCTGGACGACCGGTGTGGCTCCCGAGGCCGTCGGATCGGTTCGTGAAGGAGCCCAATTCAGAACGGCGCTCGGCCTGTCGGTTTCGGACGCGCCGACCGTGGCCAGGAGGGGTTGGGGCAAACCTTTGCCGTCTACGGCAGCCGCTTGCCGCGTCAGGATCGCCAAGGTGCTTCCGGGCACCGTAGTCGTGGCATCGCGTGCCTCGAGGATCGCGCCCAGCGCTTTCTCGAAACCACCGGGCGTGGAGCCCCCGTGGCCGGGGGCTTGTCCGTGGCCTGGGGCAAGTGCGGATGGCGCAGACGATAGGGGCAACGGATCGATCATGCAGGCTCCAACGGGGATCGATCGCAACTCCCGATCGACGTCGTCAGAGCTTCAGCAAGGATCGTGCCGAATTTTGCGCGTTGACGGTGCGGCTTCCATCGCGCGGATCGCCTTGACCACGGCCTCGGCGTCGGCGCGGGCGATCAATTTCTCGATCGCGCTTTGGTCGCGGCGGGCCTCACGCGTCGCTTCGCTGGCGCGCGCAGCGGTTGCCTGGGCCGCGCGCAAGCGGCCTTCGGCTGCTTCGGCCGATTGGTGGAGCCGCTCGCGAAAATGCGCTGCAGCGACCAGCGAAAAGCCAGCGACGGGTTCCGCCGCCGGTGTGGGTGAGACGTTCGCGGTGAGCTGCGCAATGCGCGACCTGAGCATTTGTTCGCTGGCGGCGCGATCGTGCGCGCGTGCCTCCTCGGCCTGGACCAGCCCAAGCTGGAGCGTGCGCACCCGCAGAATGCGGTCGAG
The DNA here is from genome assembly GCF_049897605.1 of Sphingomonas sp. DC1600-2. NCBI lineage: Bacteria > Pseudomonadati > Pseudomonadota > Alphaproteobacteria > Sphingomonadales > Sphingomonadaceae > Sphingomonas > Sphingomonas sp. DC1600-2. The sequence continues at coordinate 294,175 of NZ_JAFCWO010000004.1, forward strand.
CTTGGAGGGCTTAGCCATCGCCGAACACGCCGATCAGCTCGGCGGCGGCGTCGGGCAGCGAGACCATCTCGTCGGGGTCCTGCTTGATATATTCGAGCACCGCCGGATGGCAGGCGATGGCGGCGTCGATCGCCGGATCGGCACCCGAGCGATACGCCCCCATCAGCACCAGATCGCGATTTTCCTCATAGGTGGCGAGGTGGCGGCGCAGCACGCGCGCGGCCATCTGGTGCGGCTTATCGACAATGTCGTTCATCACGCGGCTGACCGAGGGGCCGATGTCGATCGCGGGATAAACGCCGCGTTCGGCCAGCGCGCGGTTGAGCACGATATGCCCATCGAGGATCGAGCGGGCGCTGTCGACCACGGGATCGTTGCCGTCATCGCCATCGGCGAGCACGGTATAGATGGCGGTGATCGATCCGCCCGAGGAAACGTCGGTGCCCGCCCGTTCGATCAGATTGGGCAGCATCGCGATCGCCGAGGGCGGATAGCCGCGCGCGCTGGCGGGTTCGCCCAGCGCGAGGCCGATTTCGCGCCCGGCATGCGCGACGCGGGTGAGCGAATCCATGATCAGCAGCACCTTCTTGCCCTCGGCACGAAAGGCTTCGGCAATGGCATGGGTGCGGAGTGCGCCACGGATGCGCAGCACTGGCGAATGGTTGGCGGGCACGGCGATGACGACGGCACGCTTGCGCGCTTCGCCTGCCACCTTGGTTTCGAGGAAGTCGGCGACTTCGCGGCTGCGTTCGCCGATCAGGCCGATGACGATGACATCGGCCTCTGCCGCGCGCACAATCATGCCGAGCAGCACCGATTTGCCGACGCCCGAACCGGCCATGATGCCGATGCGCTGCCCCTGGCCAACGGTGAGCAAACCATTGATCGCGCGCACGCCGACATCAAGCGGGTGCAGCACGCGACCCCGGTCGAGCGGCGATTGCAATTTGCCCGCAAGCGGCCAGCGCCCCGCACCGCGGATCGGCCCCAGCCCGTCGATCGGCTTGCCCGCGCCATCGACCACGCGACCGAGCAGCGCCGCCCCGACCTCAGCCTCGCCCGGAGGTCCGAGCGGGCGTACCGGCGCTTGCGGGAGCAGCGCCGCAGGGCCGCCGAGGTTCATCAACAAGGTGCGGCCATTGCGGAAGCCGATCACTTCGGCTTCGACGCCCGCTTGACGATCGCCGACCTGGCACACCGTGCCGACCGGGAGCGTCAGGCCAACGGCCTCCATCAACAGCCCGTCAAACGACGCCAACCGCCCGGACACCTTGGGTCGTGGCGCGAAATCGGGCAGGCCGAGCGCGTCGAGATAGTCGCCGGTGAAGCGGTTCAGCATGGCATGCTCTTGGTGTTCCGTTCGTGCTGAGCCTGTCGAAGCACCTCTCGCCCCACAAGCGGCGGTGCGACAAACGATGGCCCTTCGACAGGCTCAGGGCGAACGGCGCGCGGGTCGGTCATGCCCCCGGCACCGCGACATGGTCGATCGCTTGCGCCAATTGTTCGAGCCACAAGTCCGGCCCATCCTCGACGATGGTCGACGCGCTTTCGAGCACGAACGATCCCCGCGCCACGCTCGCATCGCCGACCGCGAAGATCTGGCGGGGCAATTTGCCCTCGAGCAAGGCGACATCGTCGGGGTGGACGCGCAGCATCGCCGATTCGGTGGCATCGGTCAGCAAGTCGGCGGCGGCTTCGATCCGCTGGGCCAGCCGGTCGGACGAAATGCCGACATCGCCGACCAGCCGCGTGACCAGGAACAGCACCGTTTCGCGCAAGCGCCGCGCAACCGCTTCGCGGTCGATCCGGTCGTTCGATTGCAGCGCCTGGGTGAGCGATTCGAGCAGGGCGCGGTCGCGTTCCGCCAGTGCCGTCATTTCCGCACGCGCGGCGTCGCCGCCTTCGACATAGCCGATCGCATAGCCCGCTTCATGCGCCACCGCGACTGGATCGACAAAGGGCTGTGCCGGCGGGGCCGGGTTGGCATCGAACGGATCCCAGCCTGCGGTGGGATTGGTGCCGGGGGCGGCGGGCGAGAAATGCCGCGGGCGTTCGCCGTCGCTGTCGTGGGGGGAGAAAGAGACCGGCCCGCGCTCGGCCCGCTCGCGCAAATCGGCGGCGGCGAAGCCCGCGACCCGCGGCGCGAAGGCGGCCTGCAGCGCTTCCGCCACGCCCCGGCTGCGCGCGGAAAATCCGGCGGTGAATTCAGACATAATCGTCTTCACCCGCGCCCATCTGGATGGTGCCGTCCTTGGCGAGGTTGCGTGCGATCTGGATGATCACCTTTTGCGCGTCGAGCACTTCTGAGAGCTTCATCGGTCCGCGTGCTTCCATCTCGTCGCGAATGCCGTCGGCGGCGCGGCTCGACATGCAACCCAGGAAGCGCCCGCGAATGCTCTCGTCCACGCCCTTGAGCGCGCGCGTCAGAATGTCGCTGTCGATGTTGCGGATGAGCGTACCCAGATTCTTGTCGTCGAGTTCGAGCAGATTTTCGAACACGAACATCGCTTCCTCGATCGCCTTGGCGACGTCGCGGTCGATCTTGAACAATTTCGGCATGACGCGCAGCTCGGTCGCCTTGCGGCCGCTCGACAGGATCTTGGCGGCATCGCGCGTGCCGCCAAGCGTCACCCCGGCCGATGCCTGTGCAGCACCTGCGCGGTTGGCGAGCATCGTACGCAGCGTTTCGACCGCTTCGGGTGTGATCGGCCCCAGCCGCGCGAGCCGGTGCAGGATGTCGGGCTGGGCGGCATCGGGCATCAGTTCGAGCACTTGCGCGCCGACGCTGGGTTCGAGATTGGCGATCAGCACGGCGGCGATCTGGGGATGTTCCTTCTCGATCATCGCGGCGATTTCGCTGGCGTCGAGCCAGTCGAGCAAATCGAGCTGGCACGCGTCTTCAGCGGGGACGATCCGCGCCAGCACGCTATCGGCCTTTTCCTGCCCCAGCGCGCGCGTCATCACCGCCTCGATCCGCGGACGCGGGTCGAAACCGATCGCGGTGCGCTCGCGTGCCTTGCCGACGAAATCGTCGAGCGCATATTCGACCTCGATCTCGCTGACATCGGCAACCGCAAACATCGCCTTGCCGAGCTGGCGGACTTCTTCGGGGTCGAGCTTTTGCAGGATCGCGGCGGCTTCTTCCTCGCCGACCAGCATCATCAACACGGCGGCACGTTCGACGCCGGTAAAGGTGCGCATGGGAGCGTTCATGACTTGATCATGTCCCGAACAGCGAGCGCGGCGCGCGCCGGATTGTCGCGGGTGAAGCCGCGCACCATGCCGATGCGATCGTCATAGTTGCGGGCACTTTCCAGCGCGTCGATGCTGACGGGCTGGTCGGTTGGCGGCGGCGGGGCCTGTCCGCCCCCCTGCGCTTCGCTCAGCAGATCGCGACCCAGCGCCGGGCGATCCTGCGATGCCACGGGTGCGGGATCCTTTTTCATCAGGCTCTTGGCGAGCGGGCGGACGCCGAGGAACAAGACCAGCAACGCGATCACCAGCGCGGTCGCATTGCGCGCCACCACCGGTAGCCAGCCCGCCTCATACCAGGGCTGCTTGTCGTCCAGCGCGGTTCCGCCAGCGAATTTGCGGCTGATCACGGTAACGCGGTCGCCCCGGCTGGGGTTGAAGCCCACCGCCGTCTGGACGAGTTGCGTGACCTGCTGGATTTCGAGCGTGCCGCGCGGCTTGCCGGTTTCGGGGTCACGCAGCAGCACCGCGACCGACAGTCGCGTGATCGTGCCAGGGGCGGTACGGCTGACCGACACTTCTTTCCCTAGATCATAAGCGCGCGAATATTGGTCGCTCGCTTTCATCGCATCGCTCACCGCGCCGGCAGCGGCCGCCACCACCGGTGCAGCGGCACCGGGAGTCGAGACGCCTGAGCCTGCGGGCGGTGCCGGGGTCGGCGTTGCGGCGGGTTGCGGGGCGGACAGAGTCGATGCGGGCGGCGGCGTGTTGGACAGCGCGCCCGGAATGCCGCCGGGGGCTTGCGCGTCCTTGCCATTGCCGGTCCATTGGCCCTGCTCGACGCGGAGCGCGCCTTGCTTGTCATAGCTTTCGCGCGTCGCCTGGGTTTCGTTCAAGTCGACATCGGCCTGAATTTCGGCGGTGAAATTGCCCGCGCCGATCAGCGGGGTGAGCAATTGCACGACCTGGGCGCGGTACTTCTCTTCGACGCGTCGCTGAAAGGCGATGCGTTCGTCGCTGGCTATGCCGAGCTGGCTTTGGTTGGCACCCTTGGTGAGCAATCCGCCCATCTGGTCGACGATGGTAACCCCCTCGGGCTTCATGCCGGGGACAGACGAGGCGACGAGGTTGACGATCGAGGACACTTGCGCGTCGCCGAGCGAACGGCCCGGTTGCAGTTTCACGATCACCGAGGCGGACGGCGCGGCATTGTCGCGCACGAACACCGATTGTTCGGGCGTGGCGAGGTGGACGCGGGCTTCGGCAACGGCGTCAATCTCCTGGATCGACCGTGCGAGTTCGGTCTCGCGTGCCTGGCGCAGGCGTTCGCCTTCGACGGCGCGCGACACGCCCATCGGCAGATTGTCGAGGATCTGATATCCGCCGGGCGCGGCCTTGGGCAGGCCTTGACCTGCAAGCAGAATGCGCGCGCGCGAATAATCGTCCTCCGCGACCGTCAGCGCGCCGGTGCCGGGGTCAATCCGCGACGTGATATTGGCCTGTTGCAACGCCGCCGTCACCGACGCCTTGTCGCTGTCGGCTAACCCTGAGAACAGCGTCTTCTGCGTGGGCGTGGCGAGCATCATCCAGGCGAGCGCGGCGGCGGCGATCAGGCCGACGAGCAGGACCATCGGCAAGCTGCGGCGCACGGCCGGTTGCGCCAGCAGACCCTGGATCTGCTGCAAGGGGTTGGCGAAGCGTTCGGGCACCAGGGCGGCGACACCGGACTGCGGGGCGGGGGTGAGGGCGTTGCTCATCTATCTTAGACCGGCATGCTCATAATGTCCTTGTATGCGGACAGCAGTTTGTTGCGGACTTCCAGTGTCGCTTCGAAGCCAACCGAGGCTTGCTGACGCGCCATCATCACCTTGGCGATGTCGATCGTCTCGCCACGTTCATAGGCT